>NZ_KV803761.1:103188-157625 GCF_001811125.1 Anaerococcus sp. HMSC068A02 | reverse complement strand
ATGAACTTAGAATTTATTTATTTTGGGCTTATATCTTTATTAAATTTGGATAATCAATTTAAAAACTGAAAGAAACTTTAGTTTCTTTCTGATTTTTGCTCCCTGCAAGGGCCGGTTAAGGGGGTTCGTTGAAAGGGGTTTAAGGGGAAAAATTGTGGGGACAATCGGAAGTCCCCTAATTTGTCCCCTTAGTAACGAAGTATTAAAAATTAATTGTAATTTAGTAAATCATAGAAAAACATTAAGCTTAAAAAATAAAAAAATCTGCATTTAAAAAAGGACTATTTCTAGTCCATTTTTACTCTTTTTAAAAGTGCCATTGCAAAAATAGCTGTTATTATTACAGAAATAACTCCATTTATTGAAGAAACTCCAAGTTTTTGTACAACTTCTACCATATTTGCTTCAAATGACAATCCCATTGCAACTTTATTTTTTATAAAAGTGTATAACAAATAAAGAATAATATAAGTTATTTGTCCAAAAAATCCTGCAAGAGCTGCTTTTGCTTTTTCATTTTTTATTTTTGTTTTGTGAAAAATCAAACCTGCCACAAAGCCCATCATAAATTTATTTATAAATGTAAATGGTGCTGATGCAAAATAAAGTGGATTTGTTAAATCAAAAATTGCAGAACCAACTCCTGCTGCAAGTCCTCCAAGTCCTGGTCCTAAAATTATTCCTCCCAAAAGACAAAAGGCATTTCCTAAATGAAATCTTGTATCTCCCATTGGCGTTTTGAGTGGTATTTGAAAAAATGCTGAAAAAATAAATACCAAGGCTATAAAAAGTCCTGTATATGTAAGTTTTTTTGTAGATAATTTATTCATTAGTCCTCCTATTTTTATTTCTACGTTTTTCTATCACAAACTAATTATATAATACAAAGGAAAATGTGTAAATATATCATTTTTCTATAAAATGTTTTATAAATATCCATTTTCAAATTTAAAATTCAATTTTTTTCTATAAAATTAAAAATGTAACATGAGTTACAGAAATTAATTTGAATTTTTTATATAATAAATTAAAAACAAAAAGGAGTTATAGATGAGCGAATTTTTAGGACCAATACATTATATGATGTATGAAAAAATAAAATTTCAAGATAAAATTACAAATTTTCTTTTAGATGGCAATACAAAAGAAATTGACGAAAAAATTAAACCAGTTTCAACTGATAATTTGGAAAATTTAATCGACCAAGAAAATATTCACGGCTGGCTTGATTCAAAAATTGATGTTGTAGAAAATAGACTTGCCTATGCAATAAAAAATAGCGAAAATACAAAAGAAAAATTATTTGATTTTGGAAAAAAACAAGGAGAAGGGAAAAATTTCTCTGATTATAATGAAATTTTTCAAGATTTAAACATGATGCTCCTTGATGGAATGCCTTGTGATAACGGACTTTCTGCAACAATAGATGAAAATGGAGATTTATTTTTAATTACAAATGTAAATACTCACGAAAAATATTTCAAAGATTTTATAAATCCAGAAGATTCTCTTTCAAATACTTGTGAAGGAGGTCACAGCCACGATCACCACGAAGCTTTTGAAATTAATAAAAATGGTTTTGAATTAAAAGAAGAAATTTCTCCATACCATGAATATAGGTATGAATTTTTGAAAGGATATTTTGATAATTCCCCTTACGCAGTTGACCTTGTTGGTGGAATTAATTATAGAATTTACAAAAAATAAAAAATATTATACAAAATGGATAAGTATATCTTGGAAAAATAATAAGGAGGCTTTATGAAAAAATTAAGTGCAAATATTTTAGATGGTAAATTTGAACACTTGTTAGACGAAGACAAACTACAAATTACCCACCTTCAAATCAAAAAAGGTGAAGAAATTCCAAGCCATAAGTCAGATAAAAATGTGGTGGTTGTAATTTATAAGGGCAAGGTTGATTTCGTTGGAGAAAATGGAAATGAGATTATAGTTCCTGGCGATATAATATCTATGGATCCTAATGAAATGCACGCCTTAAAGGCAATCAATGATAGTGATTTGATGGTTATAAAGGCAAAAATTTAAAAATTTTAAAAATAAAAAAGGATGTTGCAAAATTATTAAATCGTTCCAATATTATGATAGAAAATCATAACGAAGTTTCGCATAAATAAACCGATAAGCTTAATACGAAACTTCTAAAAAATCTATGATAATAGGACGATAGTAATTTACAATTTGCAACATCCAGTTTTTTATTTATTTTTCTTTTTAATTTTTAATTTTTTTTCTCTTCCAAACAATTTATTTGTTGAATAATTTAGGATATTTTTCTTGTAAACTCTTGCTGCGATTATATACATTAAAACAATTCCTACTAACAAAATTATTAGGGAAATCATTCCTTGTAAAAGGCTTGCGTTTTCGTAGATTAATCTCATTGGCATAAAAAATGTTGACAAGAATGGGATGTAGGATAGGATTTTTATAAAATTATTTGGCTCACTTCCTACAAATGATGTGGAAATAAAATAGCAAAACATAATTATTAGCATAATTGGTGTTGCCATTTTTCCTGCATCTTCTTGCTTTTGTACCAAAGATCCAAGCATAGCTGAAAGGATTATATATAAAATCAATCCCAAAACCATAAATAAAACTATTTCTCCAACTAATTTATAATTTATTCCTTCAAAAATTTCAGAAATATTAAATCCTAGCATCGTTTTTATTTTTTCGTAAAATCCTGTAAATTTAATTATGGCAAATCCAACAAGTCCCAAGGCTAAATAAATTCCAAAATGAACTAGCATAGCAAGAATTGTTCCAAAAATTTTTCCAGCCATATAAGTGCCAGCTTTTACTGATGAGAAAATAAATTCTAGCATTTTTGTGCCTTTTTCAACTGCAATATCTTGCATTATTATTTGTGAATAAAAAATTAAAACAAAATACATTACAAAAATTGTAGCAAATAGGGCTAGCATATTTCCTGGATTTTTTAAATTATCTTTTATTTCGTGAAGATTTACCACAGGTTTTTGGCTAATTATCGCATTTTGCTTGGCGTCAATATTTGAATTTTTTAAATTTTCTTTTCTTTGCATGGACTCTGCCAAAGAATTTATTACAAGCATTGGAGTTTTTGCTGTTGTATCTCCATAATAATCAAAATTTAAAAGTCCGTCTTTGTTTTTCACTTCAAGATAAGCTGAAATATCTTTGTTATCAAGAGCTTTTTTCGCCTCATTTTTTTCTTTAAATTCAAAATCTACCATAGGATTATTATGGAAATTTTTCTTGTATTTTTCTTCCGTTACAACTGCAATTGTGTCTGGAGTTTTAGTTGAATAAGAAATGTAGGAAATTATTCCAATAACTACCGCCATAATAAAAGGCATAAGAACCATAATCCAAAAAGTAGGCGATTTAAGGTGTTTTTTTAAAGTATCAACTGATACAGTCATAAATCTATTCATTTTCTTCCACCTTTCTTGCAAAAATTTCATTTAATGTAGGAGGCGATTGGTCAAAATATGGAACAAAGCCAATATTATCTACAATTTTTTTGAAAATAACTTTTGCGTAATCTTCATTTTTTAAAATAAAAGTCCACTTATTACCGTCTTGGCTAATCATTTCTATATTTTCATCGTTTAAGAAAAATAAATCTTCGCTTGATTCGACTACAATTTTCTTTCTTTCGTAAGAATTTCTAATTTCTTGTGGCGAACCATTTAAAACTATATTTCCTTTTTTAAGCATTATCAATTTTTTGCAAAGACTTTCCACATTTTCCATATTGTGAGATGAAAACATAATTGTCGTTCCTTCTTTGTTTACATCTTTGATTATTTTTTCCAAAAGTCTGATGTTGTATGGATCAAGACCTGAAAAAGGCTCATCCAAAATTACAAACTCAGGCTTATAAATTAAAGCACAAAGAAGTTGAACTTTTTGTTGGTTTCCTTTTGAAAGTTCCTTGATTTTTGACGATAATTTTCCATCAATTTCAAAATATTCAAACCATTCTTTCAATTTATCATCAGAAATATTATTCATTTTATTTAATTTGGCAAAATATCTTATTTGATCTTCAACTTTTCTTTTTGAATCAAGAGATCTTTCTTCTGGCAAAAATCCAATTTTTTCTAAAGGAACTTTTGAAAATTTTTTCCCATTATAAGTAATCTTGCCATCATATTTTGAATAAAAGTTCATTATACACCTAAAAAGTGTTGACTTTCCAGCGCCATTTTGTCCTATAACTCCAAAAAGTTCTCCATCTTTTACTTCAAAATCAAGTTGATTTAAAGCAAGAAGATCGCCAAAACTTTTACTTAATCTTTCTACCTTTAGCATACGTACTCCTTAATTTTTTAAATACAAAATGTATTCATTACTATTTTACCATAGAAAAGTGGATTAAAAAAAGACAAGAGTTTATCTCTCATCTTTTTGTCTTTTGTATTTAATATATTTTAAAATTTCAAAATCAATTGAATTTACCAAAATAGCAATTACAACTCCTACCAATGTATCCAAAGTTCTATTTAGGGCAAAATTTATAGCTCCAAAATTTTCTCCATAATGATTTATTGAAACAGATGCAAAAACAATGCACATAATAGAAATTGCATTTGGCTTATCCATTGATGATAAAATCCAAATTAAAAATGCCATTATTATAGAAATCAAAAAATAATTTCCTATATCATTTGTAAAATTTTTCCTAACAAATAAAAGATATAAAAATCCAACAAAGCCTCCAATGCACGTTCCCAAAATCCTATTTAATCCAATATCAATTGAGCCGTTTACGTCATTTTTTGTACAAATTATAGCAGCTATGGCAGAATAAAATGGCAAGGCATTTGCCGATCTAAAATGCGAAAATGTAAAAGATAAAAATACAGCCAAAGCTGTTTTGAAAATTCTTTGTCCCGGTTTTTTTAATTTCATAAGCCAAGCCTATCAAATAAAAAATCAAAAAATGTATCTTCATTTACTCTGTTTGCTATATATTTTTTATTTTTTGAATTGATTTCAACTATACTTCCCCTATCAAAATCTTCATTTACCTTGATAGCTTTTTCTTCAAAAATAAATGCTTGTGGTTTCAAAACCATATAAATTAAGATTGCAGCTTTGATTTCTCTTTCATTTTTCGGATAAAATTTATAAAGATTTTTGATATTTTCAAAAACAGGATCAGAAGTTGATTTTTTCAAAATTTCATCAGGCAAGGTCAATGAATTCGAAATATCTATTGGCAAAATAAAAGTTTCAATATCTTCTTTCAAAACAATATTTGTAGCCTTTGGGTCGGTAAAAAAATTAAATTCTGAATTTTTTGTAATATCTCCAGAAGAAAAATTTGAACCCAAAATAAAAATATGGTCAATGTATGAAATAAAATCATCATATTTTATTATTGCTTTTGCTATATTTGTAAGAGGACCTGTCGCAATAATATCAAGTCTTCCACAATCTTTCGCCAAATCATATAAAAAATCTTCAGGACTTGCATCAGATAAATAATCTTTTGTCTTGTCAAAAATCAAAGAATTTTCTCCTCTAATCAAAATTTCTTGATTTTTTAAATTTGAAGATGAACCCTCACAAATTGGCAAAATTAAATCTTCCATATTTGCCATAGAAAGAATATTTTTTGCGGCAAATTTCGAATCCATAAAAGAGCTTACAGAAGAAATTCCAACAATTTCAAATTCATTAGAATTAAATGCCATTTTAAGCATCAAAATTTCTGATAAAGTAAAATTTGTATCTATATAAATAAATGGTTTTTCTTTTTCCATAATTCACTTCCTTTTTTTAAAAATTATACCAATATTAATTGAATTTTCTATCAAATTTTATAAGCAAAAATATAAAGAATATATTTTTAATTTTTATAGTCAATTAAAACTTCTTGGTTTTTAATTTTATTTTCAAAATATATAATTGTTTGACAAAATACAAATTAATTAAATAAATATAAGAAGATGAACGATTATTGTGAATATTTACAAATAATAATTTATATAATAAAATAGTTTTTAATGATTAGGAGGAAAAAATGAAAGAATTTTTAAAAAGAAAAGGAATAAGTTTATCGGCAAAAGTTTATTTTATTGATGCCCTAGGCTCAATGGCTTTCGGACTTTTTGCAACACTTTTGGTTGGAACAATTTTAAACACAATCGGCAAATCTTTTGACATAAAATTTTTGTCAGAAACAATTTGGCCTCTTGCCCAAGAAGCCACAGGACCTGCAATCGCCGTATCAATCGCCTACGCTTTAAACGCTGACAGGTTGATTTTATTTTCATCAACAATTGTAGGACTTGCCGCAAATAAATTGGGAGGTCCAATGGGAGTTTTTATAGCTACATTAATTTCAGTAGAAATTGCAAAAATAATTTCAAAAGAAACAAAAATCGACATAGTTTTAACTCCAGTTGTGACGGTTTTAGTCGGAGTAATGATTGCAAATTTAGTAGGACCTTTTATCCAAACGCTTATGACAAAAATCGGAATAATTATAATGGATGCAACAAAACAAAAACCCTTTATAATGGGAATAATTGTTTCAGTAATTGTAGGAATTGTTTTAACCCTTCCAATTTCATCGGCTGCTCTTTGTATGACCATAAGTCTTTCGGGGCTTGCGGCAGGAGCTGCAACAATTGGTTGTTGTTGTCAAATGATAGGATTTGCAGTAATTTCATTTAAAGAAAATAAAACCCAAGGCTTAATTGCTCAAGGACTTGGAACAAGTATGTTGCAAATGCCAAATATAATGAGAAATCCAAAAATTTTAATTCCACCAATACTTGCTTCAGCGATACTAGGACCATTTTCAACAATAATTTTTAAACTAGAAAATTCTCCAATAGGAGCAGGAATGGGAACATGCGGTTTGGTAGGACAAATTTCAACTTTCACAGCAATGGGCCATGTCCCATTTTTAAAATTATTATTTACAATAATAATTATGCACATAATTCTTCCAGCCATAGTTTCCTTAATAATTTATTATTTCATAAAAAAAATAGGCTGGATAAAAGATGGAGATATGAAGTTGGATTTTTCCAAATAAAATTTATTTAATAAAAATATTTTAAATTTAAAAATGGACTATGCAATGCACAGTCCATTTTTATTTGTAATTTTTTAAATTCTTATCCAAGTTTTCATCTGTTAAATTGAATTTATTTATTTTTTCTTTTTTTAGAAACAAATAGGCCGCCTACAGAACCTGCCAAGATTGTCAAAATACTTGCTGATGAACCTACTCCAGTTTTGACATTTTTTGTTTTATTATTAGCTGGTGTAAGTTTTGCTTTTTTAGAATTTGATGTGATTTCTTTTGCTTTTTTACTTACAAGCTTAGAGCCATCAATCATATTTTTTGAACCATCTGGATATGTTATTGTTACACTACCATTTTTTGTCACTTCAATGTTTATAGCCTTTGGATTTGATTTTTTAACCTTACTAGCAATTTCTGCTTTTTCTTTATCAGTCAAATTATTTTTATCTTTAACCAAAGTCTTAGCTGGAATTACTGCTGGATTATTTTGAGCATCTGTTTTATTATTTTGTGCTTGTCCCATTTTCTCAACCAAATCGCTAGCATTAATTGTATCTTTAGAATTATCTGGATATGTTACACTTACATTTCCTTTTTCATCTACTTCTACTTGTGTTCCTTTTGGGAAATTATCCTTGTTTAGTTTCTCAATATTATTTTTAATTTCCTCTTTTTCTTTTTCTGTTAATTTTTCTAAATTTTTAACTTTTACCCTATCTTTTGGAAGAATTGGATCAATTGTATCAGCAATTGGTTTTTGTTCTAAAGCAGCTAACATTTGTCTTTTCTTAATAATTTCAGCTTTTAGATTTTTTATTTCCAAATCTAAACCATTGATTTTTTCATCTATTTCTTTTATTTTTTCTCTTAACTCTTTTTCTTTTTCATCTTCAGCCTTTTGTTCTTCTTCTAATTTCAAGAGTTTTTCTTTAAGAGTTTTTATCTCATTTGCTGTCTTTTCACTTAAAGCCTTGCTAGCATTTTTTTCTTTTTCTAATTCTTCTATTTCTTTCTTATTTGCGTCAATTTTTTCTTGAATTTTTGCTTTTTCTTCTTCAAGATCTTTAATTGCTTGGTCTTTATTGTCTACAGCCTTTAATCTATTTTGTTTTTCTTCAATGCTATTTTGAATATTTTTAAGATTTTCTTCTTCTACTTGCAAATCTTTTTTAGCTTTTTCCAAAAGATTTTCTTGTTCTTCTTTTGCCTTTTTAAGTTCTTCAACTCTTTTTTGAGTTTCTTTTTTAGCCTCTTTTGTACTTTCAATGTATTTTTCTAATTTCTCTATTTTTTTATCAAGTTCATCTAAAGCTATAAAATCTTTTATTAATTCCTTGTTTTCTTTTAAACCTTTTTCAAAAATCTCTTTTGATTGTTCTACAATCCCAATAGCAGTTTCTCCACCCACAACTTTATTTTCAAGAAGTTTTATTTCTTTTTTCAAATCTTCAATTTTATCAAGTAAATCTTTTGAAGGCTTGTTTTGAAGTTGTTTTTCCAAACCATCTAATTCTTTTTGTACTTGTCCTGCTTGGGTTTTTTTATCATTAACACTTGCTTCTAAATTTTGAATTTCTTTACCAATATTTTGATTTTCAAGGCTTAAATTACTTGATGCATTTTTTTCTTCATTTTGTTTGCTGGAAAGTTGGTTGATTTTTCCTTCTATACTTGCTTGTTCAGCTTTTTTAGCTTGAATTTCAGCTTCAATATCCTTAAATATTTTGTCAAAATTAGGAACTTTTTCGCCTGTTTGAGCTGCATTGACAGCATTATCTTTTTTTGAATTCTCATAATTTTTCTTTGCAGCCTTTGCTCTTTCAAGAGAATCATTCAAATTTGAAAGATCTGCCTTTACCTTATCAAGCTTAGTTTTTTCTGCATTTATTTCGCCTTCAAGTCTTTCAATTTCCTTAGTTTTTTGTTTTATCAATTCAGAATTATTATCCTTTTGACCTTTTAAATTTTGAATTTTTGTATCAAAATTTGAAATTTCACTTTCTAATTTTTTGAATTCTTTTTCTTTAGAATCAATTTTACTATCTAAATCCGGATCATAATCTGGATTTTCATCCATAATTTTTTTAAGTTCAGCTTTTTTTATTTCCAAATCAGCTTTAGCCTTATTATATTTTTCTTCGGCATCTTTTTTGAGTATTTCATTGATTTCATTATTCTTTTCTAATTCTGCAATCTTTTCCTCAATTTTTGCCCTATCTATATTTGATTTGTCAGTTTTTTCTTTAAGTTTCTCTTTTTCTTCTTTTAATTTAGACAAGTCCTTTTCAGCTTTAACTAAATCTAAATCATATCTTTCAATAAGGGCGTTTTCCCTATTATAAGCATTTGTTTTCTTAGTTAAATTTTCATTTTCCTTATCTACATTCGCCTTTAAATCTTTTGTTTTTTCCAAAGATTCTTTTTCTTTTTTCTTATCTTCTTCTATACTTTCTTCAAGGGTCTTCTTATCCTTTGCTGGATCAAAGTTTTTTACATCCTCAATTTCTTTTTCCTTTTTCTCAAGGGCTTTTCTTAAATTTTCTTTTTCCTCATTAGCTTTTGCTAATTTTTCATCAAAAGATTTAAGAATTTTTTGGTTTTCAGCTTCTTTATCCTCAAGTTCCTTGATTTTATTTTTTAAATCATCAATTTCCTTAGCCAACTTGTCATTTTTCTTGGATAATTTATTAGAAAGTTCAGATTTTTCTTTAAGCAATTCTTCTTTTTCTTTTAATTTCTCATTCAATTGCTTTTCTAATTGAGCAATTTCTTTTTTAATAAGCTCAATTTTATTTTCAATTTCTTCCTTACTATCCATATTTATAGAATTTACATTAAGATTTTCTTCAGCCCTTACCATTTTTCCATTTGAAAAAATAATGCTAGAAGACAAAGCAAGCACCATAGCGTATTTTGCTAATTTTTGTTTTTTCATAATTTATACCTCATCTTTTATATTGTATTAGTTTTGTTTTATACATTATTTTCATATCTTACCAAAATATTTCTAAAGTGTCAACAAAAAATTTTCAAGAAAGTTTATTGATTTAATTTAGCAAACTTAATAGGTGTATGTTAGTAAATATGAGCTTTTTGTGAAATAAAAATGTATGAAATGTGAGGGATTTTTTAAATAGCAAAAGCAAAATTTGATTTTTAAATAAATATATCTAAAATTTACTCTGGGGAGAAAAAATATTTGAAATTTTAAAGATAAAAATAAATAAAAATTATTTATTAGAAAATTTCAAATTATTCATAGAATTTTTTAAAAATTTTCAAAAAAAGAAAGTGCGAGCACTTTCTAAGTTTTTAAATAGTAGAATTTTTTCTCATTGTCAGTTAATTTTATTTTTTAGAATTTTTTTCCAGCTTTGTGGGATAAATATTAAAAACGTGCACACTGGCACGTTTTTAAGCTAATTATACGCTAACTTATCATTCTTTTTGTAATGATTTTGCATAATATTTTATTTTTCGAAATTTAATTCCTTGTTTTAGTCCGCGGGATAAATATTAAAAATGTCCACACAGGGACATTTTTAAGCTATTTATCTGCTAATTATCACTCAGTTTTTAATAATCTAGCATCGTATTTTATTTTGCATAATTTAATTCTTAGTTATAGTCCGTGGGATAATCATTAAAAATGTGCCACTGGCACATTTTTAAGCTGATTATCAATCCTGGTCGCTGTATTGTTTTAGTTTTCCTAGGGCTTGGTTTTCTATTTGTCTTATTCTTTCTCTGGATAGATTATAAATTGTTCCTATTTCTTCTAGGGTTTTTGGTTTTTCGTTATCCAAACCGTATCTATAAATTATTATTTGTTTTTCTCTATCTGATAATTGATCCAAAGCTTTCATTAGGAAATCTTCCATATCTTTTTTTAGGATTTGATCGTCTACTGGGATTGAATCGTCTCCTACCATATCCATCAATTCATCGCCTGTTGAATCTTCTGAATCTAAATTTATATTCAAGCTTGTTGAATTTACTTGATTTCTATTTATTAAAAATAAATCGTCGGCTTGTTTTTTGTCGATTCCTTCTTGTTTTAAAATCTTGTATAATTCTTCTTCGCTTGCTTCTGGATTTGCTTTTAATATTTGTTTTAATTTGTTTAATTTTAAATATTTTCCTGCTGGTATTCTTATTGTGTGACCTTCTTTGTTGATTGCTTTTCTTATTGCCTTATCAATCCATTTATAGGCATAGGTTGTAAATTTGTATCCTAATGTCAGGTCGAATTTTTCTGCAGCTCTTATCATTCCAAGCATTCCTGATTGGACCAAATCTTCAAGCTCAAGGTCGTTTCCGTGTGAGCGATAAAAATATGAGGCTCTGCTTCTTACTAGTCCTTGGTTTTTGTCTACCAAGGCGCCAAGAGCATTTTGGTTTCCTTCTTGAAATTGTTCTACAATTTGCTCATTTGTTAAATCTGAAAGTCTAATTATGTCGGATCTTTGCCTTGCAACGATAGAATTTTTAATTTTTTTTCTATCTTCTTCCTCTTCTATTTCCAGCTCTTCATCTTCCAAAAACTGTTCAAATTCTTCTTTTTCATCTTCTGTTAAGCCCTTATAAATTTTTTGGGCTTGTTTTTCATCAATATCATCTTCATCGAAAAAATCTTTAAATTTTTCAAAGACTTCTTCGTCATTAAAATCTATTTTATCCATATAACCACCATAATTGATCTGCCTAAGCAGTCAAGTTCTTATAAAAATGATTTGAATTTTTATAAATTGAATTTATCTACCTTTACCATTTATTTTTCCAAGTCTTTTTTTATATCATCAAGTTTTTTTATTACATCTTCTGATAAGGGAAATTGCTTGAAATTATTTGAAAAATCTTTTTTTTGATTTCTTTTTATTTTTACCCTTTTATTTAAAAGATCATTCCTAAGCTCAAGGGCTGTAATCCTGCTTGCTCCTCTTTCAAAGGCAAGTGATTGAACTTGCCCATCGTCGGTTACAACTTTTACATTGTGGCGACGGGCGTATTTGTTGGTCATTTTTTCAATGTAGGTGTCTGCCGTTTGAAATTTTTTAGTATAGACTATTTTTATGCCTAATTTTTCAAATATATTTTCTTTTTCGCCGTCTGAATTGTAGGCATCAAAAACCACAACAAGATTTTCATTTGAAAGGGATGCGTACTCTGCCATCTCGTCTATTAATTTTTCACGAGCAAGCTCTAGGGAATTTTCTTTTATATGATTTAATTCAGGCCAAGAATTTATTATGTTATAGCCATCAACATAGGTTATATTTTTTTTAGTTAAAGCCATTTTGTCTTAGACTTTCATATATTGCGATTGCACTTGCTACCGATGCGTTTAATGAATTTATTTTGCCAAGCATTGGTATTTTTATTAGTCCATCGCAATTTTCTCTTACAAGTCTTGAAAGTCCCTTTCCTTCATTGCCAACAACTAGGGCAATTTTTCCTGTAAGATCTGTTTGGGTAATATCCCCTTCTGCTTCTCCAGCTAGTCCATAAACCCAAAAATTTTCTTCTTTTATTTCTTTTATGGCCCTATTTATATTTTTAACCATGGCTATATCAATGTTGTTGATTGCCCCTGCACTTGTTTTGTAAACTGTTGAGTTAACTTTTGCAGATCTTCTTTCTGAAATAATTATTCCATCAAAACCAAAGGCTTCTGCACTTCTAATTATTGCCCCAAGATTGTGAGGATCTTCTATTTGATCTAGAATCATTAGCCTTTTTTTATCTTTTAAATCATCAAGGTCTTTGTATTTGTAATCTTCAACTTCGATTTCAACACCTTGGTGGTTGCCAGAAATTTTTGAAAAATAATCCTTATCCTCATAAAATATTGGCACATTTTTATCTTCTAATTTATTTATAATTTTATCAATTAGCTTGTGATTTTTGCCCTTGTTGTCCAAAATATGAGCTTTTTTTATATTTTCACCTGCATCAATGGTTTCAAGCACAGATTTTCTTCCATATATACTTGCCATTATTTAAGCTCCCACTTGGTTCCTTCTCTGGTATCTTTGATTAAAATTCCCATTTCAGAAAGTTTGTCACGAATTTCGTCAGCTTTAGCAAAATCTTTTGCTTTTTTCGCTTCTTTTCTCTCATCAATTAGTTTATTTATTAAATCTTCATCAAGAGAATCGTCTGTTTTTTTCCTATTTTCTATACCAAGTACATCTTCAAGTTTTATAAATAAATCTCTAGTTTTTTCTACAAATTCTTTTGAAGAATTTTCATCAAGTTTAGTATTAGCAAATTTTGAAATTTCAAATAAAACTGTAAGGGCATCTGCAGTGTTTAGGTCATCATCCATTACTTTTCTAAAATTATTTTCAAAATTATCAAGCTCTTTTACCAATTCTTTTTCTTCATCTTTTAAATTTCCACTTGCTTTTTCTAAAAGATCATCCATCCTAAATTTGGCGTTGTTTAATCTTTCTAGGGAATTTTTGGCTTGTTCTATTATTTCTCTTGTGAAATTTATAGGGAGTCTATAGCTTGCAGACAAAAGCCAAAATCTTACAATCATAAGGTCATATTCTTTTTTAATATCGTGTAAAGTAAAGAAATTTCCCAAAGACTTGCTCATTTTGGTTCCATCAACTTGGATCATGCCGTTGTGCATCCAATAATTTGCAAATTTTTTGCCTGATCTTGTTTCTGATTGGGCAATTTCATTTTCGTGATGAGGAAATTGTAAATCTTCTCCACCAGCATGAAGGTCTATTGTTTCTCCCAATATTTTTTTACTCATGGTTGAACATTCTATATGCCAGCCCGGTCTACCCTTACCCCAAGGAGAATCCCAAGAGATTTCTCCCTCTTTTTTTGTAGCTTTCCATAGGGTAAAGTCCATAGGATTTCTTTTTTTGCCCTTGTCCTTATCATCTAATCTGTTTGATGCGCCTTCTCTTAAATCTTCAATATTTTTTCCTGAAAGATGACCATAATCTTTGGCTTTTGAAATATCAAAATAAACATCTCCATTTGATTCGTAAGCACAATCCTTATCCACCAATTCTTTTACAAATTCTATAATATCATCCATAGTTTCTGTAGCTTTTGGATGGATTGTATTTTCTTCGTCAAGATTTAAATCTTTTGCATCTTCCATATAAGCTTTTATATACTTATCTGTAACTTCCTTAGTTGATATCTTATCTTTAATGGCCTTATTTATAATTTTATCGTCTACGTCTGTAAAATTTACAACATATTTTACGTCATTGCCAAGATATCTTAAATATCTTCTCATTGTATCAAAAATTACCAAAGGACGGGCGTTTCCTATGTGCATATAATCATAAACTGTTGGGCCGCATACATACATTCTTACCTTATTTTCATCAATTGTCTTGAACTCTTCTTTTTGTCTTGTGAATGTATTATATATTTTCATATTAAAAATTTTCCTTAACGTAATTTAATCTGTCGATCATTTTTTCCTTGCCCATAATTACAAAGGCATTTACAAGTTCTGGTCCGTGAACATTTCCTGTAAGTCCTGCCCTAACTGGGAACCATAAATTCTTTCCTTTTATTCCTGTTTCTTTTTGGATAGATTTCATTATGGTTTTTGCAAAGTCTAGGTCAACTTCATCAACTTCTTCAAGCTTTCCAATAAAGGCATCAAACAAAGTTTTAGCCTCATCAGTTTTTATAGCTTCAACTGCTTCATCAGTCCATTTCATATCTTTATCATCTACATAATAAACATAAGCTTCGTCTTTAATATCTGTGAATTTATCAATTGCTGATTGCCAAGTTGCTGCAAGAAGATTTAATTTTTCTTCTGGATAATCTTCACCGAAAAATCCAGCTTCAATACAATATGGTTTAATAGCTTTTGCTAAATCTTCAACGCTCATTTCCCTTACATAATGACCATTAACCCAATCAAGTTTTCTTACATCAAAAACTGCTCCGGTTTTATTTACCCTATCAAAAGTAAATTGGTCAGCAAGTTCTTTCATTGTAAAAATTTCTTCTTCACTATCAGGTGACCATCCCAAAAGAGCCAAATAATTTATAAGTCCTTCTGGTAAATATCCTCTTTCGATGAAATCTTCAACCATTCCATCTCCATTTCTCTTAGAATATTTTTTGTGATCTTTATTTAAAACTGTAGGAAGGTGGATATATTCTGGAGCTTCCCATCCAAAAGCTTGGTATAAAAATACGTGTTTTGGAGTTGAAGAAATCCATTCGTCCCCTCTTACAACGTGGGTGATTCCCATTTCATGGTCGTCAACAATAACTGCAAAATGATAAGTTGGGTATCCGTCTTCTTTTATCAAAACTTGGTCGTCCATATCATTTGTATTAAAGGTGATTTTTCCCTTAATCCTATCTTCGAAAGAAATATCTGTATCTTTTGGAAGTTTTAATCTTACAGTAT
Organism: Anaerococcus sp. HMSC068A02; assembly: GCF_001811125.1. NCBI lineage: Bacteria > Bacillati > Bacillota > Tissierellia > Tissierellales > Peptoniphilaceae > Anaerococcus > Anaerococcus sp. HMSC068A02. The sequence continues at coordinate 142,152 of NZ_KV803761.1, read as the reverse complement.
ATTTTTCTCCTTTAGCAATTTTTTCTTTTGCTTCTTCTAATGTTAATGAACGACAAAGTCCATCATATTTTGGTGTAAGGCCATCAGCTTTTTGTCTTGCTCTTAAATTATCAAGTCTTTCCTTTGAGCAAAAGCAATAATAAGCCTTGCCTTCTTCGATTAATTTTTCAATATATTTATCATAAATTCCAGCCTTAACCCTATCTGATTGGATATAAGGGCCGCAATTTCCTTTTTCGGTAATTTCTCCATTTTCATCAAGCATAACACCTTCGTCAATTTCAATTCCTGACCATTTTAAAGTCTTCAATAAATTTTCCAAGGCTCCTTCAACAAATCTGGTTCTGTCTGTATCTTCAATTCTTAAAAGCATTTTTCCACCAGTATGTCTTGCATAAAGGAAATTAAAAAGTGCTGTTCTAAGTCCACCGATGTGGAGGTAACCTGTTGGTGATGGTGCAAATCTAACTCTTGTTTCTGTCATAAGTCCTCCTTAAAAATATCACTTTTATTATATAATATCTCGACTAATTTATAAACTTATATTTTTTTGAAATTTTTCACATTTTTTAAAAATAGCGAAAAGTAAAGGGAGTGCAAAACTCACTCCCTCCCAAATACTGCTTATATTCTAGCATAAAAAATAAATTTTTTCAAGATTTATTATCAATTATAAGGATCTACTTTTAAATGAAAATAAATTATTTTTCAAAAAATAACTTCCTATTACTAATTGATATTTTTATATTTTAAATATGATATAATTAAATAAAATTAAGGAGGAACAAATGGCAAGATATTTAATAGGCAATTCTAACGATACTTGGAATTTTTATCAAGCTTATTATGCTTGTAGTCCTGGCGATATTTTAGAATTAAAAGAAAATTTTCATCTAATTTTAGAAGATGGATTTTTTGAAATAGATAAAGATTTGACCTTAGAAGGTCACGTTAATTTTGAAGATAATACAAATTATTATACAAATAAAATTGTTGGAAGACTTAACATAAAAAATAAAGCAAATGTAAATATAAATAGTTTGTGGTTAGAATCAAATAATAAATTTGATAATATTTTAAATATTAAAGATTCTTCCACTGTTTTTTTAAATAAAGTAATAATAGATAGGACTGACCTTATAAAATTAGATTCTAGTCAAGAAAAATATCCAGAAGTTTTTGTTTCTGAAAATTCAAGCTTAAATTTTGAAAATGTTACTACATTTGATAAGGGAGATTTTTATTCTAAATTATTTGCAAAAAATTCTAATATAGAAATCAACAATTCAGACTTATGTCTTTCTTTATCATTTGATTATTCTAATGTAAGTATTAACAAGTCCTGTATAAAAAAATATTACACAAATGCAATAAATGCTAAACATTCAGATTTAAAAATTAATAACTCCACTGTCAACGGAGGAGATACCCAAAAAAGATATCCTTGTTTATACATTTATAACACCAATATAAATTCAAATAACAATTTATTTATACAAAAAAATTACCCTAGCTGCTTGTTTTTAAATGAAAACTCATATTTGATCTCTAATGATGACATAGTTTCATCTGTGGATATTAATTCTAGTAGAGCTTTTATTTCAAAATTAACTGTTAATGAAATATTTTGTATAAATCAAAAATCTCTTGCAATTGTAGAAGACTCCTTTAATTTAAAAGGAGAGAATAATGAAAAAATTGACTTGCTTATTCAAGATAACTCCATACTTAAAGCTTACGAAATTTCCCTTAATAGATATTTTGCCCCTAATATTAGAATTAATGGTAGCTCTACCTTATTAACTGAATTTTTATCTATTAACGGCGAATATTATTATGATGAAAATTCTCCAATAAAAATAGAAAGGTCTGATGATTCCTATTATAAGGTCGGCTTAATTGAAAATGATGATTTGGATGAGGAATTTTTATATGACGATATAGATGATGAAAATATTTCATCAAATGAAAACGAGCTTTCGCCATACGATAAGCTTAATAAATTAGTTGGATTAAATTCTGTAAAAAATGAAATAAACAAAATGATTAGGATGGTCGAATTTAATAATAAAAGAATCCAAATGGGTTTTCTTCCTGAAGAAAATTCGCTCCATTCTGTATTTCTTGGAAATCCTGGAACTGGAAAAACAACAGTAGCAAGGCTTATTGGAGAGATATTATTTGAATATAAGGCCTTATATAATAAGGAAGAATTTATTTTCATTGAAGCTAGTGAATCTGATTTAATTTCATCTAACGTCGGTCAAACTGCCGAGCAAACTTATAAATTATTAGAAAAAGCAAAAGGCGGAATTTTATTTATAGATGAGGCTTACACCTTAAATAAGGGAGATTCCTCTGTAAATTTCGGTCAAGAAGCTATAAATACTATTCTTAAATATATGGAAGATCACAGAAGTGAAATTATGATAATTTTCGCTGGATACACTAAGGAAATGGAGGAATTTTTAGATACAAATCCTGGTCTAAACTCTAGAGTTGCCAACAAATTTGTTTTTGAAGATTACTCAAGTGATGAGATTGTTCAAATCGGAGAAAGTATTTTAATTGAAAAGCAATATGTAATAGAAGATAGAAATTATTATGAAAAAAATGTGAAATTTGCTTATGAACAATCTATAGATAAATCTAACGCTAGATGGATTAGAAACTTTAACGAAAAACTACTAAAAGTATTTGCGACAAGAGTTATCGAAAGTGAATCAACAGATCTTTCGACTTTAACAAACGAGGATATTGATCAGGTATTTAATATTGGCAAATACAAAAACTATGATGGAAAAGATGAGGACGCTTATAATAAATTACAAAATCTTATAGGAATAGATCAAGTAAAAAGGCAAGTTGATGAATTTATTTCTATGGCAGAGCTAAATAAAAAAAGAAGAGATTCAGGACAAAAAATCCAAAACTTCACCTTGCATTCCCTATTTCTTGGAAATCCTGGTACAGGAAAAACCACCGTTGCTAGAATTTTAGGTAATCTTCTCTATCAAAAATCTATTATAAAAGAAAATAAATTTATAGAAGTTTCAAGATCAGATCTTGTCGCAGGTTATATAGGTCAAACTGCAATTAAGACAAGAGCCGTTTTAAAATCAGCACTTGGTGGAATTTTATTTATAGATGAAGCCTACAGCCTATCACAAGGATCTGATAATGATTTTGGAAATGAAGCAATAGATGAAATCTTGAAATTTATGGAAGATTATAGAGAAAGCATAGTAATAATATTTGCTGGATATAGCAAGGAAATGAAAGAATTTCTATCTTTAAATTCAGGTCTTCAATCAAGAGTTCCAAACAAATTTTATTTTGAAGACTACACTGTAGATGAGCTTGTAAAAATCGGCTTATCAAGCTTGGATAAATTCGCATATAAGGTTGATGAACAACTTTACTATCAAGTTGTAAAAAATAATTATAACAAATCAAATGACCATAGTAATGGACGATGGATTAGAAATTTTAATGAAAAATTAATCAGAATAATGAGCCAAAGAATTTCAAATACAAATGAAGATGATGTAAACACAATTACAATAGAGGATTTGGAACAAATTAAGGAGTAAAAATGGCTAATCAAAATCAATATATTAAACCACCATCAAAAGATAATGATAAAGTTATTAATAATGATGATGACGAATATATAACACCACCTTCCAAAAAAGAAGCAGAATATGTAAAACCTCCAACAATTGAAGAAACTACCAATCAAAATGTGACTTACGATAATAAGTCTAAAGATGAATTTATTGACCCCTACAAAAATCCATCTTATTTTTCCACACCAAAAATGGGAATAAGATTTTATATAAATTCATATATAATAATTTCTTCAATTTTTATTATTGCTAGCTTTGATTATAGCTTTCTAAAAGGAATGCTTTATTTAGCGTATTTTTTATTAACAAATTATACTTATTCGTGGTATGCAGATTATAAAAGATATGTTGGTGGAAGATTTTCATCATTTTTCAATCCTTATGGAGCTGTAAATATGGCAAAAGCTTCAAGCAAATTTATGAACTATCACGAATCATCAACTAGCACAAATTGGCTTGGCGAAACAAAAACAATCTACAAAAGAGACATAGGATCTTCTTTACTATTATTTTTAGCTATACTAATATTTTCAGAGTTAATTAAATATTTAATAACACTTCCTTTGGCATTCATAACTTTGTTTTTTCACAAAAAAACAATAAGAAAATACAACGAGGCAGTTGATAATAACAAGTAAAAAATAGGTTGTTGCAAAAAATCTTGCAACAGCCTATTTTTTAAATTGCCCTGCCCTTATTTTTTGAATCTAGGATTTTTTCGTCTAGATTTTCTAGGGCGTCTTCTAATTTTTTTATCATTTTTTCTTTATTTCTCATGTGAGATGTTACTTTTACGAGATTTACTATGTGTCCTGATGAGTAGAGGACATTTCCCGGAACATCTAGATTTTTTAATAATTCTATTTGTTCTTCTAGGTTTTCTCTGTTACTTGTTTCTTTAAAATCTCCGTCTTCTCTCATTTTATATAATTTTGACCCTTTTTGGACGTCTGTACTCATTATAAAAATTCCTATTGGTGGATAGAGGTTTAAAAATTTTGCTGTTTCTCTTGCATTTTCTTTTGAATTTCCATTTCCTGCAACTCCTTGCATTACTATGGCGTTGTAGGTCATCCCTGCATATTTCATTTTCTCTATACCTTTTTTATAATCATCAAGGTCAGCTCCCTTATCAAGCCAGTCTAGGACTTTTTGATTTCCTGTTTCTACTCCAAACCAAAGTTCATTGTAGCCTTTTTCTCTTAAGAGTTTTAAATCTTCTTTGGTTTTATTTTTTAAATTATAAAAACTTGCGTAGGATGTTATGGTTTTTACTTCTGGGATATATTTGTGGATTAAATCGGCAATTTCTACTAATTTTTCTGTTGAAAGAACGAAAGGATCTCCGTTTAATAAATAAATTCTTTCGATTGGTCTTGGATAGGTCATGGAAATTTCTAAGATATCACTTTCTACATCTTTTATAAGAGAAATCCCAAAATTTGTCATATGATACATGGTACAAAAGGCGCACTTGTTGTGGGAACAGCCGTAAGTCACTTCCAAAAGTGGAGTATAGGCTTCAAGTGGTGGTCTATAAACTTGTCCTGTGTAATGCATAATACTAAATCCTTTCTAAAAATTCTTCGATTTCTTTTTCTTGGCTCTTGTAGGTTGTTACAAATCTTGCTACGAATTTATCTTCTCTTTTTTCTCCTACTTCAAAATAAGCAAATTTTTCCCATTTTTTTATATCTTTATCTGAAATTTCTACAAAAACTTGGTTTGATTCAAATTCATAGGCAAGTTTGTAGCCTTTTTCTTCAAAGCCTTTTGCCAATTTTTCTGCCATTTTGTAGGCTTTTTTTGCTCCTTTGATATACAAATCATCTTGGAAGAGTCTTTCAAACATAATTCCTGTAACAAAACCTTTGGCAAGCATAGCTCCTTTTTGTTTTTGCAAATTTCTGAAATTTTTCTTCAAATTATCATTTACAATTACAAGGGCTTCCCCGAACATAAGTCCGTTTTTTGTTCCTCCAAAATAAAAAATATCGCAAAGTTTGGTCAAATCTTTAAATTTTAGATCAGATTTTTCATTTGCCATGGCGTGTGCTAGTCTTGCCCCGTCCATAAATAAATATAAGTCGTGTTTTTTACAAAAATCGTAAATCTCTTCTAAATCTTTTTTACTATAAAGTGTTCCAACTTCTGTTGTGTTTGATATATAAACTTTTCTTGGAACTGTGTGGTGTTCGTTGGTAAAAGATTTATATTTTTCTTCCAATAATTTTTTTGTAATTTTCCCGTCATTTGTTGGAATTGTTTCGATTTTTATTCCACAAGCCTCAATTGCTCCAGCTTCTTGGTCTTCGATATGTCCACTTGTTGCAGCAATTATTGATTCTTGTGCCACCATTCCCACACTTGCCCCAAGAATATTTGCTCCTGTTCCCCCGTGGATAAAATATATATCAACATTTTCATCTTCTAATTTTTCTTTAATCAATTTCTCAGCATTTTTGCTGTGGCGATCAACCCCATATCCTGGATTTACTTGGTCAATATTTTCTTTTATAGCATCTAAAATTTCTGGATAACAAATATCTGAATAGTCATTTCTAAAATTAATCATAAATTCTCCTTACAAAAACGATTTTCTTATTCTATCATACATTTTTCATAAGTTTTTTCCATTTTAAAATTTACAACCATCACTTTGTTAGTCGAATTTAATTCCTAGGATTTCTTTACTTTTAATATTTTTAAAATTTTATTTACTAATTGATTAAATTTTCCCAAAGAAAAAACCAAAGCTTTAAACTTTGGTTTTTAAAATTTATATTTTTTCATATTTTCACTTGCTATAGCTACAGTGGAAATATTGTGTAAAAGTGCTGATTGAGTATTTGTTATAAACGATGTCAAACCTAATGCTATCAATAAACTATTAAAGGCAATTATTTTTTCATAATCATTTTTTACTCTCTTATCTACACTTCTTGAAAGTTTTACAAGATCAACTAATTCTTTGAGCGAATCTGTTTTTATTGAAACGTCAGAGATTTCTTTGGCAAGATCTGCACCTTTTGACATAGAAATTCCCACGTCTGCCCTTGATAGGGCAATTGAATCGTTTACTCCATCTCCTATCATTATAATTTTTCTTCCCATTTGTTTCATTTTTCTTACATAATTTTCTTTGTCCTCTGGAAGAACTTGGGATTTATAAAAATCTAAATCAAGTTTTTTGCTTACAGCTCTAGCAGAATTTTCATTATCTCCTGTAAGCATAGCAATATGAGTAAAACCTAAATCTCTCAAAGCCATCACTGTCTTTTTTGCATCTTCTCTAATTGGATCATCAATACACAAAACCGCCATCAATTTATTGTCATAAGCCATAAACAAAAGAGAATATTCTTCTTTTAATGAATTTATCAAATCTCCTTGTTGGGAATTAATTTTTATTCCTTCGTCTTCAAGAATAAAATGTTCGCTTCCTATGAGAGCTGTTTTTCCATTTATTTTTGATTTTATACCATGAGCCATTATATATTCTGGCTTTGAATGCATTTCTTCGTGGCAAAGATTTTTTTCCACAGCTTTTTTCACAACAGCTCTTGCTATTGAATGAGGAAAATGTTCCTCAAGGCAAGCAGCTATTCTTAAAGCCTCATCCTCATCGATATCAAAGGCAATTACTTTTTTGACTTCTGGCTGGGACTTGGTTAATGTTCCAGTTTTATCAAAAATAATTGTGTCAGCTTTAGCTATGCTTTCAAAATATTTTCCACCTTTTACCAAAATATTTTCTTCTCCAGCCTGACTTATAGCCTTCATATATGCAATTGGAATTGTAAGTTTTAAGGCACAAGAATAATCCACCATCAAAAATGATTTTGCTTTTATGAAATTTCTTGTAAATAAATATGTTAATCCTGCCCCAATAAAAGAATATTTTACCAAAGAATCAGCCATAGACTCTGCTTTTAATTGAGCAAGAGATTTATTTTTTTCACTATCTTCAATAAGTTTTATTATGTGATTTAATCTAGAATCTCCATATTTTTTATTAGTTTTTACTAAAAGCTCTCCTTCTTCAAGAACAGTCCCTGCAAAAACAGTAGAATTTTCATTTTTTTCAACAGCTTTTGCCTCTCCAGTAAATGAAGCCTCATTTACCATGGCAAAGCCCTCAACAACTTCTCCATCCACAGGAATTTTACTTCCCATAGAAATATAAATTAAATCTCCGATTTCTACATCTTTTAGATTTTTGATTATTTTTTGATTTCCATCTTTTACAAAAACTTTATCAACATTTAAAGCAAGCGAAGATTTCAAATTAAGTCTTGATTTTTTTAAGGTATAATCTTCAAGCTCTTCTCCCAATGATAAAAGAGCCATTATGCTAGCAGCATCCCCAAATTTTCCTGTAATTATAGAAATTGTAATTGCACTTGCATCCAAAACTGCCACATCTATTTTTTTATTTTTTATAGATTTTAAGCCTTCCTTTACAAAAGGATAAGCTCTCAAAAGTGTAAAAAATGGTCTAATACTGATAGGCATAAGATAACCAAATACAATTCTCTTGTATGCTGAATTTCTTAATATATGAAAAATTGATTTATCAACTTGAGGAATAAAATCCGCATCTTCAATATCAAAATCATCCAAAGATTTAAGATCAAAGTCTAGGATAAATCTTGCAATATTTCCTATCAAATCTTCTTCATAATTTACAATAATAGATTTTGATATATAAGAAATTTCACAAGATTTCACGCCCTTTACTTGTTCAATTTTGTACTTTAATTTATTGACGTTAGATTTTTTTAGATAATCCTCGTAAATAAACCTACTTCTTCCAAAAGTTCTCGCCTTTATGGCCGCTCTCATCCTAGTCCTCTTTAATTTCTTTTATTATTTCTTCCTTAACTTCTTCTTTAGCTTCTGAAGCAACATTTTCTATATCAAGCTTATCTTTTGCTTCAGCTTCAAGTCTTTCTTCAATTTCATTTTTAATTTTTGCTTCAGCCACTATATCATCAGTTGTAACTTTTATATTTTCTACAGTTTTATCAACAGCACTTTTTGCTTTCAATCCTTGTTGGACTGTAGCTACAGCAGCTTTTTTTGCTAATTTTGATGTAAGAACCTTTCCTCCAATAGCTCCCGCTATTACTCCAATACCTGTACTTATAATTTTTTTGTTTACTTTAATCATCTTTTCCTCCTATTTTTTTTATTGAAATAATTATAACCGCTTTAATTATTTTTTGCAAATTTTTTTAGCTTTATTTTAAATTTTGCTAATAAAAATCTTTATCATTTGTAATGATTTTTTATATCAGCAAAATTTATCGCAAATTATTTTATATTTTTAAAAAAGAGCTTTTGCAAATACATCCCTTATGGAAATAATCAATTTACAAAAGCCTTTCTTAATTAAGAATTATTTTAAAATTAAATCAGTCACAATATGGACATGATTTAGATTTTTCTTTATTTTTTTCTTTTTTACTTTGACACTTTCCACTATTGCAAGAAGTTTTTTGAGCACAGTCTTTGCAACCAAAATTTGAGCCTTCTTTTATAAATCTAGTATAGATTATATAAGAGCAAGTTCCCAAAATTATTATCAAAAGTATCCAAGATTGTATATTCATAAAACCATCCCTTCATAATGATTTTTTTATTTTCTTGCAAAATTTAATTTGTAAGATCTTTTTTCTTCTTTGTATTTTACAGGTCTAAAAATCAAATACAAAACACCTATCAACACTATTATTGCAAGTATTGTCATAAATGAAAATTCTTTATATACAAAGAAATTTGCTAAATGATAGAAAATAAATGCAATCGCATAGGCAAATGCCATTTGGTATCCTATAGCAATAAGTGTCCATCTATTATTATTCATTTCTGTTTTTATAGCTCCAACTGCTGCAAAACATGGCATACAAAGCATATTGAAAAGCAAGAATGAGTATCCAGCAACTGGTGTTCCTATTGCTTGGTTGAAAGCTGTAATTAATTGTCTATTTGTTTCATCAAGATCTGCTCCAATTCCAAGAACAACTCCCATTGTTGAAACTACATTTTCTTTTGCAACAAATCCTGTAATTGTTGCTACTGCTGATTGCCATTGTCCAAATCCTAATGGTTTAAATAAAACCGCCAAATATCCACCTAAAACTGCAAGCATTGAGTTTTCTGATTCAGCTTCTACCAATTTAAATGAGAAGTCAAAGTTTGATAAGAACCAAATAATTATTGATGAAACTAAAATTATTGTTCCAGCTCTTTTTACAAAGCTCATTCCTTTATTAAATACATCTCTTAAAACTGAAGTAACTCTTGGTGCATGATAAGGTGGAAGTTCCATAACAAATGGAGCTGGCTCTGATGCAAATTCTTTAAATTTCTTTAAAATAATTCCAGAAATTATTACAGAAACTATTCCAATTATATAAAATGAAAATGTAACTAGGGCTTGGTTTTCTTTGAAAAATGCTCCAGCGATTAAAGCTATTACAGGAAGTTTTGCAGAACATGGCATAAAAGATGTAGTTATAATTGTAATTCTTCTATCTCTTTCATTTTCTATTGTTCTTGATGATTGGATTCCTGGAACTGAACAACCTGTTCCAATCATTACTGGTATAAATGATTTTCCAGAAAGTCCAAATTTTCTAAATACCCTATCCATTACAAAGGCAACTCTTGCCATGTATCCTATATCTTCAAGAATTGAAAGTAGGGCAAACAATACTAGCATTTGTGGTAAAAATCCAAGTACAGCTCCAACTCCTGCTATAATTCCGTCAGTTACAAGTCCTACTAAAACATCATTAATTCCTATATTTGTTAGAAAATCTGCAACGGCAGGTGTCATTGTATCTTCAAAAAATCCATTTACGGCATCTGTTGCCCCAGTTCCTAAAGTTGAAATTGCTATATAATAAATAACAAACATTACAAGGGCAAAAATTGGAAGTCCCAAAATCCTATTTGTAACTATTTTATCGATTTTGTCAGTTGTTGAAAGTTTTGGAGGAGCTTTCTTTAAAACTTTTTCTCCAACTTCTCCAAGAGCTTCATATCTTTCTGTAGTTATAATTCCCTCAGCAACATCATCTTCTTTTTTCTCAAAATCTTCTCTTAAAGTCTTTATATTTTCTTTTTGGCTAGTTGATAAAGAAATATTTTCAAACATATCTTCATCATTTTCAAAAGCCTTTATTGATAAATATCTTTCTAATTTAGAATCAACAGAATCTGAAATTTCACTAGAAATTTTTTCTAAAACTTCTTCTAGCTCTCCAGAATATATCAATGGCTTAGGTAAAGATAATTTATTTTGTGATTTTACAATTTTTTCTATTAAATCTTTTGTTCCTTTTTTCTTACTAGCAACAATTTCTACAACTGGGCAGCCAAGAATTTCAGAAAGATTATCTTTATCAATAACATCGCCGTTTGATTTAACAATATCCATCATATTCAAAGCTATTATTGTTGGAATACCAAGTTCAATAAGCTGACTTGTAAGATAAAGATTTCTAATCAAATTTGAACCATCAACTAAATTTACAATCAAATCTGGTTTTTGTTCAACCAAATATTCTCTTGAAACCACTTCTTCCATTGTATAAGGAGAAAGTGAATAAATTCCTGGCAAATCTTGGATAATAATATCCTTGTGCCCTTTTAATTTTCCTTCTTTTTTATCAACCGTAACCCCTGGCCAGTTACCCACTCTTTGGCTTGAACCTGTAAGCTCATTAAAAAGAGTAGTTTTTCCTGAATTAGGATTTCCAGCTAAAGCAACTGTATAGGTCATCTATTCCTCCACTACTATATTTTTTGCATCTTCTTTTCTAAGAGTTAATTCATAACCACGCAAATTAACTTGGATAGGATCTCCCAATGGAGCAATTTTTCTTACATAAACTTCAGTTTTTTTTGTAAGACCCATATCCATAATTCTTCTTATGGTAGCTCCATCTCCCTTAATTTTTTTTATTATAGCAGTTTCTCCTACTGCTACATCTTTTAAAGTTTTCATTATTATATCTCCCTCACGTATATTCTTTTTGCTAAGTCTTTGTTAAGAGCATATTTGCTATTGTCAACCATAATAATGTAATTTACTCCATCAAAGAAAAATAATTTAACTTTTTTCCCCTTTACAAAACCTAAATTTGAAAGATGGGTTTTCATTTCATCATTTCCAGTTACTCTAATAACTTCTGCTTCTTGTCCATTATTTAATAAGGTTATTGGCATATATTCCTTCTTTCTATTTATTAATCTATTATTTTAAATAAATTTATTTATGGCTTATAATTATATGATTTTTCGTAATAATAGTCAATATCAGCAATCTCTAAAAAAAATAAATCCATCTAACCGAACCAGTGAAGTTTACTTAGTCATAATAATAGTATGTAAAATAATGATATATATTATCACTATCTTCATAAACAATTATACACCGAATAGTATGATATTGAATATCATTATATTGGTTTTATTTTTTGAGAACCTAAATATAAATAAAAAAATTTTGTTATTAAAAAAATTTTTATTTTCTCTACGCAAAAAAAATAAATAGAAATTTCAAATTTATTTTGTAAAATTTTGTGTGAAAATAAAACAAAAATATAATCAAAAACTTTTTAAAATTTTCCAAAAATAAAAAGCCCAGATGATTGGGCTTAGATTATTTACAAAGTATTAAAAATCACATAGCAAAATTTAATACGAAAATATTTTATTTCAAATTATTAAATCTAATTTATTGGAAAAATCGAACAGAAAATTACTCCATCTCCTAAGTGGGAGCCTATTACTGCTGTTACGTCTATTATTTTAAAATCTAGGGCATTTTCTATTTCCCTACTTAGTCCTTCTTTTAAAATTTCAATTTCTTCTCCACTATCTGCTCCGCCAATTATTATTTGATAATCCTTGTATTTTTTGCAAAGCTTTTTCAAATATTTAATCAATTCTTTGTATGATTTTTTCTTTCCCGTAACTTTTTTTATTAATTTTATTTCTCCATCTTCTATGCACAAAACCGGAGAAAATGAAATTAAATTTGCAAGCTTGGCTATAGTTTTTGGAAGTCTTCCGCCCCTAACCAAGGCATCCAAATTTTTTACAACCCCTGCCACATTGCAATATTTTAAATTATCCAGACTTTTTTTGTAAATTTCATCAAGTCCCATTCCGTCTTTCGCATAAATTGCAGCTTTTATTACAGGATAAATTGCAGCTATTGTGGCTGTATTTGTATCTATTATTTTAATTCTTGCATCTGGATTTTCTTCTACAAATTCCTCTTTCATCATATCCATCATTTGATAAATTCCAGAAAATTTCTTTGTAATTGAAAATATTACAAAATTTCTATATCCTTTTTGATATTCTTCTTCCAATAATTTTAAAAATTTCCCAGGAGATGGCATAGAAGTTGTAACTCTCTCCTTGCTTTCCTTATATTTTATAAAAAAATCTTCCCTACTTAACTCGTAAAGGTCGGTGTATGATTTGTCTTTGAAATTTATATTAAAAGGAAGTATTGAAATGTCATATTCCTTCGCCATGTCAAGGTCTATATTGCATCCCGAATCAGCTATAATTTTTACTTTTTCCATAATAACTCCATCAATTAAAGGCTCTTTATTTATATTATAAATATTTTTTGATACATAATCTTTCGTAAAGTAACTATACTTTTCTAGAAATTTAAAACAATCTTATTAACTTTATTTTACAAAGTAATTATAGAGATTTTATTTATTTCCCTATTTTAATTTTCTTTCCTTATATATAAGAAGAAAAAAGGGTATTTATATTATACAAATAACAAATAAGGAAAATTTCCCAAAAATTATAGAGGTGAAAAATGAAAAAAACATTAAAAATTATCTTTTCCATAATAGGAATAATTCTAATAGGAATTTTAATTCTCCTATCATATCTTTGGATAAAAGAGTACAGACCAGAAAAAATTGAAAATATAGAAATCCAAGGAAATGGCGATAAAAATCCAGAAATAGGAAAAAGTTATACGATAATGACTTGGAATATTGGATACGGCGGACTTGATAAAGACACAGATTTCTTTATGGACGGTGGAAAAATGGTCTTTCCAATAAACAAAAGCCATGTAGAAAAATCAATTAACCACATCATTAATTCAAGTCAAAAAATAAATGCCGACATAAAATTTTTCCAAGAAGTAGATATAAATTCAAAAAGAACCTATCACATTAACGAGTACGAAAAAATAAGAAAAAAACTTTTGGGAAACACGACTTTCGCCCTAAATTTTAAGGCATCCTTTATTCCATATCCAATCCCACCAATGGGAAAAGTAGAATCAGGAATAATGACTCAAACAAATTTTAAAATACAAAAATCAAAAAGGTACCAACAAGAAACCCCTCACAAATTTCCATCAAGACTAGTAAACCTAAAAAGAGCCTTCAACCCTTCATATATTGACATAAAAAATTCCGACAAGAAATTAGTAATAGTAAACGTCCACCTAGACGCCTACGAAAAAGGAAACAACGGAAGAATTGCACAAACAAAAGAAATAATAAATTTCGTAAACAAAGAATACAAAAAAGGAAACTATGTGATAGTAGGCGGAGATTTTAACCAAGAGCTAACAGGAAATTACAAAGAATTGCCAGAAGGAATTTGGAATCCAAAAATTTTGCCAAAAGAATTGCTAACAGAAAATATAAAACTCTACTACGACAAAAACGCTAAAACATCAGTAGTAAACGACAAACCATACACAGGAAAAGACGCCTATCTTTCAACCATAGACGGATTTATGGCAACAGATAATATAAAAATAAAAACAATAAAAACCCAAGAAAAAGAAAATTTCCAATACTCCGACCACAATCCAGTTGTGATGGAATTTGTTTTGAAATAAAATTTAAAAGTTAATATCAAATAAAATATAAAAAAGTGCTTTTGTAAAATGAAATTTATTTCATATATTGCAAAAGCGCTTTTTCATTAAATATAATAAATAACACTAAAATTCAAAAATAATTTAGCTAATATCTCAAAATCAATAGCAAAAATAAAATAAAGATACAGAATATCAAATATTCCGTATCTTTACTAAACCCATTATCCTAAATAAATTTTACAGTTTCATCAATATTTTTACGCTTAAAATGATTTTCTAAAGGCTTAACTCCATCATTCGCATAGCCCAAATCAATCATTGCAACAATTTTTTCATTTTTAGGCAAAGAAAATTCTTCGCTAGCCTTATCAGGATCAAAAAGATTTACCCAGCAAGAATCAACACCAAGGCTTGCAGCTGCCAAGACCATGTGACTTGCAACAATCGTAGCATCTTCAACACCAGTATTATATTTTCCTCCCGGATAAACAAAAGCCTCATTCTCATCAAAAGCCACAAGCAAAACAAGAGGAGCCTTATACCTACAAGGAGTAAGCTCATCAATTTTTATAAGAGCATCCTTTGATCTTGCAACGTAAATTCTTTGAATCTGATTGTTCTTAGCAGTAGGCGCAAGCCTTCCAGCTTCAAGAATAATATCAAGCTTCTCCTTTTCAACTTTTTTATCACTAAAATTTTTACAAGAATAACGATTCTTCACAAGTTCAATAAAATTCATAATATCTCCTTTAATAAAATTTCAAGTAATATACAATGTCATATATTTAATTAAACTATATAGTGAAAAGTTCACTTCAATATATCATATGTTATTAATCAACTATGATTCATAAAATTGGAGTTTATCATATGGACTAATTTCAATACATCTAATGTTACTATTCAACATCTCTTCCTCGTAAATTTCCATTTTCTTTGCCTTTATTTCAATACATCTAATGTTACTATTCAACTTAAATGCTTTTAAAATATTTAATTTATATTCTTCATTTCAATACATCTAATGTTAATAATCAACACATCTCCATCATCCCATTGCCAAATATCTCCCCATATTTCAATACATCTAATGTTAATAATCAACATAGAACCCGTTTGAGTAGAAGCTGGCGTTGGGGGATACGTATATTTCAATACATCTAATGTTAATAATCAACTGAGTTTTTTTTCTGGATATGCAATTAAATTTGCATATTTCAATACATCTAATGTTAATAATCAACGATGAGTGTTGAACAAATGAGACCTCTTACCTTAAAATTTCAATACATCTAATGTTAATAATCAACAAGTTGTTTTCCCTCATCTCCTAATATTTTTAAAACATTTCAATACATCTAATGTTAATAATCAACGCTTTTATTTAAGTGAATTTCTTTTCCTATTTTTACAAGTTCACTGTTATCTTCGAAATTTAATTTGTTGGCAAACAAATAACACTGTCTTTTGCAATGAAAATAATAATTTATTATTGTTCCATTCATATTATGTCCTCAAATTCATCATTCTCATTTTTGTAGTTTAATCTTTCATTGTAAATATATTTTTCTCCATCTTCTATATAAACAAGATTTCCTATTATATCATTTGCTTTTCCAATATATTTTATAAAATCTCTTTTTGTAATTCTATAAAGAAAATCTGACATTTGGGCTTTATTTTCTGAAAGTTTTACCATCTTTTCACTATAATCCATATCTTTATTCTCAATAAGATTTGCGTATTGAGTCCAAATTTCAGATCCATTTATTTCTTTTCCATTTATCCTTAAATTTCTATTTAAAAATAATTCTATCATTTGCCTATTATCATCAATTAATTCCATGTGTTTTGATATTTTTTCAAAATTTAATTTAATAAGGTCTTTTTCAAAATTTATATAGGCATATTCATCCCTATCATTTTTTGCTTTTTGTAATTTTAGGGCAAAATATCTAGAGAAATCTTTAGTTTCAAGATCTTTTCTCCTATCCTTATTTCTTAGAGTCAATATATCTTGGGCATTTTTATAAATTTTCTTTTCATCTGCCATATCAAAAAAATATGCAACTGCATCCTTTTTACTTGCCGCTCTTCCAATTCTTCCCAAAAATTGTTCTTCATTTTCAAGCATAGATATATCTTTGTAACCAATATCCATGTCAATATCAACTCCTGCTTCTACAACTTGGCTTGCAATTAATATGGTTTTTTTAATAACTTCTCCACTTATTTGTCCGATAACTTGAGCCTTTCTTCTCAAATTATCATCTCCTGTTAAAATCAAAATATTATATTTTTCAAAAAATTCTTCCTCATTTAAGATTTTAAAGAAATTTTCTGCGTCTTTTTTTCTAATAAATTCTACCAATATTTTTTGGTGGTTTCCTATATTTTCTTCCATGTGCTTTAAAAGATGATTATAGTCAATTTTTCCCAAATATAGCAAATCATAGTTTATTTTGACCCTATTTTTAAATAAAGGCTCATTAAACATTTCTCTAGGATTTTTAATTAATTTTCCTATATTTTTCTTTTTATCATCATTTAATAAAGCTGACAAGTCAGGAAGAGTTGCTGACATAATAATTATTTTTAGATTAAAAATCTTGGCATAAATTTCTAACATTTCTATAATTTCATTCCACAAATCTTCCCTGTAAGCTTGGATTTCATCTAAAACAATTACAGAATTTGTAAGTTGATAAAGGCCGAAGATATTTTTTCTTTTATTTGAAAAAAGCGTATTAAAAAGCCCTACATTAGATGTGATTATAAAGGGAGAATGAAGAAACTGTCTATCTAAGAGAGATTTTATATAATAATCCCAATCTTTCATAAAATCATCATCTTGGACTTTTCCAATTGGAGTTATTGAATTTATAATAGAAATTTTTTCTTCTATGCTGGTTTTTTTATAGTATTTTAAAAGAGTATTTTTGTTCTGTTCCACCAAGGTGTTAAAGGGATAGGCGTATATTATTTTATTAATCTGAGCATTTAATAATTTGAAAGATAAATTCATAGCAGTATTAGATTTGCCAGAACCTGTGGGAGCTTCTAAGAAAAATATATTCTTATCTTTTTCTTCTTCTAAATTTTTTTCTGCATTTAGAAAAATTTTCGTCCTTAGATCATTTATATTTTCTTTTTTCTCATAAGATTTATCCTTTTCGCTTTTTCTAATACTTTTTATGAGTTTTGAATTATTGTATATCTTTATGAGGTCGTTTTGATTTATTTGAGGAAGATTTGTCTTATATCCATTCATATAATCAGTTGTAGCATAAAAATCAGATGCAACTAAAATAGAATATACAAGTCTTGTGTAAATATATATTTCTTTGGATTTTGATTTTTTGAAATCTGTATAAGAGAAGTCCATATCAAAATCATAGACCAGATCCATAATTTCATTAGATATTTCTTCAAAATCATCAAAAAATTCTTCCTTTATATTCTTATCTTTCCTTAAATATTTTAAAGTTTTATAAAATTTACTTCTTTCATCAATAAATAAATCAAAAAAATTATGGATTGAATATGAAAAGTCTGATAAATCACTATGATGTCTTGAAATTACAAAAGCATTTAAAAAAATAAGATAATAAAATTTTTCTTTTAATTCATCATCAATTTTTAAATTTCTAATTTTTCCTACACAAATATAGACATAAATAAATGATGAAAGTATAGAATGTTGACCTTCTATCCCCAAATCTGTAAGGTCTATTTCAAAGTTTTTTAATTTATTTCTTTGAAACCTAGAATTTATCTTTCCTAAATCATGAAACAAAATTACTGAATCTATCAAATCTTTAAAATAAGTATATCCATCTTTTTCATCAAAAATACTTAGGAAAAATCTTTCAAAGACTTTTCCCAAGTTTTTTTCCTCTATAATTTTTTCATAATATTTAAAAGTTTTATTTATGTGATCTTGTAATTTTTCTTTACTATCTCCAACTCCATCAATATGAGCTAGATAATTATCAGAATTTTTAACTATAAAATCAAGTTTCATAAATTCCTTCTTCGCTGTAAAAAGCAAGTTTTAAATTATTATCTAAATCTTTAAATATGACAGTTTTATCTAATTTTTTTCTAACTTCTCCATTGCTCGCCAAGGTTTTTTTTCTTATATATCTTTCAGTGTTTTCTTCTAGGAAAAATGGAAGATTTTCTTCATATTTATAAATCTTACTTTTTAACCTAAGTTTAAAATCTTCAGCTAAAAATAAAGAATCTATAATATTTTCATCACTTTTTTCTAAATCTACTATTTTGCAATCATTAATATTTGCCATGTGATCATTTGTTCCAAGATAAGGAGTAAAAATTGTTTTTTTATTTAAAATAAATTCTTTTATCATTTCACTTTGGTCACTATCTAATAAAATATAAATTAACCATGAAGGATTTTCTAGCCAAACTTGTTTTACTATAAGATTCCCACCTTCTTCATTCGATGCAAAGGCTGTGGAGTTATTAAATATTTGCAACTTCTTATCAAAAATCCCATCATTTCCCTCTGAAACTATAGAAATTTTAAGGTCTTTTAATTTTTTATAAAATTCAGGATGTTTTTCCCTATCTTTCTCATTGTAGCCCTTATATCCAAGAATTGCTCCCAAAAGTCCAAGAAGGGCGACTCTATGAATTTGACCGTAAGTATAATATAGATAAGTATTTACATCTGGCTGTTTGAAAAAACCTGTTTTACCACTTAATCTAAATCTCAAAGCTTTCATATTAAGCCTCGATTTTTTCTCTTGTGTAAATATTATAAATTTCTATATTATCTGGAAAATCAACCAAGTCTATTTTTTCATTGTCATAATAAATTTGAATTTTTTCTATATCATCTCTTTCTTCTAGAATAGTTTTTCCTGTAAAAATTATCTTATCTTTTGAGTTTTCTTCAGAATTTTTTTCAAATTCAATGTAATTTGCAAGGCTTGGAAGATAAGTATCTAATTTTGTTTCAACAAACATAGAAAATTCATTATTTGCTCCTTCTTTTGAGTTTGTAGCATAGGAAGATGCAGAATCAATTGCTGCTAATTTGAATTTTTCATAATCTTTTTCGCTATAGCCCTCTGTTACTCCTAATTGTTTATAATCATCATAAGCCTTTGGATTTATTACAAAAGAATAAAAATAATGAGCTTCATCTGATACAATTTTATTTCCCAAAGTAGAATTTTGAGCATCCTCTCCTGATTTACTTTTTTCTTTAGCATTAGGATCTCTAAAAGGAGATAAAATTTGTTGAACTTGAGCTTTACTGTCTTCATATTTGTTCATTCCTTGGGAAATTTGCACAGCTCCAGTTATAGAAATATTATTTCCTTTTTCTGCAAAGGTAGCTCCAAAATTTTTTACATCTGTTGCAGAAAATAAGTTAGTCAAAATTTTTTCTGATTCACCAGATTTTATTTCTGTATCAAAAACTTGTTCATATCTTTCCTTTAAAGTTCTAGGCATCAAGTTTCCTTTATCACCTATAGTATAACTTTTTATATAAATTACTTTTTCGCCTTCTTCTAGCCATTTTTTCTTCATAGTATATTTCAAGGCTTTATCTGATCCAAAAATTTCACCAGATGGTAAAGATTTTGGAAATCCTGAGAAATCCGCATTCCAATTTGCCATTTTTGATCCTATACCAATAATCCCATAAACTCTTTTGTTAAGCTCTGTCATTTTCTTCTCCTTCACTTAGTTTTTTTCCATAAAGATATGATTCTTCTAAAAATCCTGCCATTATCCACTTATCATCAGCCTTTTCCTTTTCAAATTCATAAACAAGAATTTGGCTTACTGCCCTGTTAAATCTTACATCTTTAGTGCTAATATTGTGGGCATAAGTTACAAGCAAATGTTTTAAATTTTCGATTATCTTAGAAGTTTTTTGTTCATCCAAGAAATTTCTAATAAAGGTTAAATTTTTATCGCCAATCTTTGAATGATTAAGCAATTTTCTCAAAACTTGTCCTAAGGCAAACAAAATTTCTTCATCACCTTCAAGAGAAATATCGCCTGCCGATTCTAATTTTCTTTTCATTTTTTCTTGAAAATCCATATAATTTTCCTCCTTTTTTTCAAAATATTCTTTCAAAGATAAATAATAATTAAATTGGGTTATAGCCTTTGTATTATAATCATTTGTAAGAGAATATTTGATAGAATCTTTCAAGAGTCTATCTAAAATCTTTAAAACTTCTTTATTCTTATTATTTATTATTGCAAATTCCAGACTTTTCCCATAGTTTAAAATTATCATTTTGAAATTTAACTCTTTTATATTTAAATTCTCCAAATTATACTTATTTCTTTGGTAATAATTATAGAAAAAAACCGAATCTATTTTATTTAAAAGTGTATTTTTTTCAGTAACAAGACCGTATTTTTCTTCTCTTTTAGAAATATCCTCAGCTTTAACATTTTCAGGTAAATATTCTTCAATATATTGGTTAATTTTAATTTCTATATCATCAAAATCTTTTGAATAAATATTATAATCTAAGATAGCCGCCTCATTTTTTTCAGGATACAAAAACAATTCAAAACCTATAAAATTTTTATTTTTTTCAAAACTTATTTCTTTATTTCCTGTATTAAAATATATTTTATTATTTCCTCTTTTTACAGATGATGAAAGATAGGAAAAAAATAAATTTTGTAACTTTGCCATATCTGCACTTATTAAATAAGGTTGTTTTACCTTTCTAGATAAATTTTCTAAATAAGGCTTTTTATCATTTATTCCTAAATTATCATCAGAAACACCAAAAGTTTTTCCATTAACTTCTATATTATATTTATTCTTATTAAATAAATTGGTAAGTAAATACCTATCTTGCTCTCTTTGATAGGATTTTTTTGTTTTTTCTTCATCTTCATAGACAAAAAATATTTTGAAATAATCTTTTGAGCTTGTATCAATATCAAATAATTCTTTCTTATCAATATTTTCAATAAGCCACTTCTCGATTTTTTCTACTTCTTCTAAATTTACAGATCCTAATTTTTCTTCATTTTCCAAATAAAGATTTTTTGCTCTTTTATCCTTATATTTTTTAATAGGATTTTTTAAAACCGAAAAATATCTTTCTATCGCATCTTTATTAATCTTATCTTCACAAGAATTTTCTTTGAAGAAAAAACTATAATAATTAGAACTATGGATCGCTTTTTTATTGTCTATGCTTTTGTTCATGTTTAAGAGATTGGAATTAAAATCCAAATCTCTAATAAAAGAATAATTTAATGGTTGATTTTCGATTTTCTTTTCTTTTTTGTCATATTTAATTTTAAAACTTGGACTTACTTCCCAAGGACTTTTTTCTTTCATAGTAACAAGATAATATTTACCATCTTTGGGAATATATCCTCTCAAAACCATATCAGGATCCTCGTCCAAATTTTTCTTAAAGATTTCCAAACATTCTTCTAGCACATAATCACCTCCTAAATTAAATATTTATATCCCAAAAATCCTGCTCCATAAGCTGCATTTTCGCTAAATGTCACAGCAAGTGCAAAATAGGCTAAGTCTTGGCTTCTTTTATCCATATTGATTTCCAGCTCAAGCTTATCGCCCAAAAGTCTTATATTTTTAAATTTAAAAGCGATTGGTCCTTCATTTAAAAATTTAAGGCTTGTATAAAATTTTCCCTCTTCTACATTTTCATCAATAAAAAATTTATATTTTTTAATTAAATTATCTGTGAATCTCTTTTCAAATTCTTCTAAGGTCAACTTTTCCTTCCAATATCCAAAATCATTTTTTATTATTATAGGATTTAAGGTAAATAATTTTGAAATCGGTGATTTTGGAATTATCCTAACATCAACAGTTAAGTTTTTGAAAACCTTGTCCTTGTAATCAGAAAAACCATTTAACATATAATTTACAAATTCTTCATCAACCGACCTAATTCTGTACTGATAAACCATATTTTTTTTGTAGAACTTTTTTATTGGATATAGATTATCATGGCAATAGGATTTATAATTTTTAGATTCGTGAATATCTAAAAATTTTTCATTTTCTGACAAATAAGAAATTATTGCCTTAGAAATAAATCCCAAAGAATCTGATGAATCAATATCTTCTAATAAAAATGTTCTAATTTTCAATTCGTACACATTCATTTTCTCATCTCCTTTCTATAATTATAATATTTTAATTATTAGTTGATTATATTTTTATAATATCATCTTTGAAAATTTTGTCAAATTTATTTCACATCTTATGTTAATAATCAGTCCAATATTTTAATTTTTAGTATTTCAATACTTATCAAGTTACTAATTAAATATATAAATACTCTACCTCTTATGAAAATTTTAACCACAAGTTCATTATTGTTTTAAAAAGTTTATATTATTTTCAAAAAAATTTCTCCCCACACATTGTTAATTTTATATTAATGATTTATAATACCCCTAGAGATAGTATTTAAGTTTTAAAACTATACTCTTTTACACCATTATATTTAAATTTTAAAAAATGAGCTTATATATTTAGTGAGACTCAAAATATTTTGTTACTTGTGCAAGGTTTTTGTCTGTTTATTAAATATAAACTGCTTTTACCTTGCTTTTTTTAAGGAGATTTTATGGAAATTGAAATGTTAAAAGGAAAAATTCATAGGGCTACTGTGACTCAGGCTGAACTTGACTATGTTGGTTCTATTACTGTTGATGAGGCTTTGCTCAATGCAGCTGGAATTAGAGAGTATCAGAAAGTGCAAGTAGTTAATATTAACAATGGAAATCGAATTGAAACTTATACGATTGCTGGCGAGAAAGACAGCGGTGTTATCTGTCTAAATGGAGCTGCTGCAAGACATTTTTCGCCTAATGATTTGGTTATTATAATGGCTTATGCCTCTTATAATGAAAAAGATTTGGAAAAATATAGTCCAAAGGTTGTTTTTGTTGATGATGAAAATAAAATAAAAAAAATTTCATCTTACGAAAAACACGGGAGATTATCATAAATAAATTTTAGTGGTGTATTAGGCTATCTCTAAATATTTTTAGAGGAGAAGAAAATGAAAGTTATCAAAAAAATTGATGAATTGAAAGATGTTTTGAAAGATTTTAAAAAAGAGGGCAAATCAATCGGCCTTGTTCCTACCATGGGATTTTTGCACAAGGGTCATGCAAGCCTAATTAAAAATGCTGTAGAAGAAAATGACATCGTAGTTGTTTCTGATTTTGTAAATCCAATCCAATTTGGACCAAATGAGGATTTGGAGGCTTATCCTAGAGATATAAATGCTGACAGCAAATTGTGCGAAGACTTGGGAGCTGATTTTATTTTTAATCCTAAACCTTCAGAAATGTATCACGACAAAAAAGCTTTTGTTGATATTGAAGGTCTTTCTGATAATTTGTGTGGAGCAAGAAGAGCTGGACATTTTAGGGGCGTTTGTACTGTTTGTACAAAATTATTTAATATTGTTGGACCTAATAGGGCATATTTTGGACAAAAAGACGCCCAACAACTTTCAATCATCAAAAAATTAGTTTTTGATTTAAATATTCCTGTTGAAATTGTTGCTTGCCCAATCGTAAGAGAAGACGACGGACTTGCTATGTCTTCAAGAAATACTTATCTTTCAGCTGACGAGAGAAAAGCTGCTCTTTGTCTTTCAAAGGCAATTTTTTATGGAGAAAAAATGGCAAAGGAAGGAGCAAGTGTAAAAGAAGTTTTGGAAAAAATGGAAGAAATAATTTCATCAGAAAAACTTGCAAAAATTGACTACATCCAAGCAGTTGACCTTGAAACAATAAAAGACGTGGACAATTTCAATAAAGATACCTTGGTAGCCATAGCAGTTTTCATTGGAAAAACTAGATTAATCGATAATTTTATTTATGAGGTATAAAGATGGAAAAATTTTCAAGAATTTCAGATAAAATAACTCAAAATATCGGTTTAATTATTGTAATATTTTCTGTTGTAGCCTATTTTGTCCCAGATTATTTTTCTTGGATGACAAATTACACCACAATTTTTCTTGCCCTAGCAATGTTTGGAATGGGAACTTCAATCGAAGCCGATGCTTTTAAGAAAATTTTAAAAAATCCTAAGGATATTTTCATAGGAGCCTTGGCACAATTTACAATTATGCCCTTACTTGCATGGATTTTAGCAGTAGGTTTTGATGTAAACAAAGATATTGCCTTGGGAATTATCCTTGTTGGATCATGCCCAGGCGGAACTGCATCAAATGTAATAACCCACATAGCTGGCGGAAATGTTTCAATGTCAGTTTCAATGACAATTTTATCAACCCTTCTTGCCCCAATAGTTACACCATTTTTGGTTTATCTTTTGGCAGGAAGATGGGTTGAAGTTTCAATTTTGGCAATGTTTAAATCAGTTGTTACAGTAGTTTTAATACCAGTTTTGATGGGAATTTTCGCAAAAAAATTAAGCCCAGAAAAAATGGAAAAATCAAAATCAATTTTCCCATTAATTTCATCTCTTGCAATTATTTTAATAATTTCAGGAATAATCGGAGCAAATGCAGAAAAAATTGCAAAATCTGGACTAATCGTTTTATTAATAGTAATGATTCACAATGCCTTGGGACTTTTATTGGGACTTGGCGTTTCCAAATTATTCAAAATGGATTACGACAAGCAAACAGCCCTTTCAATCGAAGTGGGAATGCAAAATTCCGGTCTTGCCATCCAACTTGCAACAGCAAATTTTGCCCTAAACCCACTAGCAACCCTACCAGGAGCAATATTTTCAATCTGGCACAATATTTCAGGTTCAATTTTCGCATCAATTAGAAGAAAAGATGTAAAAGAAATAGCTTTTGCTAGGGAAAAATAAATTTTAAATATTTAATTAAAAAAGATGAGGATCTTTGAAGTCCTCATCTTTTTTCTTTAATAAGGTAAACTAGAATCAAGCTATTAAAAATAAATATAGAAATTTACATCTATGATAAATTAATCTACTAATAAGATAATTCTATTTGAATACATGATTATTATTTTAATATGAGATCTTATTGCTTCATATCATCTAAACTAATCTTTTCGCTAATTTTATAGCTTGTATAAGACTATTTTCACTCGCTTTACCTTTTCCAGCTATATCAAAAGCTGTTCCATGATCTACTGATGTTCTTATAATTGGCAACCCTAAAGTTACATTTACTCCATTATAAAAGTCTAATAGTTTTAAAGGAATATGACCTTGATCATGATACATACAAACAACACCATCATAGATTTTATTTGCAGCTTTAAAAAAAACCGTATCAGGTGGCACAGGCCCTTCAACTGGAATATTTTTTTCTATAGCTTCTTTTACTGCTGGAGCTATTTCATTAGCTTCTTGATTTCCGAACATAGAATTTTCTCCTGCATGTGGATTTAATCCTGCAACAGCTAATTTATAATTATCGCCTTTCAATTTTATCAAGGCTTGATTTAATAATTCTATACATTCTAAAATCCTATCTTTTTTTACCAAATCGCAAGCTTTTTTCAAAGGAACGTGAGTAGAAACATGATTTACTATGAGTTTTTCGCTCCATAACATCATTGAATAAGATCTAGTATTTGTCAAATCTGCAAATATTTCAGTATGACCTTGATAATGAATTCCTCCCTTATTAAGAGATTCTTTATTTATAGGACAAGTTACAACTGCAGACACTTTTCTTTCAAGTGCATCATTTATAGCAGCTTTTATATATTCGTAAGCTTGTCTTCCTGAATATGGATCTACTTTGCCTATTTTTATTTCTTGATTAGATTCTATATTTAATACGTTTATTTTTCCCTCGATAAAATCATCTGTTGATTTTATATAATTTATCTCTTCTTCTATTTTTAAAATATCTTTATAATATTCTAAAATATCCCTGCTCCCATATATTATACAATCATTTTTGTATTCACCATGATTAGCTAACATTTTCAAAGAGATTTCCGGACCTATCCCTGAAGGATCTCCCATTGTTATTGCTATTTTGCTCATTTTGAAATTCTCCTTATCTGATTTAAAGAATTATATATAGTTTTTTTATTGCCGAAAGCTCCTGCTTTTGTAACTAAGTATAAATCATTACTTACACCCTTGATTTTATTCATTATAACACCGTTTTCAATTTCATTTATTAAATTTGTACCTGTCGCACCAATAGATTTTAAGAATTCTATACTCGTTGTTCCACCACTTGTAAATACACCAGAAATATCAACTTCATTAATAATACTAATAGAAATTGATTTTAATAATTTTGATAAAATAAGATCGGTTTTCAAATTATTTTCTCTAAGATATTCTAAAGTTTCTGTGTAATCTCTTCGATCTTTTGATGTCACTATTATCACATCTTTATTTTCTTTTAGTAAACATATTACTTGATCAATCTTATTTTTATAACTATTATTAACATAATCCATCAAAGTAATTTTGATTACAGGAACTCCCATTTTTTTACAATATTCTATAGATTCTTTATTTTGCGATGAAACTGAGCCAACTATACCAACAGCTGGTTTTTTTATTATTAATTCATCAAATAACGCATCACACAAACCTGCGGAGCCTATAAATAATACTCTTCGATCGATTTCTAAGCTTTTTTGTGCTATTTTTAGTAAATCATCGTAAATTTCACAATCAAAAGTATTTATTCCTAGTTTTATATTTAAATCTTTTCTTATTTCATCAATATAGTGATGATGCATTTTATCAGCCAATATATTTTTTATATTATCATTAGTAACTGGTTTTTCAGGA
The DNA here is from genome assembly GCF_001811125.1 of Anaerococcus sp. HMSC068A02. Classification (NCBI taxonomy): domain Bacteria; kingdom Bacillati; phylum Bacillota; class Tissierellia; order Tissierellales; family Peptoniphilaceae; genus Anaerococcus; species Anaerococcus sp. HMSC068A02. Next base: position 114,842 of record NZ_KV803761.1, on the reverse strand, counting down.
TCTTGAGAAAATTCAGTATCTAAAATTCTTTTTCCATTTACATATTGAATACCATCTTTAGTTGTTCTTCCTAAATTCGGATGAGCAGGTGCAAAAATAACAAATTGAGGATTTAAATATTTATATATAGCTTCATATTCACTTCTAATATTTCCTCTTAATGTTGAATCAACTTTTTTATAAATCACTAAGTAATCAGATAAATTTTCCAAATTAGAAATTGTTTTATCTACAATGTCATAAGCTTTGTTTTTATTTAAATTTCTAGTTTCTGTATCAATTATATTAATATTTGAATCGAATTTTTCATTACAATTTAAGCTAATACTCGCATCGTAACCTCTTTGAACTATTTTTATTCCAGAATCATTTGCACCAGTAAAATCATCAGCAATTAATAGCATTTTTTTCATTTTATCACCGATTATACAGCTTGTGATTTTGCATGTTTTTTACTAAAATGATCTGTTAATAACGGAGCAAATAAAGCTGTAACTATTATCGCCGCTGTCAATTGCCCTGTAGCTAAAGTTGAAACTTTCTCAGTTATCGCACCAAGCGCTAAAAGAGCAGCTGGAGTTCCAACTGAATTTCCAGCAGTTGTTCCAATAGCCCAACCTACACCAGGATTTTTAACTTTTAATAATTTCATTATTAAGTAACCACCAAGACCTGTCAATAAAGTACAAATTATTCCTAACAATATTCCAGGTATTCCTGCAGCTAAAAGATTTTTAAAATCTAAATTTGCTCCTAAAGGAAAGGCAAAAAATGGTATAAGTATTTCTGTACCAGGCTTAAGAAATTTAGCTATTTTTTCATCTAAATTACCCAATACAAATCCAATTATTATAGGAACAATTGTTGCTACTAAGGCAATAAATGGTATTTTAGCAATTCCTGTTGCTCCAAGTGCGACCATAGTTAAAAATGGACCATCGTTGATTGACAATATTGAAACCGCACCAACATCAGTAGAATCACCATATTCTGATGCCAAAGCAGCATATAATCCACCGTTTGAATTAGTTAAAGATGCAATTATTGCAACTGGTGTAATTGTTAAAAACCCTATTTCTCCAAATATCAAATTAACTAACCAACCAATTCCTGCTCCTATCAAAAATTTAATTAAAGTTAAAGCAAATCCTTTTTTTAAAGAAACACCCGCTTGTTTTAAACTTATTTGTGCTCCATTGCAAAATAGGAAAGCACCTAACAAGGCATTAGCTCCAGTTTTAAAAGTTGCAGTAGTAAATCCACCTATTTCCAAACTTTGTGGAAAAAAAGTATTGATGAATGCGCCAATTAATAAAGGTATTATCATAAGTCCACCAGGGACTTTTTTTACTTTATCTAAAATATTCATATTTTTTCCTTTCAATAAACATATATTTTTAATTTTTCAAAATAAATATAGTTTTTTCCTATCTGTATTTAATTTTTAAATTAAAAAGTTCCTGTGACTTTAAAAATACCAAATTCTTTATGACCTAAAGCTTCAGATTTTGTTTTCTTACCATTTGCCACTTTTTCAATTTCCTCCATAAGTTCATCGCCCATTTGCTCTAATGTTGCGCCTTCAGAAATAATTCTTCCCATATTCATATCAAGATTATCTTTCATTATTTCGTATGTATCAGGATTTCCAGTTATTTTTATAACTGGTGCTATTGGGTTTCCAGTAGGAGTTCCTCTACCTGTAGAAAATAAAATTATTTGAGCACCTGAAGCAACCATTCCTGTATTTGAATCTATATCTTGTCCTGGTGAATCCATAAAGTAAAGTCCTCTCTTGTTATAATCTATTGGTTCAGCATATTCTAATGCCCCAACAAAAGGTGCACTTCCAGCTTTATGCATACATCCAAGTGATTTTTCTTCAATAGATGTTAAACCACCAGCCTTATTTCCTGGAGTAGGTTGTCCACTTCTTAGATCTTCTCCTAGGTCAAGAGCTCTTTGTTCTACGTCATGAACAAAACCCAAGAATTTTTCTTTTTCTTTATCATCAATAAATCTTTTAGCTAAAAGATGTTCAGCACCTATAACTTCTGTGGTTTCACTTAAAATTGTTGAGCCACCCATTTTGCATATTCTATCAGAAGCTATACCTATTGTTGGATTTGCTGCTATTCCACTTGTTGGATCTGATCCACCACATTCTAAAGCAACTGTTAAATGACTAATATCAAACTCTTCTCTTTCTTGACCAGAAATTTTTTGAGCAAGCTCTCTTAGTATTTTTCCGCCTTCAGAAATTGTATTTAAAGTTCCATGTTGTTCTTGAATTACCAAATGCTTTACAGGTTTTCCTGTTTGAGCAATATCTTCTGCAAGCGAACCAGCTTGTATTCCATCACAACCTAAACCAACAACTAAAACAGCTCCAACATTAGGATTTTTTCCAAATCCCGCTAGAGTTCTTTCGGTTTGACTCATATCAGATCCTATTTGACAGCATCCATGTTGGTTAGGAATAGCTATTGCTCCATCTACCTGAGAAGCAATTTTTGAAGCAGTATCTGCTGCACATACTGATGTTGGAATAACTAAAATGTGATTTCTTATTCCAAACGTTCCATTTTCTCTTTTATAACCAAATAATTTCATAATTCCTCCTATTTATCTCCCCTACCTCTTGTTGATTCTACGTTATGTGTATGTATAAAGTCTCCTTCTTTTGCATCTTGAGTCATATCTCCAATTACTTGTCCATATTTGTAAACAAGATCTCCTTTTTTCAAATCTTTTATAGCAACTTTGTGAAATCTGCCAATATCTTCATTTACAGTTATATCTTTTCCATCTACTTTTATAATCTCACCTTTTTTTATTGCTTTTAAGCATGTAACAACGTTATCTTTTTCATCGATTTTTAATACTTTGTTCATAACCGCCTCCTTAATATTTTAATCTCACGTTTGCAAACGATTTTATTAAGCTTATTAGTACTATATCATTTATGTTTTCATATTGCAACACTTAAAATAAAAACTCCACAATATGTTTCATAACGAAACATATTGTGGAGTTTTATAAATTATATTTCTTCATTTTTCTCCATAAAGTTGCTCTGCTAATTCCTAAGCTATCTGCAGCTTTTGTTTGATTATATTCTTCCTTTTCTAAACATAATTTTATTATTTTATATTCAACCTCTTCTAAAGTAAAATTGCTTATATCTCTCAATAAATCTATATTAGATTTTATTAATCTCAATTCAAATTCATCCATACCAATTACCAAATCTTTACTATTATTTATAATAGAATCCAAAACTTTAATTAAATCATATATTGTTTCATTTTCTATTTTATCGAAATCACAAATGAAATCTTCTTTCATTTTTAAAGGTGTTGTTCCTTTGTTGTTGTGATAATAACTTATATAAAAATCAAAGATTTCTACAATATCTTCTTTTCTTTCTTTTGTTTTTGGTAATATAATTGTATTTAATATAAAATCTTCATCTTGTATCCAATTGGATTCGTTAGTTATAATGATAATCTGTTTATTTGAAATATTTGATAATTTTTTAATTTCATTTAATTGATCATGAGTTGTTATATTATTAAATATTATGTTTTTAACAGAATAAGAACTTAAAGTTTTTATATTTTCATTTTTAAATATTTTTAAGTCTACAAGTATACTATTTGATGTATTATCTCGATGATTATGGATATATGCCAAAAAATTTTCTATTGTAAAATAATCATTACTTGACAATACAAGTAGTGTTTTTTTCTTAGATAGATCTACACATTCTTCTAGTGCTTTTTTCATAGACTTCGAATTATAAACAAGTCTATATAAAATATTTGGAGTATATGATATTATACCTTCTGGATAAAGCATATCTTTATATAATTTTTTAAATTTAAATAAATAAAAATAATCATTATTGTACATTATTCTATTTAGTTGTATTTGCAATTTATCAGAATAATCAATATATATTGTATTTTGAGAGTTATATTTATTTTTATTTTTATATTTTAAACCTATCAGGTTTTCATAGGATACCGGCATACATTCATAATTCAAATATTTCGACTGAAATATCCTATCCCCTTTTAAAATACAGTAGTCTTCACAACTTTTTTCAAAAAATTTAGATCTAATTATATTAATAGTAGATTGCTTATTTAATTGATTAATAAGACTTACAGCATAATCAATTGATATTTTTATAGTTTCATAACTAGATTGAAAAAGTATGGTTTCAAACATCAATTCTTTAGCTTTGCTAACAGCTACTATATCCCCTAAAATTTGATCTATTTTTTCTTTTTTTAGTTTTATCAACAATTGAGTTATATCTGTATCGTCATTTATGGTATATATTTTCATGTCTAAATTTAATAATTCTATTATTTCTTTAGCACCTGTTGTTATATTTGGATAGGCTACAATAGCTGTTCTATGTCCATTATTCGCAAGTAATATTGCTTTTAATATGTCGTTTCCTGAAAGTTTCATATCGACAAGAGGAATATTCATATATTTTTTTATTATTTTAGCAGTACCGCCTCTTGATATTATCGCATCATAGCCCATATTTCCTGCATTTTTAGCTAATTTTAAACCATCATATATATTTCCAATACCGTAATCTATTGTTACGCCATCATAATTATTTTTGATTTTTTTTAAAGATGCCTCCATAGCAGAGTATGGAGCAACAATATATATTTTCAAAATTTACCTCCTAAAGCTAGTAAAGATATTATATCAAATAAATAGTAAAACAAGTACATTTTAAATATATAAAATTTCAAATAAAGCTGATATTATTAAACCAAAATAATTTAGGCATACAAGCTTATTTTTATATATTGTAAATATATATTGAATAAATCACTCTTTGTTCAACTAAATAAACTAAAATTGATGACAAAAAAATGAGGACATTGAGTCCTCATCTTTTTATTTTATATTTTTTGCTTTTGGGAGTTTCCTCTTATGTCAACTTCTATTATTTTTTCAAGCTCATCATTTCTGTAGCCGTAAAAATAATTTGTTAGGTTTGCTGTTGAGCATGAGTGGTTTGGAATTATTTGGATTCTTTGTCCAACTTTTAATCCCTTTTTATCATCTTGAACTTTTCCTACTTCTTCTGATAGGGATTCTATTAAAGAGTTTTCATGTCCAACTATTACTCCATGACCTTTTATCGAATCATTTCCGTGTGCTCCCTTATCAAGTCCAAGGCATTTTGCTCCTGCATCTACCATAAAGGTATTTTCTCTTGGATTTGATGTGACTGATGCCAAAACTCTTAGGGCACAGTCTTTTTCTTTTGCGATACCCAAAGACATTTGGATTGCATCCAAAAATACATAATTTCCTGGATGAAATACATTTATTGTATCATCTTTTACATCCTTTAAATATGTTGGAGTTGATCCTGAAGTAACATATTTTATTTCGTAACCCGCATCTTTCAAAACTTTTTTCGCATAAGCCAAAGTTTCGATTTCATCTTGTACAAATTTGTCCACTTCTTCTGGAAGAGATGCTGAGTAAACATGACCTGGGTGGGATGAAATTCCTACAAAATTTAAGTTTTCAAATTCTTTCATTTTTTCGGCAAATTCTAGAATATTTTCTTTTTCTATTCCAAATCTGTTTAAACCACAATTTACAATTATAGTATAGTTGATTTTTGTATTTTTTTGATGAGCTTTTTCGTTTATTAGTTTTCCTGTTTCTAGATTATCAATTCTTACTATAAAATTGGTTTTTTTGGATAAATTTATTATTCTTTCTATTGCAATTTCGTCTGAAACTGGATATGCGTACATAATATTTTCAAATCCAGCATCCATCGATTTTTCGCACTCATCTAATGTTCCACATAAAACTCCGCTCGCCTTGTTTTCTTTTTGCATTTTTAAAATTTCGCTAGATTTGTGTGTTTTAATCATTGGCCATATTTCTTTATTATTTTTTATCGCCAAATTGTGAAATTTTTTTATATTATTTTCTAAAGCATCAAGATTTAAAATTATTGATGGTGTTTTTAATTCAGTTAATTTCATTTTTTCTCCTTATTAAAGAAGTATTAATTTTAAAACAAAAACTACTACCAAACCTGTTAGAGCTTGAAGAACTGATGCTATTGAGAATGATTTATATCCAAGACCTGTATCGATTTCTAATGTTGAAGTTGCTACCCAGAAGAAATCATCGTTTGCGTGGAAAATCATTGATCCACCTGATGCACAAGCAAGCATTGCAATAACTAGTCCCATTGGACTTGAAATACCCAAAACTCCTAAAAGTGGTGCAAGCATACTTGCTGCTGTAACCATGGCAACTGTTCCTGAACCGATTGCTGTTCTAAATATTGCTCCAATTATAAATGGTGCAAGGATTCCTATATCTATTCCTGAGAAAAAGTTTATTAAAATATCTTGTAATTGTGATGCTCTTAATATTCCACCAAAAGCTCCACCTGCTCCTACTATCAAAACTATTTGTCCAGCTGTTTTTAAAGCTTCTCCAAATCCGCCGTCAAATGTATGAATTTCTTTATCATCTCTATTTAAATTTTTATAAGAAATTAGTGCTATGATCATTCCTATTAACAAAGCAATCATTGGTTCTCCAATAAAGCTTATTATATTTAATAAAGTATTTGCACTTTGTGCATCTTTTGTCATCATATCCGCAAAAGTTTTTACTAGCATCAAGACAATTGGCAAAACTATTGGTGCAAATGACATAAATACTGATGGTAATTGTTGATCTTTTTCAATTTCCATTTCATGTTTTGGTTGAACATAGTATTTTTTTCCTATAAATTCTCCGTAAAAATGTGCAACCAACATTACTGGTATTGATACTAATGCACCAAAAGCTATTACGTATCCTAAATCCGCTCCAACAATTCCTGCAACTGCAAGAGGACCTGGTGTTGGTGGAACAAACATATGTGTTGCATGAAGTCCCATTGTTAACGAAACTGCTATTGATGTCATAGAAATTTTTGTATCTTTACTAATTCTTTTTGCGATTGGTGCAAGAAGAACCACTGCTGCATCGCAAAATACTGGAATTGATACAAAATATCCTGTTATAGCAAGACCCAAGGCAGCGTGTTTTTCTCCTGTTATTTTTAAAATTGTTTGAGCCATAGTTTCTACAGCCCCACTTTTTTCAAGCAAATATCCTGTAACTGTCCCAATGGCAATAACAATTCCAATTCCTGCTATAGTAGAACCCATGCTTTCTTGGAAAGCTGTTAGCATATCAGAAAGTGGCATTCCAGAAATTATTCCAAAAGAAAATCCTGCTGCTAATAGAGCAAAAAATGGATGTAATTTTAATTTTACTGTAGCAAATATCAATATAAATAATGATAAAAATAAAGCTACGACTGTTAAGGTTGATGTGTTCATTTTATCCTCCAATTATAAATAAGTTTTTAAATATTTTTCCATTATTTCATCTGGAACTAGTTTTCCACCTGTTGCCCAAGCAAAATGATTTATATTTTCTTTAATATCAAGCAAATTATTTTCTTCCAAATATTTTTTGCTTTCCTCATACTCAAATAATTTGATAGGTCCTTCAAAAGCAGAGCAAGCTGAAGGTTCAATTTTTATTCCTTCGCTATTATTTAAATCTCTCATATAATCAAATAATTTGTTATCATTCATTGTAAAAATTCCAGAAATTATAGGTTCCATTACTTTTCCAACAAAACCTGATGGTCTTCCAACTGCAAGTCCGTCTGCTTCAGTTTTTCCATCAATCCCAAAATCTTGTACGCAAATATCTCCATTTAATCCTGTAGCCATTCCAATTAACATAGATGGGGCATGAGTTGGTTCAATGTAGAAAATGTGGCAAGAATCTCCAAAAACTTTTTTAAGTCCAAAAGAAACTCCGCCTGGTGATCCACCAACTCCACATGGAAGATAGAAAAATGCTGGATGGTCTTTGTCAACTTTTATTCCTTGATCTTCTATTTGTTTTTTAATTCTATTTGCAGCAACTGCATAGCCCAAAAATAAGGTAGAAGAATTTTCATCATCAACAAAATAAGAATTTGGATCTTCGTCAGATTTTTTTCTACCAAGCTCAACTGCCTTTGTAAAATCTCCATCATATTCTACAACTTCAGCACCCTTTGATCTTAATAAATCTTTTTTCCATTGTTTAGCATCATTTGACATGTGAACAATAACTTTAAAACCTAAAGTTGCTGAACTAATTCCAATAGACAAACCTAGATTTCCAGTAGATCCAACTTGGATTGTATGTTTTGAGAAAAATTCCCTAAACTTATCACTAGCTAAAATTCTATAATCATCATCTTCTTTTAGCATTCCAGCTTCCATTGCAAGTTTTTCAGCATGGTACAAAACTTCATAAATTCCACCTCTTGCCTTGATTGATCCAGCAACAGCCAAGTGAGAATCCATTTTTAAATATAAATTTCCTTCCAAAGAAGTTTTTTCCTTCAAAATTTTTTCCATATTAGGAATTTTTTTAAGAGGAGATTCAATAATTCCATTTGTAGCTTTCGTATCGTCAAAATATTCCATCAACAAAGGAGCAAATCTTTTTAATCTGTCCTCAGCATCTTTTATATCGTTTTCATCAAAAGGAAAATTTTTCCAAACTTCTTCGCCAGTTTTTTTCTTTTTATTAATCCAAACTGTTTCCTTTTTTTCAGCCACTTCTTTTAATACTGGTTCTCTTTCAACAAATTTCGTGATGTCCATTTTTGCCTCCTAATTAAATTATATTAAACTTTATTTAATTTAATTTAATTCTATCACAGAAGAAAACATTGTCAAGCTTTTATAAAAAATAAAATCAATGGTATAATAATAAAGCAAACAAAAAATAGAAAGGGTGATTAAAATAGATAAGCTAGGATCAAATATTAAAAAATTTAGAAGTATAAAAAAATTATCACTCAAAGAACTAGCAAAAGAGATTGACGTATCTCCATCTATGCTTAGTCAAATCGAAAGTGGGAAGGCAAATCCTTCTTTAAATACACTAAAATTAATTTCAAAAAATTTAGACGTTCCAATGTTTACTTTATTTGAAGAAGAAAACAAAGAATATGCTATGATTGTAAAAAAAGAAAATAGAATAAGAATTACAAGCGGAAGAGCAAATTCAGATGAATACCAGCTAAGCTACGATCTTTTAAGTCCGGATATGAAAGGCGATGTGCAACTTTGTGAGATGAAACTTTCAGGTTTTCAATATAATTCAGATGATTTTAATATACATAAAGGAGAAGAAGTTGCAGTTTGCTCGCTTGGAAAAATAGAATTGATGTTAGAAACAGGCACATACCTACTTCAAAACGGAGATTCAGTAAGAATCCCAAGCGGAACAAAACACAGATGGAAAAACCCAGGAAAAGAAGACTGCGCAATAATATTTGCCATAAGCCCACCAATTTTTTAAATTAAAAAAGACCTTTAATCTATGTAAAGATTAAAAGTCTTTTTTTTATTTCTTCTTAGCCTTATCCCAAATATCAAGATAGGATTTGTAGAAAGAAAGATCTTGGACAGTTTCCAAAACTCCTAAATAATTTTCGTTTTTATCCCTAACTGCATAATATGTTACAGCGTGGTCGTGGCCTTTTATATTTTTTATAATTTGAAATTTATCCTTGCTACCTTTTTTAAATTTATCGATAAGCCTTCTTACAATTGGCTCAACTTGTGGTGGGTGACATGAATAAACTTCTCTTCCCAAAGATGTCTTAGCCCTTTTAAAAATTTTATCAGCTTTTATGTCATTATAATAAGAATTTATATCATTTTTATCTACAAAAGTTATCTCAATTTCCAAAGTATCAAGAAGGGCCTCAAGCTCGTCAACTTTCATCTTTCCCTTAGAAAAATTAATATATCCATCCATAGAATCTTTCTCATTATTTGTATTTTCTCCATCATCCCAAATTTCTTTTTTGATTATATCATCAGGATAATCTTTCAAATCCTCATAAAGACCCAAAAAATCTTCATTTGAAATCACATCTTCCATCAAAGGATACAAGATATTTTCTTCCTTATAAGTCATCTCCCTTGCTCTTTCAAATACCTTTTTGACCTCATCAAAATCTGATTTTTTGAAAGCTTTTTTGAAATTTTTAGAAATTTCAATATCAACTCCCCACATAATATCAGATGGACCTGGCTTATTGTAATTTTCCTTTAACAAAGGATAAATCAAATCCCCCTTTTTCCTATAATGTGAAGTGATTTTATTAGAAATATCTTTAATTTTTTCCAAATCTTGACTATTTTCTCCTAAATCGATAAGTTCTTTAATTTTTTCATTTTCCAAAAAGAAAAACCTAAGAGGATGACCAGAAATATTTATTAATTTCAAATCCTTTCCATCTTCACTTTCAGTTTTCCCATGAAAAAGTGAGGAATGTACATCACAAAGCCTTTGAACATCAGCCCTATCAACTCCCCCTTCAAGAAGAGCCTCTTCAGCATCCATAATTTCAGAAGATGAAACATTTTCGAAATTTTTTACAAAATCCTTTCTGACACTTTCAAGATCTTCCCCTTCTGACAATCTTTTTACATAAGATTTAATGAGATTTCTTCTATTTTTAACTTCAAAATCATCATAAGAGTTAATAATTTCATAACCCAAATCTTCTAATTTTTTCTCAATATTATCAATTCCAACCATCTTTGCCCCACGCCTAATAGACATTTTCTTGCCTATAGTTTTAAGCATAAGAGGATTAGAAAGATTTTTAAAACCAAGACCTATAAGATCTTCTTTCAATTTATCATCATGATTAACCAAATCATAAATATCCTTATTAATATCAATTTTTTTAGTCATAATATCCTCCAACATTATTATACTCTTCAATTGATAATGTCTATTATTTAAATAAAAAAGCAAGAATTCTCTTGCTTCAGACTGCAGACAAAGTAGATGAAAAACGCAACTTCATCTACTTTTTCTATACAATAAACGCTTAAATCAAGCCATCTATTGGTATAAATATACTAAAGATGGAGGAAGTTATTCTACATAAAAACGAAAAAAATAAAAATGAACAAGTCCAAATGGTATTAATAGAATAACTAGTCCCAAAAGATCACATATTAAGAAAAATAGACAAATACATAAAGTTTAACTTCATATACGACCTAGTAGAAGATAAATATTCACAAACAACAGATAGGCCAAGTATAGACCCAGTAGTATTAATAAAACTTGTAATCCTACAATACTTTTTCAACATAAACAGCATGAGGCAAACAATAAGAGAAGAAGAAATAAACCTAGCCTATCGTCGGTTCTTAGGACTAGACTTACACGATAAGGTACCACACTTCTCAAGTTTCGGAAAAACTATGAAAGAAAATTTAAAAATACAGACCTATTCAATCAAATATTCGAAAATATCCTAGACCAAGCAATGAATTATGGATTCGTAGACACAAAAATACAATTTGTAGACTCAACCCATGTAAAAGCCCACGCTAACAGACATAAAAATCAGAAAGTAAAAATAAAGAACAAATTAAAAGCAAGGTAAAAGTAATAATCAGACATATCTGGCAAGAATACATAGACTATTGCGAATGGTACAGATTAACCAAAGCAGGAAAAGCTGAATACAAGCAAAGAAA
>NZ_KV803761.1:29694-103088 GCF_001811125.1 Anaerococcus sp. HMSC068A02 | reverse complement strand
TGCCTAAATATGAAAAAACTAGCAAAATTACTTGATAAATCAGAAGATAATGGAGGTAAATTTTCTCAATTTACTAAGATATTTACTATATTATTTGAAAAATTAATATATTTGAGAATAAATATAAAAAAAGCGTCGATAAACCTATTTTATTAGGAGGTTTGCCGACGCTCTGAAGCGATGTATTCGCTTGTTTTACTTTTTACTATTCATAATCTACAACACTTACAAGTATTGATTTTGGTCCTAAATGGACTCCGAATACTGGAGGTACTGTCATTTCTTTATATATTTTTGCATTTTTTATTTCTTCTTTTAGCAATTCTTTTATTATTTTTATTTCTTCAAAGCTTGCTCCGCCACCTATTGCTAGGCCGTATTCTTTTTTATCTTTTATTTTTTTCTTTATGATTTTTGCTATTTCTTGGAATGATTTTTTTCTTCCTATAACTTTTTTTGCTATTTTTATTTCTCCGTCTTTCATTGTAAAAATCGGCGTGAAATTTATTAAATTTGCAACTTTTCCTATTGATTTTGGCAATCTACCGCCTTTTACAAGGTAGTCAAGACTTTCTGCTCTTACGTATATATTTGCTTTTTCTACATCTTTAACTGCTCTTTTATAAATTTCTTCGTATTTTTTTCCTTTTATAGCTGATTTTGCTGCTTTTGTTGCTATAAAATATAGGGGAAGTGATGCTATTTTTGTATCTATTATATCGATTGTAACTTTTTTATTTTCTATATGATCTTTTGCTAAATTCATCATATTGTTCATACCTGAAAGATGGGATGATATTGAAAAACATAGGATTTTATTGTATCCTTCTTCTATATATTTTTCTAGAATTTCTACAAATTCTCCTACTCCTGGTATTGATGTGCTAACTTTTTCTTCTGTGTTTTTTAATTTTTCAAAAAATTCTTCGCTTTCTAAATCTATTTGGTCTGTGTAGCTTGTATCTCCAAAATGTATTTTGAATGGGACTATGCCTATGTTATATTTTTTTGCTTCTTCCAGGTTAATCGAGTTTCCTGAATCTACTATTATTTTTATTTTCTCCATTTTTTCCTCTTTTAATTATTTTTTCTAAAAAAAATAGCCTCAAAACAAAAAGTTTTGAGGCCTTATGTCTTTTTTTATAGATAATATTTTTCTACTACGTTTAATTGATCGTCTAATTCGTAAACTAATGGTTGTCCTGTTGGGATTTCTAAATCCATTATGTCATCATCTGAAATTTTTTCTAAATGTTTTGCCATAGCCCTTAAAGAATTTCCGTGTGCTGCTACTAAAACTGTTTTTCCATCGATTAAATCTTTTGCTATATTGTCTATATAGAATGGAAGACATCTTTCTAGTGTTACTTTTAAGTTTTCTGCAACTGGTATTATATCTTTTGGATATTCTTTAAATCTATCTTCGTTTGCTTGTGCATTTGCTTCTTCGTCTGTTAAAGCTGGTGGAAGTGTATCGTATGATCTTCTCCAAATATGCACTTGTTCATCTCCGTATTTTTCTGCTGTTTCTTTTTTGTTTAATCCTTGTAATGCTCCATAGTGACGTTCGTTTAATCTCCAAGATTTTACAACTGGAACATACATTTGGTCAGAATATTCAAGGGCAAAATTACAAGTTTTGATTGCTCTTTTTAAAATTGATGTATAAGCTATATCAAATTTGATTCCTGCTTCTTTGATTTTTTTTCCAGCATCTTTTGCTTCTTCTACTCCCTTGTCTGATAAATTTACATCTACCCAACCTGTAAATTTATTGGCAAGATTCCATTCACTTTGTCCATGTCTTACGAAAACTAATTTTTTTGTCATTATCTTCTCCTCATTTTTTCCTTTTTTTCAAGCTGTTTTTGCTTGGCTTTCATTGACTCATTCTTTTCTTCATCAATATTGTCAATCCATGTTAGGGCGTTTGCTGTTCCTTTTATTACACATTCTCTTGGATCTTGGGCAATTTTTACATCAATTTGAAGTCTTTCATTGATTCTTTTTGCAAGTCCCAAGGTTAATGCACCGCCACCTGTTAAAAATATACCTCTTTCATACAAATCTGCAGCTAATTCTGGAGGTGTTTGCTCTAATACATTTTTTACTCCATTTATTATTTTATCAATTGATGGGAGTAAGCAAGAATAAATTTCTCCAACTGGAAGATAGATTCTTGATGGAAGTCCATCTTCTATAAGTCGTCCTACAACTTCAATTGAATCTGTATAGTCTGCTTCTTGAGCTTTTATTTTTATCATTTCCGCACTTGATTCGCCAATAAGCATCCTATATCTGTTTCTTATATGATCTTTTATATCATTGTCGAAAGTATCTCCAGAAATTTCTATAGAATCGCTTGTTACGATTTGTCCCATAGAAACTACTGCAATGTCTGAAGTTCCTCCTCCAATATCTATAACCATATTTCCTTTTTCATCTGTTATATCTATATCTGCACCAATCGCTGCTGCGAGAGGTTCATCTATCAAATAAACTCTATGAGCTCCTGCATTTTCTGCCGCTTGAAGAACTGCTCTTTTTTCAATTTGAGTTGCCTTGCTTGGAACACAAATCAATAAATCAGGTTTAAATAAAGATTTATTCAAGGATTTTTTCAAAAAATATTTAAGCATTTCTTCTGTTGCATTAAAATCTGCAATAACTCCATCTTTTAAAGGCTTTAATGCAATTACATTTCCAGGAGTTCTTCCCAAAATTTTTTTTGCATCTTTTCCGACTGAAAGAATTTTTCCTGTGAGTGTATCTTTTGCTATAACTGAAGGCTCTTCTAAGCAAATCCCCTTATCTTCAACGTAAACAAGGACTGAGGCTGTTCCCAAATCTATTGCCACACTTTTTCTTAACCTTGACATAGCCTCTCCTATTTATTTTTTAATTTATCAACTTGGTCTAATTTTTCCCAAGTAAAATCTTCATCATTTCTTCCAAAGTGTCCGTAAGCTGCGGTTTTTTTGAAAATTGGTCTTTGTAAATCTAATTTATCAATTATTGCTTGAGGTCTAAAATCAAAAACTTCTTTTACAATTTCTGTAAGTTTTTCATCTTCATATTTTCCAGTTCCAAAACTATCTACATAAATTGATAGAGGTTTTGCAACTCCAATTGCATAAGCTACACCAATTTCACATTTTTTGCAAAGACCTGCTGCAACCATATTTTTTGCTGCATATCTTGCCATATAAGCTGCTGACCTGTCAACTTTTGTTGCATCTTTTCCGGAAAATGCTCCGCCACCAGATTTTGAATATCCACCGTAAGCGTCAACGATTATTTTCCTTCCTGTAAGTCCAGAATCTCCTTTTGGCCCACCAATTACAAATTTTCCTGTTGGATTTATATAAAATTTTGTATCATCGTCGATGTATTTTGGATCAATAACTTCCTTGATTACTTTTTCTATTACATCTTTTTTGATTTGTTCAAGGCTTACTTCTTCTGAATGTTGAGTTGAAATTACTATAGAATCTACTCTTTTTAATATGTCATCATCATATTCTACTGTAACTTGGCTTTTGCCATCAGGTCTTAAATAATCAAGAATTCCTTCTTTTCTAACTTGAGCAAGTCTTTTAGAAAGTTTTTGTGCATAAACAACTGACAATGGAAGATATTCTTCTGTTTCGTCATCTGCATAACCAAAAACCATTCCTTGATCGCCCGCTCCAATTTTGTCGTACTTATCATTTGTAGATTTAAAATCCATTGAATCATTTACGCCTTGAGCAATATCAGGAGATTGCTCAATAAGTGATGTAAGAACTGCTACATTTTGATAATCAAATCCTAATTTTGGATCATCATATCCTATTTCTTTGATTGTATCTCTTGCTATATTTTCTATTGGAGCATAAGCATTTGTTGAAATTTCTCCAACAACCAAGACAAGACCAGTTGTTGTTACACATTCACAAGCCACTCTCGAATTTTTATCTTGCTTTAAACATTCATCTAAAATCGCATCAGAAATTTGATCGCAGACTTTATCTGGATGTCCTTCTGTTACTGATTCTGAAGTAATTAATTTTTTCATATTAAGTCCTTTCTTTTAAGGATAATTATACCTTAAATTATTTCGATTTGTTATATTTTAATCAATTTTTTCTAACAAAACTACAGCTCTTGCCTCAATTCCTTCTCCACGTCCTGTAAAAGATAATTTTTCTGAAGTTGATGCTTTTATTGATACATTTTCTATATCAGTTTTTAAATGTTTTGCCAATTTTTTTTGAATTTCTTCTCTTTTCGGAGAAATTTTTGGCATTTCACAAATTATAACTGTATCTAAATTTCCAATTTTATAAGATTTTTCTTCCATTAATTTTACAACCCTATCGAGAAGTTTTATTGAATAAATATCTTTGTACTCATCGTCAGTATCTGGAAATAAATTTCCAATATCTGGAAGATTTAAGGCTCCCAAAATTGCATCCATTATGGCATGAACCAAAACATCTGCGTCTGAGTGGCCCAAAAGTCCTTTTTCATATTGAAATTCTACTCCACCCAAAATTAATTTTCTATTTTCAACTAATTTGTGGACGTCATATCCTATTCCGATTCTCATACTAATCCTCTAAAAACGCCTTGGCAAATATCAAATCTTCTGGTGTAGTCATTTTTATATTTGAATATTCGCCTTCAACTACTTTTATTTTTTCATCACTATAAATTTCAAAAAGCTGGCTATCATCTGTTATTGTAAAATTACTTTGTGTATATTTTTCGTAAAAATCCAAAATCATTTCCTTATCAAAGGCTTGAGGAGTTTGAACATTGTAAACTTCTTTTCTAAGTGGCGTAGTTTTTACCAAAGAATTTTCATCTACAATTTTTACCGTATCTTTTGATTTTACTGCGCTTATAACAGCCTTATATTCTTTTAAATTTTCTAGAACTTTTTCAAATAATTCTTTACTTGCAAAAGGTCTTACCCCATCGTGGGTTAAGACCAATTTTGAATTTTTATCTACAGCTTTTAAGCCCTCATAAGTTGAAAGCTCTCTTGTTTCTTTCCCAAAAACATAGGAAATTTTCTTGTCATATTTTTTTAAAATATCCTTCAAATAATTTTCGTCATCTTTTCTGATTACTACAATTATTTGGTCAATTTGGTTAAGTTTTACAATGGTATCAAGGCTAATTTCTAGAATTTTTCTGCCCATAATTTCTATGTAGGGTTTTGCCTTGTTGGATTTCATCCTAAGTCCATTTCCTGCAGCTGTAATTACCGCTGAAATTTTTTTGCCGTCTATCATATTATTCCTTTGCTCTTACAAATATCATTTTTCCAGCCGATGTTTGTAAAACACTGGTTACTGTTGTATTTATTTTCTTTCCAATTAAATCTTTTCCATCTTCAACTACAACCATTGTTCCATCTTCAAGATAACCTACTCCTTGATTTCTAGATTTTCCTTCTTTGATAACTTCAATTTCCATCGTCTCTCCGGGCAAAACTTTGGTTTTCATTGCATTTGCCAAATCATTTATATTTAAAACTGTAATTCCTTGCACATCTGCAACCTTGTTTAAATTGTAGTCATTTGTAAAAATTTTTGCTCCTGTATCTTGGGCAAATTTTAAAAGTTTTGAGTCTACTTCTTTTATTTCTGGATAATCTTTTGAAGTGATTTCAAGATTTATTTCCTTATTTTTTTTGATTTCTTTTACAACATCAAGTCCGCGTCTGCCTCTTTCTCTTTTTAAATCGTCGGGACTGTCGGCTATGTGTTGAAGTTCTTCTAGGACAAATTCTGGAATTATTAATTTTCCTTCAATGAAATTTATTTTTATAATATCCAAAATTCTTCCATCAATTAAAACTGATGTATCAATTAATTTTAAAGATGTATCTTTTGAAATTTCTTTTTTATTTTCTCTTCTATTTGATATTTTTACATTTTTAACTTTTTGGAATGTTTGAGGGTATTTGTCTGGATATTTTGATGCAATTCTCCAACCCAAAAGTCCAAAGCCCAAATAAATAATAATAGATAATAGCACAAAAATTGAATTACCAACTACTGGTAACGACAAAGAGCTTAATGGTTTGGTTGCAAGAAAGGCTAAAATTAAACCTACAATTACTCCGCTTATTCCAACTGCCACACTAAGTGGCGGTAAATCTTCTAAGTATTTTTCTAACTTCATAAATACATCTTCCATCATTTTGTAAATAAAACCTGATAGAAAATAAAATATGCCTGCAAATAATAAAGCCACTAAAACATTTACTGCAATGAAAAAAACAGAACTACCTATTGTAAAATCCACAACAGATAGTACCAATTTTAATACAGATATGCCTAGAATAGCTCCAATTACAGAAAACATAATTCGAAATATTCTATTTAACATTATCTTCTCCTAATTTTTTATAATCCGATTGATTCATCAATCATCTTTTCTGCCTCATCTCTTTCGAGAGAGCCTGACATGACTAATTCGCTAGCCATAATTCTTCTTGCCCTATTTAAAAGCTTTTTTTCCGTTGTTGAAAGTCCCTTATCATCGTCTAAGGCAACAAGGTCTCTTACCATATTTGCAATTTTGAAAATATCTCCAGTTTTTAAAATTTCTTGATTTTCTCTATATCTTAGATTCCAATTAGAATTTAAATCTTTAGGATCTTGTTCAAGAATTGCAAGTATTTCTTCTCCTTCTTTTTTGGATATAACATCTCTAATATTCATTTTGTTGATATTTGCTTTTGGAATTGATATATCCATGTTACCTATAGGCATTTTGAGTATAAAATATTCTTTTTCCTCGCCTAAAAACTCTTTGGTTTCTACAGAATCAATTATCCCAGCTCCGTGCATAGGATAAACTATTTTATCACCGATTTTAAACATTTTGACCTCCTAGGTTCTCTCTTTTATTATAACCTTTTTTGCCAAAATAGTAAAATCAAATAATTTTACAGTATACTACCACTATATTCTTTTGTCAATACTTTTTTTCCTATTCGAAATCAACTCCTTGCTATCTTTTGAAAAGCCCGTTCTCATTTTTACAGCTCTGTTTAAAACTTTTACTTCACTTTTTTTATAAGAGCCTCCAAAATCGCCATCTAAAGTCCAATCAATTTTTTCGTCACTTTCAACTTTAAAAACAGAACCAGACCTAAAAATCACATTATCATTTTCTTTTTTGCTCCTAAGCCCATCGATAATTTGATTTAGCTCAATTAATCCTTTTGGTTTTTTAATTAAAACAGCTTCAAAAACCCCATCATCAAGACCAATATTTTTATTGTAAAAATTATTAAATCCTCCAACTGAAACAGAATTTGTTGCCATAAAATGAATAAATTCTCCTTCAAAAACTTCTTCATCAATTTTTATTTTTGCCTTATAAGATTTTAAATTTGAAACAGTTTTTACCCCCTCCAAAATATAGGCAAATCGTCCAAAAATATTTTTCATTGATTGGTCAGTTTCGTAAGAAACTTGGGCGATTGAACCAAAGGCTGCAACGTAGGTAAAAAATTTAGAATTAAATTTTCCAACATCCACATCCATAACTTCGCCTTTTATAGCATATTTGCTAGATTTTTTTATGTCAGAAGGAATTTTTAATGACCTTGAAAAATCATTTGTTGAACCTGTTGGAATGTATCCAATTATAGAATTTGCATCAGCTTTTAAAACACCAGAAACAACTTCATCCAAAGTTCCGTCGCCACCGCTTACCAAAATCTCATCATATTCTTTGGCAAATTCTTTTACTTTTTCTCTCGCATCATCCGCTCTTTGCGTTGCATAAACCGTCGGAAAATAAGAATTTTTGCTAAAATATTCAACAATTGAGCTTAAATAATTTCCTATAGTTCTTTGCCCGCTCATCGGATTATATATATATAATAATTTTTTCATTTTATCCCTCAAATTTGTAAATAATATATTTATATTTTACTTACATTTGTTAAGTTTTAAAGTATTAGCTAATTTTAATTCCAATTTATCAACTAACATGATATACTTAAAATTGTTATTATATAAAATATAACAGAAAAAAAGGAGTAAAATATGGAGAAAAATAATACAAGATTTATAGTCGAAGGAGGAGTGTCAATCGCCCTTTCTTTTGTACTTTCTTTTGTAGTTTTGTTTAAAATGCCTCTAGGAGGTTCAGTAACTCTTGCATCAAGACTTCCAATTATAATTTTTGCAATAAGGTGGGGAGCTAAAAAAGGACTTTTAGCTGCAGCAGTTTTGGGATTGTTGAATATGGTTTTTGGAGGATATGTAATTCATCCAGCTCAAGCAATTCTTGATTATATTCTTTCATTTTCAGCAATTGCACTTGCAGGTCTATCATTTAGCAAAAATAAAAGCAAATATTCATACATTCCATCAATAATAATTTCATATTTAGTAAGTGGAGCTTTTAATGTGATTAGTGCTTTTATATTCTTTAACGATATGGCAACAGCAAAAGCAGCTGGCTTTAACAACTTTACCCTCTATGCTTTTGCATATAATTATTCTTTCTTAGCAGCTGATGCTTTGATTTTAATAATTGTATTTTTGCTTATTTTTGATAGGGTAAAAAAATTTCTAGATAAACAAAATTAAAAATAAGAATTCAAAAAGACCATCTTCCGATGGTCTTTTATTTTGAAGATGATTCTACAATTTCTAGATTTCCATTAAAAGAATAGGATTTGGCATAATTTGTTATTATAAAAAAATCTCCTTTTTTTATTGGATATGTTTCATCATCTATTATAATTTCCCCACGCCCCTTTATTATGCTTTCTAAAATATATGGAGCTTTTCTGTCAAACGAAATTTCTTTTTCTACATTTATTTTTTTTACTGTAAAATACTCATTATCATACAAAATTTCTATATTTTTTTCTAAATTTTCGTGAATTTTTTCCGTATCTAGGCACTTTAAGGCTTTTTTTGATTTTTCTAAATGTAAATCTCTTTTATTTCCGTTTTTATCTTTCCTATCGTAATCGTAAAGTCTGTAAGTTATATCTGATGCTTGTTGGATTTCCAAAATCAAGGAATCTTTTTTTATGGCGTGAACCATGCCGGCTGGCACTTTAAAAAAATCTCCTTTTTTTGAATTTTCTTCTTTTAATAAGTCTTCCCATTTTTCTTTGTCTATTAGGTCAATTGCTTCTTTTTTATCATTTATTTTTAAGCCATATATTATTTTTGCTGGATTTTCATTTAAAATATACCAACACTCACTTTTGCCGTAGGAATTTTCTTTTTTTGCCATTTCATCGTCTGGATGGACTTGGATTGATAGGTCATCATTCGCATCTATTAATTTTATCAAAAGAGGAAAATTTTCTTTTTTTTCATTTCCAAAAATTTCTTTGTGGTTTTGATATAAAAAATCTAAATTTTCTCCCTTATATTTTCCATTTAAAATTTTTGATGGGAAATCTTTCATAGCAGAAATTGCCCAATATTCTCCAATATTTTTTGATTCGAATTGGTAAGGAAATTCTTTTTTAAGCCTATCTCCTCCCCAAATTTTTTCTACAAATTTTCCTTCTAAAAATAATATTTTTTCCATAAGTCACCTCCTTTTTATTATACTAAGAAAAAAATAAAGCCCAAGGTTAATCCTTGAGCTTTTCTTTACGCTACTGTTAGTTTATTTTTGTGGAAGAAATTTGTGAGATAAATTTGTATTGATGTTTCTACTATGTTTAAAATAGTACCAAGTCCCATTATCCTTGTTAATTCTTCTATAGTTTCTGCCCCGCTTAAATACAAACCATTTTGTATTTGTTCTGAGCTTGTTGATGCATTTATCCCAAATGTTTCAAAAAATTTAAATCCAAATGTAAGTCCAAAAATTGAAACTATTATTGTTATTATAATAAAGACCAAAACCGGACCAAATTTTCCCAAATCTCTGAAAGTTTTGCTTGATCCAATGCTTATTGAAGCTAAAATTCTTGTAAGCGTTGCAAGAACTGAAATTAAAACTGTAACTATAAAGATAATCATTGTTTTTGTTGGGACTTGGTCTAAAAGTGCTTTTATTTGCTTAAACAATTGGCTTATATCCTCTCCTCTTGCTCCTGTTGTAACTAGAAGGAATCCAAAAAATTCTATCAAAAATACTAGACCTGCAAGTAAGGCAATAATCATAATATTTAAAACTCTTGATGTGGTTATATCTTTTGATTTTACTGGAAGAACGTCATAAAAGGCAGCCTCTTCGCCATAAAATTTTTTGTAATCATTTAAAATTACAATTATCATTGAAATTGCAAAGGATGAATACATAACCACCATTGAAATAACTGTGATAAAATCCAAAAACGCTGAGTCAAAATATAAATTTATATAATTTAATACAAGTGACAAAATTAAAGGAATTACCATCCAAGGAATTATGTCCCTAATATTTTCTTTTAATTGGTGTTTTAATAATTTAGCCATTGAAAACCTCCTCAAAGTATTCTTCAACTCCCATCTTGTGATTTTGTCTTAAATCATCAATATTTTCTTCCAAAATAATTTTTCCATCAGAAATAAATACAACCTTATCCAAAAGTCTTTCGATTTGACTAATCAAATGAGTTGAAATAATCATAAGGCCTTCTGAATCAAAATTATCAATTATTACATCCATAATTTTTCTCCTACTTGCAGGATCAATTCCACTCATTGGCTCATCCAAAAGATATAAATCCGATTTTCTTGAAAGAGAAAGAGCAATTTGCACCTTGTCTTTCATACCCTTTGACATATTTTTTATTTTCATTTTCATATCAAGTTTAAAATCTCTAATTATTTTTTCAAATTTTTCTTTTGAAAAATCTTCAAAAAATTCGTCATACAAATTTGAAATTTGAATCAAATTATATGATTTGTCCAAAGGAAGATGGTCTGGTTGGTAGGATACAAAAGATTTTGTAAGATAGTCTGGATTTTCTCCGCCAATTTTAACCTCGCCCTTATAATTTTTTTCAAGACCTGCAAGAATTCTAAGCAAAGTTGTTTTTCCCGATCCATTAGGTCCCAAAAGCCCAACAATTTCTCCTTTTTTAAAATATAAATTTAGCTTATCCAAAACAAGTTTATTTTTGTATGCAATAGATAAATTTTTAATCTCTAACATTAGTCCACCTCCCAAAATTTATCAAGACCATCAAGAGCATCTTCTTTTGAAATTTTTAAATTTTTTGCATTGTTAATAAAATCTTCGCAAATTATTTCAAAAGCATTTTTTGATAAAGATTTTATCAAATCCCCATCATCAGTTACAAATCTTCCACTAGTTCTTTGGCTTTGACAAAGCCCATCTCGTTCAAGTTCAGCTAAGGCTCTTTGGACAGTATTTGGATTTACTTCATAATCCTTGGCAAGATTTCTAACAGAATCAATTTTATCGCCAGCTTTCCACTCGCCACTTGAAATTTTCGACTTAAAATCTTCTAAAATTTGAAGATAAATAGGTCTATCATTATCAAATTCCATTTATTCCTCCTTTTTTTCTATCGCTTGCCCAACAACCAAACCAATCAACATTCCAATCGGAAGAAAAGTTCCAATATTATCGTACAAAGAACCAAAAATTATACCAAAACTCATTCCGATAGTCATACCTTCTGCCAAATAATTTTGCTTATTTTTATGATTTTGATTTTTGCCTTTAATTTTTTCTCTTTTTTCAAGTTTTTTTATAATAAATACAAATAAAAAACCCAAAAGCCCCATAGGCAAAATTATTTTTAAAATATTCATTCACTTTCCTTTTTGTATTTTTGTATTATTGTATCGCTCTCTTAATACAATAATATTATATCCCCGATTTTTATTTTTGTAAAGTCTTTTTTAAAATTTTTAAAATTAAAAAATAAAATACATCAAACGCCTAATTTAAAAGCTTTTACTAATTATTTTTTAAAATTTGATTTTGTTTTTTAAAAATTTTCAAAATATTTACTCAAATTTTACAAAAATTTTTACATTTCCTAATAAATATAATTTAATATCTAAATTGAAAGAAAATTTGAAAATAATCCCTCAAAATTTACCCTCTTTTCTTATAATTTCATTTTTTCTTTTGCAAATATTTGTTGGTAATTGCCTCAAAAATTTTTAGCCTAAAAAGGCTAAATTTTTAAACAAATATACTAAACTAAATAAGTGATTTTAAAACCTATTTTTCAAAATCTCCAAACTAAAAGGCCCTAGGATTTCTCCTAAGACCTTTTTGTTTTGTTTTCTATTTTATCTAATGCTTACTCTACCAAAAGCTGATTTTATATCCAAATCTAAATCTGATTCCTCTGGATTAGTTGAAACTTGGTAGCCATCTTTTGTTTGCAATTTATTTTTAAATTTATCCGCAATTGAATAAGATGATGATTTAATCAAAGCCTTTATATTTTTATTAAATTCATTTGTATCAATTACAACTGATCCAAATTGTGTTCCTATATTAACTTCTTTTGCATCAACGATTTTAAAAATTTTAATTGAACCAGCTTTTGATGAAAGATCAACTTTTTCCATATTTAAGCCATCAATTCTTATAGAGCCATTTACAAGATCTACATTTGCATTTTCTCCAGAAATATTTGAAAGATAAACTGATCCATTTACATTAGAAACTTCAAGATTTCCATTTGTATTTCTAATTTCAATTTTTCCATTAGTATTTTTCAAATCAATATTCCCAGCAGAATTTATAATAGTAAATCTTGCATTAGTTGATTCAATATTATTTTCCTTAAAATCAACATCACAAAGTTCAACTTGACCATTTACAATATTTATATCAAGACTATCATAAATATTTTTGCCCAAATATAATTTTACATTCGCGCTTGCATCCAAAGACTTATAATTTTCATTTACACTTACAATTAATTTGTCCTCAACAACTTCAATATTTAAATAATCATTTACTTGGTCTTCTTTGTTTTTGAAATAAACTTTCTCATCAACCATAATATGATTTTCTTGAGCTCTTTCAATATCCAAAGAACCATTTATAAGATCAATTTCAATAGCATTCACATCATCATCAATTTTTGTTTGATTTTCAGTTTTTTGAGAATTTATGTGATAAATATTAGGAATATTTACACTATCAAGATCAATATCAAAATCAAAATTCGAAATAGTTTCACTTGTCTTTTTCATAATTTTTTCAAAAGAAGTTGATAATTTATCAACAAAACTTTCCTCATTATTTTTAGACTTGTCTTTGCCAACTGCCTCCAAAAGATCGCTAGCTTGTTCAACTGTAATTTTTCCTTCTTTTAACATATCTAAAATCATTTTCTTTTCTTCATTCATCTTTAAGCTCCTTTAAAAGTTCACTTGCTTGGTCAGGAGTAATCTCTCCGCTGTTGACCATATTCAAAATATCTATTCTAGATTCTTGTTTATTTATTTTTCCACCAAGTTTTTTTACAATCTTGTCAATTCTATTTCTAACAGTCGGGTAAGAAATTCCCAAACTCTCTCCAACATCTTTTATACTGCCACGCTTTTGCAAAAAAAGCTCAATAAATTCCAAATCCTCAATATCAAGTCTTTGAAATTTACCCATTTCAAATTCTCCACTAACTTCAGTAAAACATGAATTACATTTATAAGAAGTGATAACCAAGTCACCACCACAATTAGGACATTTATTAATCAAAACCCGCCTCCTTTATAAAATAAGTATACCACCATTTTAATTTTTGTAAAGTTGATTTTTAATTTTTTTAATATTTTAATATCATATATTAATTAATTTAATATTTCGTTTTAATTAAATCACTTCGAAAATTAATTTTCAAAATTTTCAAAAAAAAAAAAAGACAAAAGATAAAACTTTTGTCTCAAACTATTAAAAAAATATAAAACTATAACTGATAAACAAGTTACCATTTCTCTTATTTATAATTTATCATGCTTTAAAGTAAATTTTTTGCCCAGTAACTTTTCAAGCTTCTTAGTATCCAAATAATTGTATTTACTACAAGTGCTAGATTGAAAGTGAAATTTAATAATACTACTATCCCATAAATTTCTTGATTTTTTATGAATTTGAATGGATTTAAATATGAAATTAGGGAAAAAATTAAAAATACTCCTATCCATTTTATTGAAGTTTTTAAATTTTCTTTGTAATCTGGGAAAATAAAATGTCTATTTTTGTATCTTTTTATAAACTCATCTCTTTTTTGTTTGTATTTTTTTCTATCATCTCTCTCATTTTTTATAAGGGCTGAGTAATAAAAAATCATATCGTCGTAGGTTGATGTGAATTTTTTAAGGTTTTCGCATTCTTCTTTTGTATAGGAGATGTCTATTATTCTTTTTGTTATATTTGCTTTTGATTTGTATGAAATTTTTTCATTTCTTAATTTTTTTAATTTTTCTATATTTTTTTCGTTTTCAATTTCTTTTTTTGTTTTGTCTTCGTATTTTTTTGTATTTTTTCTAATTAGAAAATAAAAACTTAATAATATTAGAAAAACTAAAATTTGTCCTAAAAAAATTAACATAAAATTGCTTGTATCAAGGCTTGTCACAAATAGCATGACAAAACTTGGTAGTAAAATAATCAAAAGGGCATAGTTTATTTAGTTTTATTTTAGTGACATTGTTGATAAAATATAAAAATTAATATTTTTATAAATAAATTTAGGGTATTTTTTAATATAATTATAAACATTAAAATTTTAAGGAGGTTTATATGAAAAATAAAAGATTTACATCATTTTTAACTTTATTTATTGTATTAATAGGGCTTATATTCGCACCTAAAAAATCTACATACGCAACATCGAGTGATTTAATTACAGATGAAAATACAGATTTATTAGAAGTTCAATTATATACTGAAACAAAAGATATTTTTCCAAAAGATATTTTTGATGATTTAGAATTTTTAAGAAAAAATTATAACGCTAAAATAAATTATTTGGGAAATAACGTTGAAATTGAAATTAAAACTAAAATGAAACCCTCTACTGAAAGTGCTCTAATATTATATGCTGATAATAAACCAATCCAAGTTAAATCTAATGGAACTATAGTTGTTAAGAATAATATAGAAAATATATCTAAAATAAAAACTTCAAATAATGATCATATACATGCTTATAACAAGATTAATGAATATGATTTAAATTCTTTTAATGAATCTAAAATAAAAAAAATAAGTAATTCTAATAAAGCAGAAGCTATATTTACAGCTAGTTCTGGAAATTTATTAGCAGTAATGGACGAAAAGGAAGAAAATTATCCCA
Source organism: Anaerococcus sp. HMSC068A02 (assembly GCF_001811125.1). NCBI lineage: Bacteria > Bacillati > Bacillota > Tissierellia > Tissierellales > Peptoniphilaceae > Anaerococcus > Anaerococcus sp. HMSC068A02. Next base: position 87,820 of record NZ_KV803761.1, on the reverse strand, counting down.
AAAAAGATGGTGTTAGCGCAAGAAGGGCTCATAAAGGTTACGGAGATAAATATTACCCTGGAGATTGGGTTCATTGCAATAGATTTAATGGTCAACTTACAGATGATGTACATTATAACTGGAGGACAGGGTCATCTGCTGAAAAAGCTAAAGCTGTAAAGAATTTTTATTCTAGTGATTGCCACGTAGCATTAGTTCAAGCAGGAAGTGGTTGCACAAGCAAGGGTTCATGTCAATGTCGTACCACACAAAGAGCAGCTTACTGTTCTGGATTTACTAAAGATAAAAACTCTGGAAAAAAATGTAGTTATACTTATCATAAACACTATGGATTAGTTGTTCCAAGATAATAAAAGAGTGGAATTCCACTCTTTTATTATTTAAAAATTATTTTGTTCAATGTTTTCCATATCTATTGATATATCTTTTTTATTGTAATTTTCTATAAACATGTCTAATAAATCAATTAAATTTTTATTATTAGAATTTAATTCAAAAATCCCATAGAATGGCTCTTCATAATAAATATAATTATTTTCTTCATAAATTGAATGCTTAATATATCCTCCATTTGACATTTTAAAAGCAATTACAGTAAATTTATCTTTATTAGGAAAAGAAGAAGTACTTTCTTTATTTATTCTTTTTGAATTTTTTAATAACTTTAGAAATCTATTTATATCCTTCTTTTTATAAATAGTATTTTTTTCGACTCCTTTATCATTAACAACATTAATAAGAGTTATGTTAATAATATTATCTACTTTTGGAATCTTTACATTTTTTTCATCATATTTATTTTTTATATTTAAACCAAAAAGAATAAAAATAGGAATAATTATAAAATATATTTTTTTATTTATTTTCATAAATTAATTTACTCCTTTCATATAGACATTATAACATCACACAAAATAAATTTAAATTTTTTAATAGATACATGATTTAAAATTATTATAATACGAAACTGTGTAAAATTTTGTGTATAAAACCCTCCTGATTAGAGTAAAGAAAAACTAATCAGGAGGGTTTTTATGCCAAGAAAAAGACCAGAAACCAGAAGAAGAAAAATATCAAAAATGTTAATTGAAGAATATAAGCCTCAAAGTGCACAAGATATATAAGAAGCTTTAAAAGACCTTCTAGGCAATACAATGGAAGCACTTTTAAAAGCAGAATTAGATGAACATTTAGACTATACTTCAATATAAAAAGTACTATACCATTGACAGAAGAAGATAAAGAAAAGATTAAAGAAGAAAAAATAAAAAGAAAAAAAAGAAGAAGAATTAGAAAAAAAAGAGCAAAAAAGACAAGAAGGAATTTGGAAAACCTCTTGGCAATGGCTTAAAGAGGATAATCGTAAAATTGTAGAAAATTCTGTGCCAGAAGAAAGATATAACTGGATTTACGATGAAGCTTCAGACAGCTTTGAAGAAGCTAGCAAGGCTTTTTATTACTATAGTCAGTATGACACTATACCAGTAAGTAAAGAAGAATATGAAGAGCTTAAAGGTCAGTATATAACTAAGTTTGGTGGCTGGGAAAAGATAGATTTAAAACATACAGAATACAATGGTAAAAAATGGTACTAATATTAAGAGACAAGACTTTATGACCTGAACTCGTAAACACGGAATAACTTAATAATAATATTTTAAACGGGATGTAATCTGTAATTAACAGGGGACATTCCGTTTAATTTTTCTTTATCCTCTCTTCGTTATACCATTTGATATATGATTCTATTTCTTTTCTTAATTTAATTTTAAATTTTTTTGCGTATTTTGAAATGAAAAACCCCTCCATCCGTATTCCGGATTTTGGGGTTTAGGTCATTATTATTGTCTTTTTCTTTATTTTCTATATAAAGTTTTACTTAAATTTGAAAATTAAAGATGTATCCCTTATCCAAATCACTGTTATAAATATATAAGGTGCTGTGACCTTTTTTATCGATATTTTCTTGGTAGAAGTAAACAGTATTACTATCTTTTTCTAGTTCGGATATCGAATTTGACAAGACGTCATAATCTTCTATTTCAGATTTATAACTTTCCATCATTTGTTTGAACCCTTTCGATTTTATATAATAATCATCATCTATTTTTTTCCGGTTATCTTGCTTTCCCTTAGAATTAATTAGGTATATATCGAAGTAATCATCTCCAAAAGCTCTTTCAGATTTAAATATCCTCTTTTCATATTGGATATCCTCCACGCTAGATTTTAGATTGAAAAATATTAGGCATACTCCAAATACTACAAGTATTAAAAGTGGTATATATTTTTTTCTCTTAATCATCTTTTATTTCTGCATTTCTATGTTAACATTTATAGGTGTCAATACTTCCATTTTTTGACTTAAATACCCCCAGTTATTGACTAGTGTGGAAAACGTATTTTGATAATCTGTATTAAGAGCAAAATCAAATGTATCTGAAATATATAATTTATTAGTTTTACTATTATGGTATTTGAAAGCATGGATTGCATAGTATAAATCTTCACTATCACTTGTAGTAAAGTTGTCACTTCCAGATCCAGACTGTATTCTTTTATAAACGTTTGTTCCTTTGATAGCTTTAGAAAAAGGACCATTCTGTTCATAGTAATCAATACCGTCAACAGAATATATTACGAGAGTGCCAGCCAATGGATACCCACTATTTATAGCTATTTGTGCCGCTGCTTTCCATGCTATTTTTAAAGAATCTTTTACATTATTAGAAGCGTACGTTGATATACCATTATCATTATCTGCAACATAATTAATAACTTCATTTAATTGATCGTTAGTCATTCTAGTTAAAGAATCAGTCATTTTTAGATTGTCTTCAACAGTTTTAACATCTAATACATCAATAGGTTTATCAAAACGTTTTTCAGAAATATAGGAATAATTATCTTCCGTTCCATCATTAAGATTATCAGCTTTTACATTCTTGAATGGAGATAAGATTAAAATTGTAGACATAGTTATAAAAGTTATATTTTTTAGAAATTTATTCATTGGTTCCTCCTTTTATTCGATTTATACAACCTTTTCAATAATATTTGTACCCGACTTATTTACCAATAAACAAATTTCTTACTTCTGATATACTATATAAGGTATACTCTATAATCGATTATAAGAATTATAATTTTAAAACTTTAGCGATTGTGCTTCATATTTTGCGTTTCAAGCGATTTTAGATGTTTAGGTATATATTGGTATTATAAAAGAATTTGACGTATTGTATGTGTTGATGTATTCTTATTATATAAGAAGGAGATTCACTGCCTATCTAAAGTGTGAAACTTTAAAGATTAGTAAGAGGAGAATTAGATTTCTCCTCTTTTTTTATTAAGGAGAATATATGGTAAACAAAAATAATATTGAATGTCATCTTAAAAATAATGAGATCAGGTTCTATACTGTTGATTATAATTATCTTGAATATCTTCATAATGTAGATTCTGAAGTTCAATTTTCTAATGAATATAATTCATCTAGACATCCTAAGCCTTTCTTAGGTATTTTAATTTTTATCAATGATATTAAATACTTAATACCTCTATCTTCGGCAAAGCCAAAGCATGCAAGATTAAATTTTAAAAATACTGGAATAGGACATTTATTAATTAGAGAGAAATAAATATTTCAGATAATTGTGACTCTGGTTGGATTGTAAAAGAAATTCCTGGTGATGAAGAGAAAAAGTATCATATACTTTCAATTTTAGAAATAAAAAAATGATTCCATTAAAAGATAGATTCTATGAAAAAATGGATTTTGAAAGAATAGAAGATGATGAATATGTAGATTTATTAAAAAAAGAGTATTTGTTTTGTAGATCTAAAAAGGATTTAATTATAGATAAGGCTGAGAAATTATATAATAATCAGATAAATCAAAATAGCTTCGTCAGATTTTCTTGTGATTTCAAAAAATTAGAAGAAGCTTCTTTTCAATTTTAATATTTCTATTTAAAACTAGATTTACGATATGTTGATTTTTACCTTATTATAGTTAGTATCTAAAAAACATTTTGTAACATTAATAACTAGGGATAGATTAATTTCAGCTATATCTTAAAAAGACAGGTATGAGTACAACCCGCCTTTTTTTTATAATATGTTAACTTTTATTTTTCAAAAATCACATAATTAATATATTTTATATTATATTTAAATTCATCATTAAAAATATATTTACAATACTAAAAATAAGAGCTATAATTGTGAATACTTTCTTAAAATTATAGTTTTTTATTTCCTTTCCATTTTTTTGTCTTTTATTATTAAAAATCCTCTAATAGTAGCTATTATAAGACCTATTTCCAATATAATCAATAACATAATTACAATTTCCTAATCTTAGTTTGCTTAATAGAGTTTAAACTATCTATTGGAAATTCAGCAGAAGCTGTCATTCTAACTCCACCCCTACTAGAACCTACATCAATCCACTTTTTAATATCATTATATCCTTCGTTAACTCTAGCTCCTAAAACTTTTGCACCAATAGCTCCTGCTATAGCTCCTGCAGGTCCTCCTTCAACAGAGCCAATTATTACACCTGTAGCTAAAAGACCCATATCAGAACTACCTAGGTAATCTCTTGCGCTTATTAGTGCTTGAGGTGAGGATCCATATACATTTAACCCTCCTTTTACTACTTTTTCGGTATACGAATTATTTTGGGCTGACCTAAAACTAATTTTAGGTATAAACGTTCTTTCTGCTCCATCATATTTAACTAGAAGATTTTGAAAATCTTTTTGTGATAACTCTCCTTTCTCATTTTTTATTGTTTTTATTTCATTTTGTAATTCTTTACTTTTTTCATTTTCAACTATATTATATTGTTCCTTATAAGTCTCATCAGTTTCCGTATATTCTTTTTGAAGATCATAATTATTAGAATCATCTGCTTTAGAATTACTAACTCCAAAGATTGGTAATAAACTCATACTTATTGATGTAATAATTAATAATTTTTTTAATTTCATTTTTCCTCCTAAAGATTAATATTTATCTACCGACGTTAAATTAGTTACCCGATAATTATATATATATAAACATTATATTCTTATACACTTATATGTACATAAATAAATTACATATTATAACATATATGACTAAATAGAGTATAGCTTATAAATTTTATTACACTTCTCATTTTTCTTCTCTTTCTAATAGGTCTTGGTAATATTTTTTTAGTTTCAAGCCTATATTTTCTATGGATTTTTCTTGGGCGAGCTTGTAGCCTTCTTCTTTTAGTGAAGGATACTTTCCTTCCAAAATCAATTTTATTTTTTTGTAAAATTCTTCCCTGTCTTTTGCCTTATAAATTTCTTTTCCATCTTTGAGATTTTTATAAATTTCTATATCTCTAATTATTGTGTCGGCTTTTGTTGCAAGGGCCTCTAGTAGAACTATTCCTTCGGTTTCTTCAAATGTTGGGAATATATAAAGGTCTGAGCCTGAGTAGGCTTCTCTCAATAATTCTTGGCTAACATAGCCTGGAAAATGTAAATTTTTTAAATCTGTTTTGACAGCTTTTTTGATTTTTTCTGGCACTAAGCTCAATTTCAATTCTCCAAACCATACAAATTCGTATTGGGGAAGTTTTTTTGCAAGATCTACGAAATCCAAAATTCCTTTTCTTTCTATAAATAGACCAACCGAAATGATTGATTTTTTATTTTTATCAAGCTTATATCTTTGGTAAAAATTTTCCCTGTCATTTTCTTTTTTCTTCCAAAAATCTAGGTCGACTCCGTTTGATACTACTTTAATTTCTTTTCCAATCTTATATGAATCCAAAATATTTTTGGAATATTGTGTTGGAGTCAAAATCAAATCTCCTTTTTTATAACAATGTATAAGCCATTTTTTGAAAAATGGTGCAAGTTCATTTGATAGGACAAAAGAATTTTTAAAATCTTCCTTAGTGGAATGCCCATGATAGACAACTTTTTTACCAGATTTTCTCGCCTTATTTGCAAAAAAAGCAGACTTTGGAAAAACTGTATTTATGTGGCAAATATCATAATCGTCATCTGGATTTAAGGTATATGAAACTCCAACCAAATCCAAAGCCTTTTTTTGGTGGTCTATTGCTTTTCCAACGCCAGATTCTTTTACAGTTTGATAATCTTCATTATAAATAAGAATTTTCATGTGTCCTACCTTTTTTGATTGCTTCTTTATATAATTTTTCGCAATTTTCGCCAAAAGAATCTATAGAAAAATTTTCCAAAGCATATTTTCTTGCGTTTCTAGAAAGCTTATCCTTTTTTTCTTTATCAAGAAAAATCATTTCCAAATATTTTTTAAAATCAGAAAAATTTTCATATTGGTAGCCATTAAAATCATCAATTATTACCTTATCAAGGCAGTAATCTTTTCTACAAATCGCAGGAGTGCCGTTGCTCATCGCCTCATAATAAGTAAGTCCTTGAGTTTCGGACTTACTTGCAGAAACAAAAGCATCTGCCATTCTATAATAATTATTTACTTCAAAAGGCTTAACCATGCCAGCAAAATAAATTTTTTTATCAATATTTTTTGCATAAGATTTCAAATCTTTTAAATAAGGTCCGCCTCCAACAAGAATAAATTTTAATTTTTCTATATCAAGCCTTTCGTAATAATCAATTAATTCCTCAATATTTTTTTCTTCGGCAAGCCTACCCAAATAAAGAATTATTTTATCGCTTGCATCAAATCCATAATAATCTCTAATTTTATTTTTATCTTCCAATTTTTCTGGCATTTCTATGCCAGTAGGAATTATTTTTATTTTCTCATCCTCAATATCATAAGATTTTAAAATTTCTCTAGTTTTTTCGCTTGGAACAATAATCATTTCAACCCTATCGGCAATTGCTTTTGAAAAAACCGAAATCATTTTTTTGCCCACCTTTTTTGATGGAGAAAAATAATGAGTATAGTCTTCATAAATTGTATGATAGGTGTGAACTAAGGGACAAGATGTTTTTTTGGCAATTTTTGTCGCCATCATAAAAGTAGAAAATTCGCATTGTGAATGGACAATATCTGGTTTCCAATCTTTTATTTCCTTAATGAATTTATTTCTTAAAGTTGCAGAAATCCTTGCCTCTGGATAAATTTTTCCTGCACCAAGACTTCCTATATAATAAACATTTCCTTTTTTATAACTTTCAGTTGAATTTGAGAGGGTTAAAACTTTTACATCAAATCCCCTATCTTCTAGATAGGATTTTAAATTTAAAATTGATCTTACTACACCATTGACGACAGGATCGTACCAATCAGATGTAATTAAAATTTTCATCGAATCACCTCTTTAACTAACTTAACATTTCTTCATTATAAACTTATAAAGTCTATTAATATTGTATGCAAAAAGTAAATATTTTTCAATTTATATCAATTGGGGTATATTTTATCTAGTAATAATTCAAAGAAAGGGTGATAATTTGGGAAATTTAATAGTTGGCGATGTGCTTTTATTATTCTTTTCAATTTATGTAGGAATATTTTTCAAAAAATTTCACACAGACTATCCAAAAATGAGAGTTGGCTTTCACATTTGGGAAGTTTGTTACAATAAAGAATGTTGGGAATACGGAAATAATTTTGCAGGAAATCTTTCAATAATAATCGGCATAATTTTATTTGGCATAATTTATCCAATAATTTTGTATTTCAAAATAAAAAGAAATATATGCGTAATCCTTCTAATTCTTTTTACAATCCTATATTTTATCCTTTTACTTTTAATTTTAAGACACCAAATGAGAAAAAAATTTAATTTAAAAGATGAAAAAGATGATGAAGATGATAAAAAATAAAGCTATTTTACTTTTTTTGTAAAATAGCTTTATTTTTTTCTTTGAGATTTTTATTTAAAAATTTTAGTCTTCTTCTTTGTCTATATATTTTCTTTTTAATCTTATAGCTGATGGACAAGCTGCAACTCCGCCTTCGCCTGTTTCTCTTAGGCTTGCTGGAAGGGCATCGCCTACTTCTTTTAAGGCGTCTACTGTTTCATCAAATGTTACCAAAACTTTTACTCCAGCAATCGCCATATCAGCTGCAGAAAGTGCATTTATAACTCCTGATGCATTTCTAATATTGCAAGGAAATTCTACCATTCCTCCTATTGGATCGCACACAAGGCCCATTATTGATAAAAGTGCAATTGATGCTGCATCTTCCATCACGTCAATGTCACAACCTCTCAAATAACAAATTGCAGCTGCACACATAGCTGCTGCAGAGCCACACTCAGCTTGGCATCCGCCCTCAGCTCCCGCAAATGTTGCATTGTCAGCAATAATTTGTCCAAATTCTGTTGCAACGAGAATTGCTTTTATCAACTCTTCATCAGAATATCCATATTTTTCACGCATTGCCATTAAACTTGCTGGAACAATTCCTGCAGATCCTGCTGTTGGGCTTGCTACGATTTTTCCCATTGATGCATTAACTTCTGATGTAGAAAAAGCCATTGCCATTGCCTTTGTTGGCAAATCTCCCATTATTGTATCTTCTGATAGAAAATAATTATTCATTGATTTTGCATTTCCACCAGTCATTTTTGTCATTGACATTAATTTTTTATCGAGAGCTTTTTGTGAAGATTCTTTCATAACATCAAGAGATTTTTGTAATGATTCAAAAACTTCTTCTCTTGATTTTCCTGTTAGCTCCATCTCATCTTCAAGCGCAAGCTCCCAAACTTCCTTGTTTTCTTCTTTTAGTCTATTTTTAATATATTCCATTGTTGTTTTCATAAATTACCCCAAATATTTTATAAATTCAAAATTCTTGCCAGCTTCAATTTCTTTGTAAACTTCTTCTTCCAAATCTTGGTCTAATTCTACAATTAACATAATTGTGTTGCCCTTGTTTATAGTTTTCATATTTTTTATATTATAATTGTGGTCAAACAAAACATTTGAAATAAAAGCTATCATTCCTTTTTGTTCGGGATAGGTGCAAATAATTGTAGGATTTTTTCCATTATATTCTACTTCATTATCCATTATTTGATTTATCATAATATTGCCGCCACCAATTGATGAGCCTCTCAATTTAAATTCATGGCCATCTGGATATTGAAGAACAATTTTTACTGTGTTTGGATGAACTTCCCCCATATCTTGTGGAATAAAATTATAAGTAATCCCTGCTTCATCCGCAATTTTAAATGAATCTCTCAATCTTTCATCTTCTGGTCCAAAACCTAAAACTCCTCCAACCAAAGCCCTATCTGTTCCGTGACCTTGGTAAGTTTTTTCAAATGATCCGTGTAAATAAAAATCAACTTTTGTAAATCCTTCTCCGCCCAAATCTCTTGCGATTTTTGCAATTCTGTTTGCTCCCGCAGTATGGGATGATGATGGGCCAATCATTACAGGTCCAATAATATCAAATACTGATAAATTTGCCATTATACTCTCCTTATTTTTGAAATTTCTTTTGGAGTATCTATTATAAGATCTGGCTTTAAATTTTCCAAAATTTTTCTTTCTCTAAAGCCCCAAGCACATCCTACAGTAAATACTCCAGCATTTTTTCCACACTCCATGTCGACTTCGCTGTCTCCAAAATAAAAAATATCCGAATAGTCAACTCCAAATCTTTCTTTTATTATATACATACCCTCAGGCGACGGTTTTCTTTTCACATCTTCCCTGTATCCTAAAATAAAATCAAAATAGCCTTCTCCAAAAATTTCTCCTATAACTTTCTTACAAGTGGAATCTGGTTTGTTGGAAAAAGCAACCAAAATTTCGCCCATTTTTTTTATTTTTTCAAGCTCTTCTACGATTCCATCATAAGGCTTTGTAAGATAGGTTGGATTATCATCATATCTTTTGTTATAAGCATTTAAAATTTTTTCTCTTTTTTCAGATTTTTCAAAGCCAATATAATCAAGAGTTTTTTCAATCAAAAGCCTTGGACCATTTCCTACAAACTCTTCAATTTTTTCTTTTGGTACTTGACTTAAAGAAAAATTTTTTAAAGTTTGGTTTATATTATATGAAATAGAATCAATCGTATTTAAAAGTGTTCCATCTATATCAAAAATATACATTTATGTATCTCCTTTTGTTTGCCAATTTGTGCCAAACTATTATTACTATACCACTCATTAGTGGTATAATAAAAACAATATGTGAAACGAAAAAATAATAAGGAAGGAAAATATGCAAACAAGAAGAAATTTATCTATGCTCAGTGATTTTTATGAATTTACTATGGCTTATGGATATTTTGAAAGTGGAATGAAAGATACGATTGCAGTTTTTGATGCATTTTACAGAAAAAATCCTGACGGCGGAGGATTTTCAATTTTTTCTGGCTTAGATGATATTATTGATTATGTAGAAAATATTCATTTTGATGAAGCAGACATTGAATATTTTAGAAAAAATACAAAATTTTCGGAAGAATTTTTAACTTATTTGAAAAATTTTAAATTCACAGGAGATATTTGGGCATTTCCAGAAGGATCTGCAATGTTTCCATCTGAACCAATTGTGACTGTAAGAGCTCCAATAATTGAAGCACAAATTTTAGAAACTTATTTGCTTTTATCTTTAAATTACGGCTCCCTTGTTGCTACAAAAACAAATAGAATTGTAAGAGCTGCAAAGGGAAGAACTGTAATGGAATTTGGTGCAAGACGCGCTCAAGGCCCTGACGCTTCTGTAAAAGGAGCAAGGTCTGCTTTTATAGCTGGAGCTCCAATCACATCAAACACTCTTTCAAGTCAAATGTATGCTTATCCTGCTGGCGGAACTATGGCTCACTCTTGGGTTCAATCATTTGATAGCGAATATGAGGCGTTTTTGGCTTATGCAAAATTATATCCAGATAACTGCATTTTGTTAATTGACACTTACGATGTTTTAAAACAAGGCCTGCCAAATGCTATGAAAATTTTCAAAGAAGTTTTAGAGCCTTTGGGACTTACTGGCGGTGTAAGAATTGATTCTGGCGATCTTGCCTATCTTTCAAAAGAATGTAGAAAAATTTTGGACGAAAATGGCTACAAGGATGCAAAAATTGTTGCAAGCAATTCACTTGACGAATACAAAATAGAATCTCTACTCCAACAAGGCGCAGAAATTGATTCATTTGGAATCGGAGAAAGATTAATCACTGCAAAATCCGATCCAGTTTTTGGTGGAGTTTATAAACTCGTTGAAATTGAAGATGAAAAAGGCAAGACTGCAAAAATAAAAGTATCAGAAAATGTAGAAAAAATTACAACACCAGGGCTTAAAGAAGTTTACAGATTGTACGACAAAAAAACTGGCAAGGCAGAAGCTGATTATATAACTTTAAAAGAAGAAAAAGTCGATGAAACTAAACCACTTGTAATTTTTGATCCACACTTTACATGGAAGATGAAAAGAATGGAAAATTATGAAATTCGAAAAATGCAAATTCCAATTTTTGAAAATGGAAAAAAAGTTTATGAATCTCCAAAAATTGAAGAAATAAACGAATATTGCAAGTCAGAAGTGAAATCCTTGTGGGATGAGGTAAAAAGATTTGACCAACCTCACAACTATTACGTCGACCTTTCTCACGATTTGTGGAATTTAAAACAAAATCTAATAATGAAGGCTATGAGCAAATAATGATAGCCATAATTACAGGAGCAAGTTCAGGCATAGGCTATGAATTTGCAAGGCAAATTGATAAAAAAAATTATGAAGAAATTTGGCTAATCGCAAGAAGAACTGAAAGACTTCATGATTTATCAAAAAAACTACAAACAAGGGCAAGGATTTTTGCCCTTGATTTGTGTGAAGAAAAATCTTTTGAAGCTTTAAAAAAAGAATTAGAAATTTCAAACAAAAAAATAGGACTTTTGATAAATTCTGCAGGCATGGGAGAAAATGATTATTTTAAAAACACAAGTTTTGATAATGATATGAAAACTTTGGACTTAAATATAAAAGCTCTCACAGCAATGACAAAAATTTCTCTAGATTTTTTCCAGAAAGACGGAGTAATTTTAAATATTGCCTCATCAGCAGCCTTTATTCCACAGGCAAAATTTGCCCTTTATGCCGCAAGTAAGTCTTATGTTTTGTCATTTTCAAGGGCAATAAGAAGGGAATTTAAAGATATAAAAATTTCAGTTTTATGCCCAAACAGGGTCGAAACAGAATTTTTAAAAAAATCAAACAATAATTCGGGCGGAATAAAAAATTTGGGAAATGAAAATCTAGAAAAAATGGTAGAAAAAGCCATAAAAAAAATGGGCAAAAAAGACCTAATAACTACCCATCCAAGCGCAAAAATTTTATTAATAATTTCAAAAATTTTCCCCCACTCTTTTATAATGTGGATTGAGAAAAAACTTTCTATATATTAATTTTTTATTTCAAATTAAAAAGAAGGCAAGTATGCCTTCTATTTTTTTGTAACTTTTAGTGCATCCAATCTTTTTTTCATGTATTTTTTATTTTCTTCGACGTTATCATACATCAAAGATATTAAAAGTATATCCATAACTGTTAGGTAAAGAATTCTTGCATTTAAGGATTCTGTTCCGTGTTCGGATTCTATTGATGGCAAAATCATAGCCTCGTCTGAGATTTTTACCATTTCAGATTTTGGATTTCCTGTAAGGGCAATAATTTTTGCCTTATTTTTTTTTGCAACTTTTGAAACTTCTATTACCTCTAGCGTTCTTCCTGAATGTGAAAATACAAAAATACAGTCGTTTTCGTCCATCTTTGTGCAAGCACTTAGTTGCATGTGAGAATCCGAAATATAATTTACCATATATTTTGTTCTCAAAAATTTATGATATGAATCGTAAGCTATGGTTGCTGAGCCTCCCATGCCAAAAAAGTGAATTTTTTTGGATTTTTTTATCAAATTCAAACAAGATTCAAATGGAATATTTTTAATATCTTCTTTTAGCGTATACATTGATTGGATATTAAACGCCATAATTTTGTTGGCTATTTCATCAGGGCTGTCATTTTCATTTACACTTGTTATAGCTGTAAGTAGCGAATCGTCAGAATTTTTATTTATATTTGTAGCTAAGTTTAATTGAAAATCTTTGTAGCCTTTAAAGCCAAGTTTTTTTATAAATTTAAAAATTGACGCTGTGGAGCTTTCTGTTTCTTCAGCAACATTTGATATAGTTTTATTTAATATTTCATCATCTAATTTTAAAAAATATTCTGCATAAAAATTTTCCGTTTTTGTAAAGGTACTTTTTTTAGACAAAATAATTCTTTCTAAATATCGGTTCAAAACATCCTCCAATCTATTCTTACTAATATTATACATAAATTTGTAAAAATGAATAGAAATTTTTGATTGCAAAATTTTTTTGTTTTTTTACTGTTTGACAAGTAAAAATTTTTTTCGTATAATTTACTTAAATAATGAACTACAGATAGCCTTACAATTTTTTAAAAATATTTTTTTAAATTATTTGAAAAGGTTATCAAAAAAAGAAAGGAGTTTATATGAAAATAGGTTTTTTGGGACTTGGAAAAATGGGTTACAACATAGCCTTAAATGCCATCGACAATAATTTTGAAGTAATTGGCTATGATGTAGATGAAAATGTAAGAAAAAAAGCAAGCAAAGATTTTAAAATCGCAAATTCTATCGATGAGCTTATAGAAAAATTAGATGATGTAAAATTTATTTTATTGAGTTTGCCTGCAGGAAAAATCACTGATGACATGATTTTTCTTTTAAAAGAAAAACTTAATAAAGACGACATTGTAATTGATACTGGAAATACTAATTACAAAAAAACTTTAGAGCATTACGAAATTTTAAAGGAAAAAAATATTGGTTTTCTTGATTGTGGAACTTCTGGCGGAATGAGCGGCGCTAGAAACGGTGCTTGTCTTATGGTTGGAGGAGAAAAAAAATATTACGATCAAGTAAAAGATTTTTTTGAAGCAATTTCTTGTGAAGATGGACTTTTATATACAGGACGTGCTGGTTCTGGTCATTATTTAAAAATGATTCACAATGGAATTGAATATGGAATGATGCAAGCTATCGGCGAAGGCTTTGCCGTTTTGGAAGCTAGCGAATTTGATTATGATTACGAAGATGTTTCAAAAGTTTGGAATCACGGATCTGTAATTAGGTCTTGGCTAATTGAACTTGCCCAAGAAGGCTTTGCCAAAGATCCAAAACTTGATTCTCATTCCGGCGTTATAAATGCAAATGGAGAATGTAAATGGACAGTTGAAGAAGCACTAAGACTTGACGTTCCTGTTCCAGTTATTTCTAATTCTTTGTTTGTAAGAAATACAAGTAAAATTGATGTAGATGATAATTTTTCTAATAAAGTTGTTGCTCAACTAAGAAATGGTTTTGGCGGTCATGATCTTGTAAAAAAGGATAAATAAAATGAAAATTGCTATTGTAAATTCTAGTAGTTTTGGAAAAATTTTTCCAGACCATATAAAAAACCTAGAAAAAATTGGACAAGTAGATCGCTTTGAAGTCGACCAAAATATAGATGGAAAATCTCTAGGTCAAATGCTAAAAGGCTACCAATATATAATAGCGAGCGTTACACCATTTTTTGATAAAGAATTTTTTGAAAATGTAGATGATTTAAGACTTATCTCAAGGCATGGAATTGGCTACAACAATGTAGATTTAACTTGTGCAAAAGAAAAAGGAGTAATTGTTTCTATTGTTCCTTCTTTGGTAGAAAGAGATTCAGTTGCAGAAAATAATATTACAAATCTATTGGCTTTGATGAGAATGACTATAAATTCTTCCAAAAAAGTAAGAGATGATAAGTGGGAAATGAGAGCAAATTTTGTAGGAAATTCTCTCTACCACAAAATTGTTGGCGTAATCGGCGTTGGGAATACTGGAAGCCAAGTTGCAAGAACACTTAGAGAAGGTTTTCAATGTAGAGTATTAGGCTATGACCCTTACAAAGACAAATTAGAGCTAGAACAATTCGGCGTAGAAAAAGTTGATTTTGAAACACTTTTGAAAAAATCTGATGTTATTTGTTTATGCGCAAATTTAACCAAAGAAAATTATCACATGATAAATAAAAATACAATATCAAAAATGAAAAATGGAGTTTATATATCAAATACCGCAAGAGGCGCTCTAATTGACGAAAAAGATATGGTTGATGCTTTAAAAAATAAAAAAGTAAAAGCTCTTGCAACAGACGTTATGGAAGTTGAGCCTGCAAGAAGTAATCATCCCTACTTGCAATTTGATAATGTAATAATCACACCTCACACATCAGCCTACACAAAAGAATGTTTGTATGCAATGGGAGAAAGTTGTGTAAATGATGTTTATAATGTGCACAATAAAAAACTTCCAAAAAGATGTGTGCAAAAAGAAAGTCCCTTTGTGGAATAAAAATTTTTAAAAAATTTAGGAGGAAAAAATGGAGACCTTATCTGTAGCAAAAAGTTTATTAATAGCTTTGTGGGTTGCAGGCGTTATGTCACGTTGGCTATTGGGTGGCGCATCTTTAACATTAAGATTTTCGCCATTAATGACAGGCCTTGTTGTAGGAATTGTTATGGGAAGAATTGCTGATGCAATGATAGTAACTGCAAGTTTGCAATTAATATATATGGGAGTATTTTCTCCAGGTGGCTCAATGCCATCAGAACCAGCAGTTGCAGCTGCAATAGCAGTTCCGGTTGCCCTATTAGGAAATTTGACACCAGAAGCATCAATTGCCATTGCCGTTCCAGTTGGATTTTTAGGATCTTATCTTTACCAATTTAGATTTTTCCTAAATACCTTTATAGGCAAAAAAACTGACGTCGCAATTGAAAAAATGGATGAAAAAGCAATCAAAAGATCAATAATAACATATCCAACTATAGCATCTTTTGTTTTATTTGTTCCATTAATCTTTGTAGCTTTATATTTTGGCGCACCAGTAATCGCTGATGTTGTAGCAAAACTTGAAGGAACAGTATTTTTACACATACTTGATGTAGTCGGGGGAGGACTTGCAGCAATCGGTATTGCAACAACAATTTATGTAATAGGTAGAAAAGATTATTTATTATTTTTCCTATTAGCATATTTTTTAAGCGTAATTTTAAAAGATATGAATGTAAATATGTTAGTTTATGCAATTTTAGGAACAATAATTTCAATTTTGGCAGTAGGAAATAAAAATCAAGCCAAAGAAGACAAAGAAGTAAAAACAGAAACTTCAAGCCAACGTGAAATGACATTTGAAGAAGAAGATGACTTTTAGTAGGAGGTTTTAAAATGCAAGATATAAAAAAAGACGAAATGGCTCCAGAAGAATTAGAGCTAAAAGATGTTAGAAAAGCATATTTAAGATGGCATTTCGCAAACGAAATTCCTCACACTTTTGAAAGATATTTGGCACCTTCCCTCTTATATGCAATGATGCCAGTTTTGAAAAAATTATATAAAAATAAAGAAGATTTGAAAAAAGCTTACAAAAGACAATTGTTATTCTTCAACACACAACTTACTTGGGGCGGTGGAATAATCACAGGTCTTATGTCATCAATGGAACAAGAAAGAGCCCTTCAAGAATATAACAACGAAGAAATAACAATGACCGATGATTTGATGTATAATACAAAAGCAGGACTAATGGGAGCTCTTGCAGGAATCGGCGATGCAATTGATTCAGGAACAATCCAATATATTTTTATAGCAATAGCAATTTCTTGGGCACAAGCAGGATCCCCAATGGGAGCTTTGTTTCCATTCGTAGGATTTTCCTTATACCAAGTTTTTATAGGAAGATTTTTTGCAAAACAAGGATTTGTTTTAGGTAAAAACGCATCAAGTTTATTAAAAAGCACAGGAGTTCAAAACGCAATAAATATTTTATCAGCTTTAGGACTTTTTATGATGGGAATTTTGGCAGCAAATTATGTAAAAGTAAGCTCAGCATTAAAATTTACAATCTCAGGAAAAGAATTTGTTTTCCAAGAGCTTTTAGATAAAGTATTACCAGGAGCTTTGCCATTAGTAACAGTTCTTGGCGTATATGTTTTTTATTTGAAAAAAGGTTTAAAAGTTACTCAAGCTTTATTAGGCTTAACAATAATTTTAGCAGTATTAGCAGGAATAGGAATATTATAAAATGGGAAAAGTAGTATTAGGTAGAGTTGACGAAAGATTAATTCACGGACAAGTAATGATTACCCTATCGCAAAAAGACGGAGTAAATTCAATTTTTGTAGTAGATGATGTCGTTTACAACGAAACTTTTATGAAAGATTTATACAAAAGTGCTGGAAATAGAACAGGAAAGAAAACAATAGTTCTAAATGAGCAAAGGGCTTTCTACTATTGGGACAAATACAAATTTAAAGATTATAATTGTATCCTAGTTGCAAAAAGCATAGATGTATTTTATAAATTAATCAAACACGGCGTTGAAGTTTGCGAATTAAACGTTGGAGGAATAGCAAAAAAAGACGAAAATGATTTGTTAGTTACAAAATCAGTTTATCTTAACAAAGAAGATGCAAAAAAATTAAAAGAGTTAAGAGAAGATTATAAAATAGACAATATTTATTTTCAAGCAACCCCATCAGCACCAAAATCAAGTTTAGACGAAGTTTTGAAAAATTTTGATTTATAAATCATTTAAGCTCCCCTTAAATTAAGAAAGGATAAAAAATGATAGGAATACTAATTGTAAGTCACGGAAAGCTTGCACAAGGATTTAAAAGTTCAGCAGAAATTATTTTTGGGCAAGCAGAAAACATAGATTATCTAGGTTTATATCCAGAAGATGACATAAATAATTTCAACGAAAAAATAAAAGAAAAAATAATAAATTTAGACAAAGGCGATGGAGTAATTGTATTTACAGATCTAATTTCAGCATCCCCTTACACCCAAAGCCAAATTGCCATATCAAAATTAGAAAATAATGAAAAAATATCATTAATAGGAAATTTAAATTTCCAAATGCTAATTCAAGCAATAAATGGCCAAGTCTTAGAAGAAAACATAGACCAAGTTGTAAAAAATATCCTAGAAATCACAAAACAAGAAGTCTTAGAATGGAAATATGAAAAAATACAAATAGAAAACCCAGATGAAGATGATGATTTTTAGATAAAAATTTTTTTCCCTTACAAATCGTGCTAGAAAATATCCCTAGCACGATTTTTTTTATTTTAAAATTAGATTTAAAAATACCAAGGCTAATATGTTTAACCTTGGTATTTTAATTTAATATTTTCTGATAGTTAGTAATTAATTTTAGGCTTATTATTGGGAATTTGATTTATTTGATTAATTCTAGTGGTGAGTCTACTTTTTCTTCTACTTTTTCACCTTTTAGATATTTAATTGCTGTTTCTAGAGCGATTTTTCCCATTTCTTTTGGTTTTTGAGCAACTGTTGCTGACATTGAGCCTTCTTTTACAGCATTTATTGCGTCTTCATTTCCATCAAATCCAACTACAACAATATCTTTTCCGCTAGCTTTTATTGCTTCTATTGCTCCCAATGCCATTTCATCATTTTGACAAAATACTGCTTTTACATCTGGTTGAGCTTGAAGTAAATTTTCCATTACTGTCATTCCTTCTGCTCTATCAAAGTTTGCAGTTTGGCTTGCTAATAGACTTATTTTTCCATCTGTAGCTTTTTTAAATCCTTCTCCTCTTTCACGAGTAGAGCTTGCTCCAGGAATTCCTTCTAATTGAATAACTTCTGCATTTTCTCCAATTTTTTCAAGAATAAATTCGCCCGCAAGCTTACCACCTTCTACGTTATTACTTGCTATTAAACTTACAATTTCTCCCTCATCAGAATTTCTATCAACGCATATTACAGGTATATTTGCTTCGTTAGCTTTTTTTACTGATGTTGAAATTGCTGTTGAATCTACTGGATTAATTATAATCAAGTCAACTTTTTGTGTAATAAGATCTTCTACTTGGTTGTTTTGTGTTGAAGAATCATTTTGTGCATCTGTTATAATTGTTTTTGCGTTTGCATCTTTTGCTGCCTCTTCAACGCCTTCTCTTATTGATACGAAAAATGGATTGTTTAAAGTTGATAAAGAAACTCCAATTTTATATTCGCCATCTTTGGCTTTTGTTTCTTCTTTTGCATTACTAGATGCATTATCATTTTTATCTTGTCCTTCGACGCTACAAGCTGTGAATGTAAACATAGCTATAGCTAAAACTGCCAATATTCTTCTAAATTTTTTCATATTTTTCTCCTATTTATTTCTCTTTCTGTCTATTAGAACTGCTATTAATATTACAATTCCTTTTACTATTTGTTGATAGAAACTTGAAACTCCCAATAAATTTAGTCCGTTATTAAGGACTCCTAAAATTAAAATTCCTATTAATGTTCCTGTTAATGATCCACTTCCACCTGTCATACTTGTTCCACCCAAAACTACTGCTGCTATAGCATCCATTTCATAGGCTGAACCTGCTGTTGGTTGAGCAGAATTTAATCTTGATGTAAGTACAAGACCAGATATAACTGCCATCAAGGCACTTATCACATATACAAATGTTTTTGATTTTGCTATATTAATTCCTGAAATAAAACTTGCTTTTTCATTTCCTCCAACGGCAAATATTTTTCTACCATAAGAAGTTTTATTTAAAATCATCCAAAGTATTATATAAACAATTATAAATAAAATAACTTGGAAAGGAATTCCTAAAACTTGTCCTTTTCCTAAAAATTGGAAAGCAAAGTCATCTCTAGGTCCTGCTATTGGTCTACCGTCCATAAAAACTAAAGTAAGTCCTCTAAATATTGTCATGGTTGCAAGTGTTACTATAAATGGTGCAAGTTTTCCTTTTGTAATCAACAAACCATTTATTAGCCCCAAAATAATAGCTAATAAAATAGCTACAAGTATAGCAAGAATTGTATTTGTTCCATTTTGCAAAAGCCCTGCAAAAATTGCTGAGCTTAGTGCAAGAGTTGAACCAACTGAAAGATCAATTCCTCCAGTTAAAATTACAAAAGTCATTCCTAATGCCACAAAACCATTTATGATTAATTGGCGCATCAAATTTAACAAGTTGCTAACTTGCAAAAATGCTGGATTAAGTACGCTCACAAAACATATCAAAATAAGCAAGGCAACTATTGTTCCTAAATTTTGATTTTCTTTAAATCGATTTTTTATATTACTCATAACCTTCCTCCTGTTGCAAGGGTCATTATTTTTTCTTGGCTAGCATCTTTCTTTAAAAGTTCTCCTTGTATTTTTCCTTCATGAATTACATAAATTCTATTTGATAAACTTATAAGCTCTGGCAAATCGCTTGATATAAGTATGATTGAAACCGCCTTTTTAGTAAGGTCTTTTATTAAATCATAAATTTCTCTTTTTGCCCCTACATCAACGCCCTTGGTTGGCTCATCAAGGATTAATATTTCTGGACCAATCGCATACCATTTTGCAAAAACTACTTTTTGTTGATTGCCTCCAGATAAATCGCTAATTTTGCTTTCTGATGATTGGGTCTTAACTTTAAAACTATCTACCAAATTATCTGAAAGATTTTTTTCTTTTGCTTTATCTATAAAAGAATTTTTTGAAAATTTGTCAAAATTTAACAGAGAAATATTTTCTCTAATTGATTCATCAAGAATCAATCCTTCTTCTTGCCTATTTTCTGTTACAAAGCCAATTTTATTTTTTATTGCATCTGCTGGATTTTTTATTTCTATTTTTTTACCATCTATAAATACTTCTCCACTATCTTTAGGATCAAGTCCAAATACTGATCTCATAATCTCTGTTCTTCCTGCTCCCATAAGCCCAGAAATACCAAGGACTTCTCCTTTTTTTGCTTTTATATTTATATCTTTAAAAAATCCTTCTCTATTAAAATTTTTAAGCTCTATCTTTACATCAGAAATTTCAGCATCCATTTCAGGATAAAAATCTCCAATATCACGACCTACCATATAAGAAACAACTTCTCTTTCATCAGTCTTATTAGTATCCATTACTGATACGGATTTTCCATCTCTCATTACTGTAATCTTATTAGTTAATGAAAAAATTTCTTCCATTCTATGAGAAATATATATCATAGAAACATTTTTATCTCTTAGTCTTTTTATTAGCTTAAATAATTTGTCAATTTCATTATTTGTAAGTGCAGATGTTGGCTCATCAAGAATTAGAACATTTACTTTATTTAAGTTAGCCTTTGCTATTTCCATCATCTGTCTTTGTCCAACTGAAAGTTCAGAAACTTTTGTTTTTGGATTTATATCTAAATCAAATCTTTCAAGAAGTTCTATACATTTTTTTCTCATTTTTGCCTTATCAAGAAAAATTCCATTTTTTATTTCATTATTCATAAAGATATTATCCATAACAGTAAGCTCTGGCCAGTCAGATAATTCTTGGTGGATAAAACTTATACCATATTTTTTGGCAACATTTGTATCGCTTATATCAACTTCTTTGCCATCAATTAAAATTTCTCCCTTATCTTTAGATAAAACTCCTGACAAAATATTCATCAAAGTAGATTTTCCTGCTCCATTTTCTCCTACCAAAGCATGAATTTCTCCATCATTTAAGGTAAAATCCACTCCTTTTAAAACATTATTTTTCCCAAAAGACTTGTAAATATCTTTCATTTCAATTTTCATAAAATCCTCCTAAAAGATATTCTTTGACCTTAAAATTATATTTGAATAAGGTGTATTTTCTCCAGTCCTTATAACAAATTTAACGTCTTTTAATTTTTTCTTAAATTCTTCATGAGATATATATTCGCATTCAATATCTGGCAAAAGTTTTTTAATATTTTCTTCTTGACTTGGATTTTTTTCTTTGATTTCTTTTGCCAAATAATAATATTCGCAACCAAAATCACTAAGCAGAATTTCTAAAACATCTATAAACTTAGGTTCGCCAAGTTTAAGTGCTAAGTCAATCTTTTTGTCAGAATCAATTGGAAGACCACAATCTCCAACAGCTATTAGGTCTGTGTGTCCCAAATCAGAAAGTCTTTTTGAAATTTCGCTATTTAATATTCCTTTTTCTTTCATACATTCTTCCTTTCAAATTCTTTTACATCACAAAGGCTTGGAATAGATATGCTAGCCCCGCTTTTTGTTACAGAAAGAGCTGACGCTAGGCTTGCAAATTTCAAAGAATCTCTTACACTTTTTCCTTGATAAAAATATGATACGAAAAATCCTGTAAAAGTATCTCCGGCTCCTGTGCTGTCAACAGATTCAACTTTTATTCCTTCTTGTTTAATTTTTTCATTTTTATTTACAAAAATTGATCCTTTACTTCCAACAGTTACAATCAAATTTATATTTTTATAAGTTGTTGTAAAATAATCAATGCTCTTATCCACACTATTTTTATTTGCTATATTCTTTGCCTCTATTTCATTTACCAAAAGCAAATCTATTTTATTAAAATCAAATTCTTTTATCTCATCTGTTATTGGAGAGGGATTTAAAACTATTTTCATTCCCTTTTCATAGGCCTTATCTATCAAATATTTCATAGAGCTTATTTCATTTTGCAAAAGCAAAATGTCATCTTTATCAAAATTATCCAAAACTTCATCTATAAAATTTTTGTCATTATCAAAATTTGCTCCCTTGTAGAGAACTATGGAATTTTCTCCCTTATCATCTACTTGGATAATTGCATTTCCAGTTAATTTGTCAGATTTTTTTATATACTTTGTATTTATATTCTCACTTTTTAAATAATCAACAAGAAAAATACCATCATCTCCTACGCTTCCTGCGTGATATACATTTTCAAAACTTTTGCTAAGAGCAACAGATTGATTAAGTCCCTTTCCACCTGGTCTTTTTTCAATGCTTTTTGCACTTATAGTTTCTCCTGGCTTTACAATATTTTCTACTCTAAAAAATATATCAATATTTAAAGAACCAAAATTTAGTATTTTCATTATTTTTTACCTACACTTTCTCCACAAGCCACAAAAGGCTCTACCATAACTTTTTTATTATTTTTTCTTCCATTTATCAAATCATCCGCCATTTCAATAGAAGATTTTGCTATCATTTCCAAATTTTGGTCAATTGATGTTAATTTGGGACTAATCAAATTATTTAAAAATAAATTATCATAACTTATCAAAGAAATATCTCTTGGAACTTTTATTTTGTTTTCATCAAAATATTTCAAAAGTCCGTATGAAGACATATCAGCAAAAGAAAAAATAGCATCAACTTTTTTTTCTAAAAAAATTTTTCCAGCCTTGTAACCACCTTCATAAGAATAATCCCCATGAATTATATTTGAAGAATCAATATAAATATCATTATTCATAGCAGCTTTTATGGCACCAGATAATCTTCTTGAAGAATTTGCAGTAGACCTTGGACCTATTAAAAGCCCAATATTTTTAAATCCTCTATCAATTAAATATTGCATGCCCAAAAATCCACCTTTTTCATTATTACCAGTAACTATGTGAGTTTTTCTATCATCAAAATCAACTTCATCTAGAAAAATAATATTATTTTCTTTCACAAGTTCATCGTCCAAATTTTTCATATTTCTATCAACTAATAAAGTTGCGCCAATAACATTGCTAGTGATCATATTAATATATTCTCTCTTTTTAATATTTTTATTGTTAGTGTTGTGAATATACAAAAAATAAGAATATTTTTCTGCATAATAAGTAAGATTTTTAACTAACAAAGAAAAAAATGGATTGGAAATATCCGGTATAAGCGCCATAATCACATTGCTTTTTTTACTAGCAAGAGCTTTGGCAAAATTATTTGGATTATAACTAAGAGTATTTGCCGCTTTAATTACTTTTTTTCTAGTTGCATCCGATATTTTGTTGTTAGTATTATTCAAAACCATAGAAACTGTAGTAATAGATACTCCAGCAAGTTTTGCTACATCTTTAATATTTGCCATATCAACCTCATTAAAACGTTTTAATTAATTACAATATATTCTTTTCTCATATCTTTGTCAATAGATTTTTTTCAAAATATAAAAAATATGAAAATATTTAGCAAATAATTCTATAAATATCTCACAAATTATAAATTTTTTCTTTTGCTTTTTAAAATATTTTTATGCTTTAATTAAAACAAAATTATACTTTTGCACGAATTTAAAAATAAAAAATCGCACTGATAAAGTTTTTTCTTTATCAACGCGATTTGTGTAAATAATTTTAATTTTTATTTAGAAAAAACATCTGAAATTACTTCTTTTATATTTTTCATTTCTTTTATTTCTAAATTTTTGTATTCTTTTTTATCTATTGAACATTTTCCTATATAGGCTTTTTTGTAGCCTAATCTTTCTAGCTCTTTTAGTCTGGATTTTATTTGTGGAACTTTTTTAAGCTCTCCTGTTAGGCCCACTTCTGCTATAAAAACTGTTTTATTATCGACTGGTTTTTTAAAATATGATGAGGCGATTGAAATCATTATGGCAAGATTTACTGATTGTTCCCTAATTTTTAGTCCGCCTGTTGCTTTTATTATTACATTTTCGTCAAATAGATTAATTCCTGCTCTTTCTTGTAAAATTGAAATCAAAGTATTTAAGTCATCTTTTCTTAAACTATCGCCGATTCTTTGGGGATAGGGCATAAATGATTTTGAAACCAAGGATTCTATTTCAATTTCCAAAAGCCTACTGCCTTCTTTCATAACAGAAATAGCCGACCCTTCGATTCCTGAATCTCTTTCTGTAATAAAATATTCTGAAGGATTTGTAATTTCAATTAAACCTTCTTCTTGCATGGAAAATAATCCGACTTCGCCCGTTGGTCCAAATCTATTTTTTGTACTTGTCAAAAGCCTAAGGTCATCTTCGCTTTCTCCATCTAAAACTAAAACCGTATCAACCAAATGCTCCAAGGTTCTAAGCCCTGCCATTTCTCCTGATTTATTCATGTGACCAACCATAATAAAAGCTCTTTTTTTCTCAGGATTTTTTGCAAGGTCAACACACTTATTTGCACATTCAATAGTTTGGGTAGGAGAACCTTGTTTGTTATCAAATTCGTTTAGAAAAAATGTTTGAATTGAATCTAAAATTACAATATCAGCATCTTTTTTCTTTATTTCAATTTCTGCAAGATCCATTGAATTTGTTGATAAAATCCAAATATTTTTTGAAATTTCTCCAATAATTCTATCAGCTCTTGCTTTTATTTGAGATTCACTTTCTTCTCCAGAAACATACATTACATTAAAACCATCTTTCGCATAAGACGAAGACAATTGCAAAAGCAAAGTAGATTTTCCAGCTCCAGGTCTTGCCGTCAAAATTGAAACAGAATCTCTTACAAGTCCTCCGCCAATCGCCCTATCAAATTCGTCAAAAGAAGATTTTATTCTTTCAGACTCATCAAGTTTTACTTCTTTTAATAGCCTTGCCTCATTTTCAAAATCAAGGGAATTTTCTTTTGATGATGTCCTTTCGTTTTTTATAGTTTTTTCAATCAAAGTTCCCCATTTGCCACAATCTGGGCATTGGCCCGCCCAAACATTTTGAATATGACCGCAATTTTTACATTCAAAAGCTCTTTTAAGCTTTGCCATTAATCTCTCCTAAAACATAATTTACAGAAAATTTCTCGCAAGCTTTTTTTGGATCTTCCTTATAAATTTTTTCAAATTTATCTCTCAAAGTTTCCTTTTCATCAATTAATTTTTCAATACAAGAAAGATAAGTTTTTTCATTTTCATCAAGTCCGTCTTTTGCAAGAGAAATAAAATATTTTATCCATTCGCAAATAGTTTTTCCCTCATATTTTGCATCAAAGCCATGCTCTTTTGCATCCATTTTTAATTTTTGACAAGAAGCATAAGTCATATTTTTAAAATCTTCTCTCAATTTATTTAGATTTTCTTCATTATAAAATAAACCCTTGATTAAGGCTGGAAAAGAAAGATTGTATGAGTAAGGCACTGCATCAGGCATCCTAATTTCTATATATTTTTTAACCCTAACATCAGGAAAAACTATAGAAAGAGCGTGAAAAATCATCTCATCAGAAAAATCTTTATCCATTATCTTTTCAAATTTTGTATTCCCCTTATAAACATCTTGTCCATTTTCATGAACAAAAATTATATCAGTGTCTAAAATTTTTTCCGCATATTTTTCATAAGACATATCCTCATCAAAGGCAAATTCATAAACTCCTGTCCTATTTTTGTCGCAATATTCCCAAATTTCTTGGCGAAGATTTTTATTTTCATAAGGCTTTCCTTGGAAAATATAGGCATTATCATAAAGAGTGTACATAAAAGGCGAAAGAGCATTTGCCACAAAAAATTTCTTTTTAAAATCTTTTTCAGAGGAAAAATCTATGGCAGATTGAACACTTGCAGTTCCTCTCATCATATTTAAAGCATATTTTCCACCAAATTCAGTAAAATATTTTTGCATATATTTATACCTATCTTTTGGAATAATATTCAAATCCATTATTTTTGATTTTGGATGATAGCCCAAGGTTTCAAGATATTGATTTTTTTCATCAAAAATCGGAACAATTTCTCCCATGATTTTTTTATAAGACTTATCCAAATCATTTATATTTTTTTTAGCATCAATTGCAAGTTCAAATTGACCAGCAGGTTCAAGATTTACAGCAATATCTTCTTTTCTAAGACCAAGAATATATCCATCTTCCTCGTTTGTTACAGAAAAACCCATACCCTTTAAATCTTTCAAAGTACTGCCCACGCCCTTTTCTCCAAAATAATCATAAGAAAAAAGCTCATCTTTATCTATAACAAAATGCTCCATTTCTAGACCAATTTTAAAATTTTCCTTTTGGCTTTCGCCAGATTTTATATATTCAACAATTTTATCTTTTTTTTCTTGATAATTCACAACATCCTCCACTTTCTAGACATTTTACTACTTTTAATATACCCTTTTTCAAAAATAATTTTAATCATCTATATCTTTTTCAAAATATCTACTGATAAATTTGAATTTTATTCTATTAACAAATAAAATAAAGTTAATAATTTTTTATTATTTGAGAAATCTTTAAAATTTATAACTCTAAGTAATTTATTTTTAAAAATACATCAAATAGAAAGAACTACTTCACAAATTTAAATATCTCTTAAATTAAGGACAAATAAATAATGAAAGCATATTATACAAAAGATAAATTTATTTTTGAAATTGAATATAATGAAAAAATCGAAAAAATTGCTTTGGTTGATGAAGAAAAGTCTGGCGAAAAATCTTTTATTTCAGATTTTGCTTTTGAAGAAATTTCTTCATTTCTTGATGGGAATTTAAAAAAATTTTCATTTGAAATAAATCCTCAAGGGACAGATTTTCAAAAAAAAGTTTGGAGAGAAATTGAAAAAATTCCTTATGGAAAGACTATAACTTATAAGGAAATTGGCGAAAAAATAAATTCTAAGGCCTACCAAGCTATTGGCTCTGCTTGTGGTGAAAATCCAATTTTATTAAGAATTCCCTGCCACAGGGTTGTAGGAAAAAATAATTTGGGTGGATTTTTTTATGGACTTGATTTAAAAAAATATTTATTGGAGCTTGAAAAAAATAAAAAATATAAATGAATTGTAATAGAAATTTTTCTTAGGAAATTTTAATAGCTTAGGCTTTTTAAAATTTCCTAAGATTTTTTTCTTTTAATATTTCTATAATTTTTTCCAAAAAATTTACTTTGAACTTGGCTCTATCATATTGTAGCAATCTCTGATTTTCCCAGTTTTTTTCAATTTTTCAAACATTTCCAAAACATCTTTTGACTCAAAAAGTCTTTTTTCAAAAGAATTGTAATCTTTATTTTCAAAAATTTTCTTAAAATATTCAAATTCATAAAAATACAAATCTTTTTCTTTTTTTATATCAATAATTTCAAGCTTTCTATCTGAAAAACATTCAATTTTTTCTGCCTCTTGAATATTTCCCAAAACTTTTATATAGCCTTCTTCGCCTTGGATTATTATATAATTTTCACTTTTACTGTCTTTGGCATTGGTAAATGATACAGAAAAATCTCCATAAGAAATTAGACCTTGCCCTGCAATATCAACGCCGTATGGATTTATATTTCCAAAATATGAATAATCTTTTCCTTTTCCAAAAAGTTCATAAATCAAATGCAAATTATAAATTCCAAGATCTGCCAAAGCTCCTGCAGAAAATTCGCTTTTAAAAATATTTTCAACAATTCCTTCTTTATATTTATCAAATCTTGATGAATATTGGGAATAATTAATCATACAAGTAGAAATTTTTCCGATTTTTCCCAAAAGATTTTTTAAAAGCTCAAAGCTTGGCAAATATTTTATGGAAATCGCCTCAAATAAAAACAATTTTCTTTCTTTAGAAATTTTTATTAAATCATCAAGCTCTTTTGTATTGGTAAAAAATGGCTTTTCACAAATCACATTTTTATTTGCCAAAAGACACATTTTAGCCTGCTTATAATGCAAAGAATTTGGACTTGCTATATAAACAAAATCAATTTTTGGATCTTCAAGCATTTTTTTAAGATCATCAAATGATTTTTCCGCCCCAAATTTTTCTTTCAAATAATCCGCCTTTTCAATAGACCTAGAATATGCCCCATAATAATTGTATCCGTCAATTTTTACCACTGTTTTCAAAACATTTTCAACTATAAAATTTGAACCTATGCTTACAAAATTAATCATATACCCCCCTATTTTTTACCCTAATATAAAAAATAATTATAGAAATAAAATAACAAAAAATAAATAAATATATCAATGAAAGTCTTTTAAAGACTAAACTTATTGATAAATCAATAAAAAAAGATGGAAGAATTTATTTGATATAGCTTTTGCCTATATATTTATCTCCAACCATTGATTTTGGATATTCTGTAAATATAGGCTTATTATGAAATAACAAAACTATATTCTCACTTGCCAATGTAGCAAGAATTAAAATTATAATATCAAAAAAATCTTTGATACCTACTAATTTATATTTTAACAAAAAACTAAGTAGGAAAACCAACATTACTAGCACACCTGTAAGAAAAATTGTGAATAAATTTTTACTTAAAATATATGATAGAATATTATTTTTATTAAGCTTTTTCTTATCCTCAAAATAAATTTCGTCCGAAAGACAAGCCTCTCTAAAAATAAGGGAGGTCAAAATAGAAATTAAAAAATAAAATAAAAATATTGGACCTTCTCCATTTATCAACAATTTCAAAGATAGATATACCATAGCTAAAATTGTAAAAATAATAAAAATTAATTTTTCATCAAAATATTTTTTGAATGTGTCTTTAAAAAACATAAAGCCTCCCAATAAATTTCTACCCAAAATTTGGGTAGATAAATACAAGGAGGTACTATGAAATATTATTTATTGATTGGCTTATTAGTATGGATTATCTTTATCAAATCCATACAAAATAAAATAATTACTAAGACCATGTTTTTACCAATATATTATTTTATTTGCCTAGAACTTTTTTTGATTTTATTTTTGATAATTTACAAATTTTCTTTTACTTTTCTAGATTTTTCCATGATTTTTTTGATAAGTTTTGGATTTTTCTTATCCTTAAAAAGTCAAGGAGTTACAAAAAATTCTATTATTATTTTTGAAAAAATTCCTGTTTTCCCAAAATTTATAAAGTTTAAAGACATAAAAAATATAGAAACTATAGAAAATTCAAAATATCCAAAGTGTAGAATTTGGGCTTATGGAAATTTTTATGATTTTTACTTTAAAGATTACAAATATATAGTGATTTTTAAAAATATTTTTGAAAATTACATAGATCATAAACTTTAACCTAGTATATAATTAAAAATCTTAAATTTAAAGCCTAGGTAAAATAAGTTAGCATTATACAAAATATAATTCAGAGCGTAGACAAAGTAAGTTTAGTAATTTATTAGTAATTCAAAATAAAATTAGGAAAAAAACCATCTCAACTAGATAAATGGGCATTGATTTTGCACATTTATTCCTAAAACTAGTTTGATAACACAGAAAAGTTTGCAAAGCAAAGGTGTTTTAGCGTGAGTGAAACGAAGGCATGGAGAAATCCCATGAGATTTCTTCGCTCGTTCCACTAGATCAAAATAGGCAATTTTTTTACTTTGTCAACAGTCTGCATTATACAAAATATAATTTTATTTTACATAAGATATAAATATCTAATAAAATTTATAAATTTCAACTATGTAAAATAAAAAGATTAGTTCAAATTTTAAAATTTTTCTATTATTGACTCGACATTATCAATTCAAATAAAACAAATTTATGTGATCAGAATCCTTATATTTAAATGAATAATTTTTTACAACAGACATTTATTTTTACATTTTACACTAATCAGTTAATAAAAAACTTTTATAATTTTTAGTTTTAAACATAAGCTCAACATTTATTTTCATAATGATTTTACAAGTTTCATTTTTCCAAATATCAAATTTAAAATATAAGTTTTAAAGATTTAATAATAGAAAAAATTTTTATAGCTTAGATTTTAAAGTTTATCCCTATTCATATTGATTTCATTGGTTTTTTTATATTTTCGTAGAGAAGTTTCTTCATCCATTTATTTTAAATTTTTAGAAAATTTTAAATGATAATGCAAATCATTCTTGACATTTATTATTTTTATTGCTAATATTTAGTTGTCGATAGTTAATTAACTAAAAATACAAATTTATAAATTAAATAATAAGGAGAATAAAATGAAAAATAAAAAATCACTTAGTTTAGTTGCCCTTTTATCTTTGGGACTTATGTTGACAGCTTGTCAAAAGGATCCAAAAAATGATGAGCCTTCTAGTACAAATGTTTCTCAAGAAATGAAAAAAGATGATGCTTCTAATAAAAGCAATGATTCTTCTGATGCTGATAAGGAAAAATCTAGCGAAGTAAGCCTTGCTGATTGGGAAGGCGAATGGAATGATATGGGTGGATATCTTGACAAAGATGAAGTTCAAAGTGCTTTTAAAACTTTAGCTGAAAAAGAAAAAGTTGATGAAAAAGAAGCTAAAGAAAATTATTTAAAGAAAAGAAAATGTGATTTTGGTGGTCTTGAAATAAAAGATAATAAAATCAAATTCTTAAAAGATTTCCCTGATAAAAAAGGTGAAGTTATCGGTGAGAGCGAATATAAATATGTTGGAAAAGAAGAAGTTGAACATGGTGGCCATAAATTAGAATGGGATATTTTTGAAGCTGTAAATGATGATGCGCCTTATAAATTTATTCTTATGATGCCAATTCACGGAGAAGAAAGCCTAACACATTTCCACATGAGATATGGCGATGACAAAGATAAATTATTAAAAGATGAAGGTTGGTTCCCTACTTTTGTAAAACCAAACACAACTGATGCACAAATAATTGATGAAATTACTGAATAGATTATGTGGGTTGAAATTTTTCAACCCTCTTTCTAAGGAGGAAGAATGAAAAAAAGATATATAAGTTTTTTTGTTTTCTTGCTTTTTCTTTTTAGCTCTTGTGCAAACAAGAATGAACACTCTTCCGATAAACCTTTGGTTTATACTTCCTTTTATCCTGTTTATGAAATGACAAAAATGATTGGTGATGACACGATAGATGTAGAATCTTTTATGCCCCTTGATAAGCAACCTCACCTTTGGGAGCCAAGTCCTAAGGATATGAAAAAGCTAGCAAAGTGTGATCTTTTGGTTGTAAATGGTGCTAATATGGAACCTTGGCTTGATAAGGTTAAGGAAAATTTACCAAATCTTGATATTTTAAAATTATCCGATTCTGTTGATCTTATTACTTATAAGGGAGCGGCAGCTATTGGTGATTTTCAATATATGTCAAAAGTAAATTTGAAAAAAGGAAAAAATAAATTTGATTTTGGCCACACTCATGAAGATATGATGAGGGTTGCCTTTATAAAAGATGATGGTACTCGTGGAGAAAATTTGGTAAAAAAATGTAAAGATATAATGAGCCAAAAGGGAGAGCTAATTCATCAAAAAGAAACTTTCGATCTTGAAGAAGGAAAGGTTTATGGCCTTGAGATGGGACATGAATCTGGAGAAATTTTCTTCAATATTCCAAAAGATGGAGATTATATTTTTATAAGCGACAGGATAAGTGAAGATCTTCTTCCATATAATTTGGTTGGAAGTAATGGTAAATTTTTAAAAGATGAAAAAAAGGAAGAACCTTTGATGGAAGGTTCATCTTCTGGATTTGATAAAATAACTTATGATCCCCACTCATGGTTATCCATTACCAATGCAAAAAAATATTTGAATGCTATCAATGAAAAATTAACCGAAAAATATCCGAAAAATGAAAGAATTTATAGGAAAAATAAATTAAAGTATGTTGATAAACTTACTGATATTGATGCAAATTATAAGGAGAAATTTTCAAAAATTGACAAAAATAAAAGAAATTTCTTGGTAATTCATTATGCCTATGCTTATATAGCAAGAGATTTTGATTTGATTCAATATCCACTTCAAGGTCTAACAAGTTTAGAAAATCCTAGCCTTAAAACTATAAAAAAAGCCATAGACTTTTCTGAAAGCAAAAATATTTCCACAGTTTTTTATGAATATGGACAAAATCCAAAACAAGCTCAGGCTTTGGCTGAAGAAATTGGTGGAAAAATCTCTCCTCTTGCTTCTATGGAATATGTTAATAAGGAACAGGAGAAAGGTAAACTTAATTATATTGATCTTATGGAAATGAATCTTGAAAATCTCTACAAATCTATGACTGAGGAGGAAAATAATGAAAGCAGTGTCAATAAATAATTTGAATTTTTCTTATTCACAAATTCCTGTTTTAAAAAATTGCAATTTGAATGTTGATGTCGGTGAATTTACGGTAATTCTTGGTGGAAATGGTTCAGGTAAATCAACTTTAATAAAACTTATGCTTGGAGAATTAAAAAATAATAGTGGAGAAATTAAAATTCTTGGCAAAAATATTGAAGATTATGTTTCTTTTAAAGACATTGGATATGTCCCACAAATAAATATAGTAAATAAAATTGCCTTTCCTATAACTTGCCTTGAACTAGTTTCATTAAATCTTTACGAAGAATTTGGTCTTATTAAAATCCCCAAGAAAAATCATTACCAAAAAGCAAAAGATATACTAAAAAAAATGGGTATGGAAAATTATATCAACACTCCTGTAAATGAATTGTCAGGAGGTCTTGCTCAAAGGGCAATGATTTCAAAAGCTATGATAAATGATCCAAAAATTTTAATTCTTGATGAACCGACAGCAGGAGTTGATAAGTATTCTAAGGACCATTTTTTTGAAACAATAGATTTTCTTTCAAAAAAATTTAATGTAACTATAATTATGGTTACTCACGAATTAAAAGAAATGGAATCTTTAAATATTAAAATGACAAAATACGAAATGATAGAAGGGAGTTTAAAAAAATGCTAGAATTTGCTTTTATGAGAAAGGCGCTTCTTTTGGGATTTTTACTTTCTATTATGATTCCTATAATAGGAATTGTAATGGTAAATAGAAAAACTTCCATGATAGGTGATGCCCTATCTCACACAGCTCTTGCTGGAGTTGGAATGGGATTAATATTAGGTTTTGATCCTCTTTTGGGATCATCAATTGTTTGTATTGTAGCTGCCTTTTTGATAGAACTTATAAGAAAAAAACTTCCCCAATATGGAGATATGGCAACAGCAGTTATTATGAGTACTGGTTTAGGAATCGCAGCCATTCTTTCAGATTTTGCTCCAGGTGGAAATTCTTTTGAATCTTACCTTTTCGGATCAATTTCATCAGTTACAGATAGAGATATAGTAAATACAAGTATTGCCTTTATTTTGGTTTTAATATTATCAATTTCAAGATATTCATCTCTTTTAGCTATAGCGATAGATCCAAATACAGCTAGGCTTTCTGGAGTAAAAGTAAAAAGACTTGATGCATCTTTTACTCTCCTTGCAGCCATAACTATAGCCTTGTCTGTAAAAATAATTGGAGCTTTAATGGTTACAAGCTTAATAGTTTTACCAGTAGCAACAGCCTTAATTATTGCTAAAAGTTATAAACAAACATTTTTTATAACAATTACACTCGGCGTAATCTATATGATGCTTGGTATTATTCTAAGTTATCAATTCGATATAAAACCTGGTGGAGCAATTGTTGTAAATGCAATAATAGGAATGTTAATATTTGTTTTATATAAAAAGTTAAGAAAAAATAAAGTATAAAAATTGGGCTTTTACAGAATCTTATATTCTGTAAAGCCCATTTTAAATTTAAAAATTTCACTTAAATTCAATTCGATTTTATAACTTTAATAAAATTAATATTTTAAATATAGATTAAATTGATTTATAAATATTTTTTTGATAAAATACCTATATGTTGTGCGAATGTTTTCTAAAGGAGGTTTCTTATGAAAAAATTTATGAAAATAATACTCTTATCAATCATAGTTATCATAATTATTCTTTTTATTATCTCCATTATTACTTATTATTCTTTAAAATAATTACAAGGAGCTTTAATGAAAATAAAAATCAAATTATTACTTCTTATAAGTCTATTTTCTATATTTGTAGGATGTAATATCATAAAAAATGGAAAAAAATTTTCTGACGAAGAAATAAAAAAAGACGCTTTTATTATGTATAATCCTAAAAAAGAAAATGCAAAAAGCATTGAAACCTACAAGCCTTCTATGGCCGATGAGCTTTTTGAAGATACTTATGCTTACAAAATTTATGAAAAAAATAAGGAAAATCTTGGCAAAACTCGTGATATTCTTATGGAAGAATGCATCGATTACGCAAATAATTTGTATTTTATTTTTAGCTCTGACCTTGAAAAAATCAAAAAAAATAAGGGAAGTCTTAGGGCTAATTTGACTAATGAAAACGGCAAAGAATCTATCGAAAAAAGTTTATACGAAACTCAGCTTTTGGCGATTTGTGACACTTCTTCCAAACTTTATTATGCAATAAATGATTTAAAAGTTGTAAATGATTTGATGGGAAATTCTTATGATGATTTAAAAATTTATGCCAAGGATTTCATAGAAAAAAACGGAGAAAGTTTGCTTGATGACCAAATGAAAAATTTTGGTTTTGCTTATAATGATAAGGCTAAAGAAACTATAGAAAATCTTATAATTTCATATTTGGATGAATTTAAAAAAGACCTCCCTCACAAAGATGGAGATAAAACAAATATAAAAATCGAAAAAGAAGTTAAGCTCAGCATGGAAAAGCTTGAAATTTTGAAATATTTTGATGATTTAGAAAAAGCAGTAAGAAAAGTTTATAAGGCAGATTAGCTTATGATTTAATGAACAAAAAAATAATTATAATGGGTTTGATTTTGCCCTTACTTGTTTAATGCAAGGAAAATTTATTGTAGAAAATCATCTTGATGAAACTTGCTACATATTAATATTAACAAATCCAACCATAATTTCAAAAACAGGAGAAAGCGAACTTAATTCAGATTAT
This sequence comes from Anaerococcus sp. HMSC068A02, assembly GCF_001811125.1. Taxonomy (NCBI): domain Bacteria; kingdom Bacillati; phylum Bacillota; class Tissierellia; order Tissierellales; family Peptoniphilaceae; genus Anaerococcus; species Anaerococcus sp. HMSC068A02. Next base: position 52,318 of record NZ_KV803761.1, on the reverse strand, counting down.
CAAATTGGGAAGGATTAGAATGATTTTTAAAAAATAGGCTTAAAATAAATTTTTAAGCCTATTTCTATACTAAAATTTGTGTAATTAAATAATTGTCCAAATCTTTTAACTACTTTATTAAATCTTCTAAGACATCTCCACTTAATTTTTTAGGATTCCAACCAATTATAGCTAAATTTTCCTTTGTATGGTCATTTAAATAATTAATCCATTTTACTTCTTCATTTGCTTTTGATTTTAGGACTTTATTTGTTGTGTTTGAAGCATATAATGAGGAATTTATAAGCCACCATTTGCTAAAAATTCCTGCTCTTTTTAAATCTTCTTCAAGTCTTAAAGCTTCATAAACTGGAGTTGGTTCTGCAAGTGTTACTATTATAACTTCTGTTTCTTTTTCATTTTTAAGTCTTGGCAAAAGTTTTTTAGTTGATTCTGGAATATCTCCATTTGAACGCATTATTTCTTGGTTATAACTTTGGGTTGATTCTAATAATAAAAGAGTGTGGCCGGTTGGAGCTGTATCAATTACAACTATTTCCTCCTCACTTTTTTCTACAATATCTGCAAAAGCTCTAAAAACTGCTATTTCTTGTGTACAAGGTGATCTTAAATCTTCTTCTATATAAGAAAGATCATCATTTGACATAGTTTCTTTCGCCTTTTGTAAAACTTCTTTCCTATATTTTTCAAGCTCTAACTTTTCATCAATATGACTTACTGATAAATTTTCATTTTCTTTTATTGTATATTTTAAATGATCTGCTGGGTCAGTTGTTGTAAGATGAACTTTCTTTCCTTTTTTTGAAAGTCCAAGAGCTATAGCAGCTGACATAGTTGTCTTTCCTACTCCACCCTTTCCCATTGTGAATATAACTTTCTTATCATTTTTGTACAAATCATCTATTATATCTTTTAATTTTTTATCAATTTTTATTTCTTTGTCAAAAGTTTTTTCTGTATAAGTATCTTCATCAAACAAGGCCCTAAGTTTTGAAATTCCTGTTATATTATATCCTCTTAAAGGTATAAGATAATTTTGTAAATTTTTTAAATTTTCTGGCATTTTTTCTAGGTCTTCTTTTTGCTTTTCATAATAAGCCTTGGAGATTTGATCATCATATATATTTAATAATCCATTTACTAATAATATTTGATTTTTAATGCCAATGTCTTTTAATTCCTTTGAAGCCCTGTCAGCTTCTTTTAAAGGACCATCTTCTGGTCTTGTTACAAGGATTAAACTTGTTTTATATTTATCAGATAAAGTTTCTACAGCTTTTTTATACATACCTTTTTGACTTTCAAGACCTGATAGTTGTCCCAAACAAGATACACCTTGGGTATTATCTTCAATAAAATTATCCCAAGCTTGTGGAAGTTGTAACATTCTTAAAGTGTGGCCGGTTGGAGCTGTATCAAAAATAATAAAATCGTATTTATCTTCGGTTTCTTTATCTGTAATATATTTTGCAAATTCATTAAAAGCTGCAATTTCTACAGTACAAGATCCAGATAATTCTTCTTCCATTTTATTTATTACACTATCTGGAAGTTTACCAATATAGGGAGATACTATACTTTTCTTATATTCATCTGCTGCCTTAATTGGGTCTAAATTTGCAACAAACAAACCTTCTACTTCTTCAATTTTTGTAATTTCATTATCTAATTTTTCCACAAAAATATCTTGGAGGTTTGAGGCCGGATCTGTGCTTACCAATAAAACCTTAGATCCCTTGTCACATAAATTTACAGCCGTAGCACAAGCAGTTGATGTTTTTCCAACTCCTCCCTTTCCTGTAAAAAATATATATTTTCCTAATTTTATTTTATCGGGACTAAATTTTTCCATAAAATACCTTTCTAAAAGTTAGCAACAACATCCACTATCAGAAGAACATCCACAAGAACTTTCTTCTTCATTTTTTTCATCAAATTTTATAGATAAAATTTCTTCAAATTCTTCATTTGAAGGATATGCTCCACTTTTTATTATTTCATCATCAACCATTGTAAGAGGAAGAATATCTTCTCCCTTTTCGTTTAAAATTTCATTTACTTTTTTATTTTCAACAAATTCTTGAGGGGCATTGTTAAGATTAAATCTTTTTATATCTATTCCTTTTTTATCTAATTTTTCTACTAGGCTTGACATTCTTAAAAGCTCAGGGTCAACACTTACCCCACAAACTCCTGTTGAGCAACACATTGCTGGTTCATATATTCTTATTTTTTTCATGATTTTCTCCTTAAATTTTTTTGAGGAAAGTTTAATGTAAATATATATAGATACATTTAAATATTTCTATGTATTAGGCAAAAAATTATTTTTTGCAGATACAATCTAGGCTGGATTCAAATATTTTTCCCAATAAATTATAAAGTTCATCTAGACTTTCTTTGTTTACAATATAAAATACATTTTTACCTTCCTTGCGACTTTTTATTATATTCGCATCTTCAAGTTTTTTCATATCACTTGATAAGGTGGGTTGGCTTATATCAAATTTTTCTAGTATTTCACAAGCACAAAGCTCCTCGCATGATAGCATATCTACAATCTCAAGCCTTTTCGGATCACTTAGAACTTTTAATTTTTTAGAAATATTTATATATTTATTATCCATTTCTCTCCTCCTAAAATTTATTTTACCACACATATAGAAATTTTTCTATGTGTTTTTTGTTCCATTAAAAAACTGCTGTAAAATTTTTACAGCAGCTTATTTATATTTTTTAAGAAATAGGTATTTCTTCTTTTATTTTTTCTTTTTTGTTGGCAAAATTTATTTTTCCTTCTTTTACTGTAAGGTTAATTTTCATATCTTTTGATAATTTTCCTTCCAATATTTCTTCTGCCAATTGGTTATCGATTTTATTTGTGATATGACGTTCAAGTGGTCTTGCTCCGTATTCTTTTGAAAATCCGCCTTCTGATAGTAAATCTACAACTCTCTTGTTGTAATTTATTTCTATTCCAAGATTTTTAAGTCTTTCTTTTGTTTCATCAAGTAAAATTTTTGTAATTTCTTTGATGGCGTTCTTATCAAGTGAGTTGAACATTATTATATCATCAAGTCTGTTTAAAAATTCTGGAGCAAAGGCGTTTTTTATTGCCTTATTTATTATTTCCTTATTTGAATCGTCAATTTCTTTTTCCACATCTCCAGTTCCAAAACCGATTTTTGGATTTTGATTTAAAGAAGAAACTCCAACGTTACTGGTCATAATTATTATTGTATTTTTAAAATCTACAGTTCTTCCTTGACCATCTGTCAAACGTCCGTCATCAAGAATTTGTAAAAGTAAATTGAAAATATCTGGGTGGGCTTTTTCAATTTCGTCAAATAAAATTACAGAATATGGATGTTTTCTTACGGCTTCTGTAAGTTGACCGCCTTCTTCGTAACCAACATATCCTGGAGGAGATCCAACAAGTCTTGACACGGCGAATTTTTCCATATATTCACTCATGTCCATCCTGATTAGATTATCCATATCTCCAAATAAATTTTTTGCCAAAGATTTTGCAAGATATGTTTTTCCAACTCCTGTTGGCCCTACAAAAATAAATGAACCTATTGGTTTTTTTGGATCTTTTAAGCCAACTCTTGCTCTTTTTATAGCATGAGAAATTTTATCAATCGCCTTATCTTGACCTATAACTTCTTTTTTAAGGTCAATATCAAGATCCATATATCTTTGTTTTTCATCTTCTGTCAATTTTGTTATTGGAACTTTTGACCAAGATGAAACAATTTTTGCAACTTCATCAAAAGAAATTTTTAAATCTGTTTTCTTTTCTTCTTTTTCTTTTTCAAGTTTTTCGCGAGTTTCATTTATTTGATCTCTTAGGCTTGCGGCTTTTTCAAAATTTTGCTCATTTATAGCCATATTTTTTTCTTCAATGAGCTTATCTAAAATTTCTTTTTTTGAAACTTGATTTTTATTTTCCTTATAATTTTTAATTCTTTCTTTTGAACAAGCCTCATCAATTACATCAATAGCCTTATCCGGCAAAAATCTATCTTGAATATATCTTTGTGATAAATCTACTGCAGCTTTTATAGCCTCATCTGTAATTTCTACCTTGTGGTGGTCTTCGTATTTATCTTTTAATCCTTCAATTATTTTTATCGTGTCATCTTTATTCGGCTCTTCAACATGGACTGGTTGCATTCTTCTAGTTAAAGCTTGGTCTTTTTCTACGTGCTTTCTATATTCATCAATTGTTGTCGCACCAATAATTTGAATATCGCCTTTGGCAAGAATTGGTTTTAAAATATTTGCCGCATCCATAGAGCCTTCACTTGCGCCAGCTCCCAAAACCATGTGGAATTCGTCAATAAATAAAACTACATCTTCTCTTTGTTCAAGTTCTCCAAATAATTTTTTAAGTCTATCTTCAAAATCTCCACGATATTTTGTTCCTGCAATCATGCTTGCAAGATCAAGAGAAACAATAGTTTTTTCTTTCATAACAAAAGGAACTTTTCCATCAACAATTCTTTGGGCAAGTCCTTCGATTATGGCAGTTTTTCCAACTCCTGGATCTCCAATCAAAATCGGATTGTTTTTTGTTCTTCTTAAAAGAATTTGAATAACTCTTTCAACTTCATCTTCCCTTCCAATAACTGGATCAATTTTTCCAACCTCTGCCATTTCGTTTAAATTTTTGGCAAATTTTTTTAAATTTTCACTCAAATTGTTAGATGTATTAGAAGATTTTTCTTCTTTTTGCAAACGAATCAAATTGTCTCTGATAATTTTTTTATCAAGACCTGACAACATAAACATTAAATTTGTAAATGAATCATCGTCATTTAAAATTGCAAGAAGGACATCTTCTTCGCTTGCAGAAACTTTTTTTCTTTTTTGGGCAAAAAGTCTTGCCCTATCAAAAATTTGTCTTACCTTATTAGAATATTCCTTTGCAGGTCTTATCGCAGAGCCCTTGCCAATATTATTTATTACAATTGACCTTAAAAGTTCGTAATTTGCACCAGCTTCTTCCAAAGCCTTTGTCGCAAGAGAACCTGTTTTCATAAGAGCCAAAAGCAAATGTTCAACTCCTATATAATCGTGGCTAAGAGAATAAGATTCCCTTCTAGCCTGACCTGTTAGCCTATTTAATTTGTTGTTTTCCATTATCTAGCCTCCATGTACGAATTTAAAAATTCATTTCTTTCATTGTCACGGTTGCCCTTGTACTTATCCTTTGTAATATTGAAAATCAAATACTCAATTTCTTGATTTGATAATTTTGTTTTAAAACCCAAAATATTATATTTTTTTAAATCATAAAGACAATTTATCATAGCAGTCATTGTCTTTAAATTTTTGCTTTCCAAATTATCTTCCAAAATTTTTATAGAATCTTTTATATCTTCATCATTTAATCCATTTAAAGATTGAAAATCTCTCCTAAATCTTCTCTCATTTCTAACGACTGTATCTAAAATATTTTCAAAATTTTCCAAATATTCGTCCATTTTCTCCCTATAATTTCCGAAATTTTTCAAAATATAAATATCATCGTCATAGGATTTAAAATATTCTGGAACAAATCTTGTAATATAAATTCCATCATGAGCAAGACTTGATTTTAAAGTTAGATATGCTTGGGTATTATCCAAAAGTCCAAACAAAAATAATTTGAACCTTATTTCAATTCCATTGCCACAATCTCTACCAAAACTTGTCAAATATCCATATTGAGGAGAAAAGGAAAAATCAAATTTTTTATCCAAATCTTCTTCAATTTCCATCGCCCTTTCATAAGCAAGTTTAATTTCTTCTCCAAAATTTGAAATATTTATAGAAATATGGTCTTTATCATTTATAACAAGAATATAATCATCCTCAAAAACAAAACCAATCACAGCTTCTTTATTTTTTGAATCTTCTGTAATTATTCCTGCATTAATAAGTTTATTTAAAGTATTTTCATCTATCTCATCTAAAAGTATCAATTCATCCCCATAAATTTCCCTAAATTTTTCAATAATTTCTAGAGAATCTTTTTCCGAAAGACTTATGGGAAAATTATATCCTTCAATATTTCTTTTCAAAGATAAGTTGTTTTCAAGTATTATGTCCTTATAATAATCTATCAATTTCTCACCTTCATATTCAATTCATCTATTTTTTCTTTAAGATCTTGAGCCTTTTCAAAATCTTCAATCTCAACTGATTTTTGCAACTGTTCTTGCAAATTTTTAATTTTTATTGCCACTTCTCTGAAATCTCTGTGTTTTTTCGGAAACTTTCCGTCATATTTTTTCAAATTATTTACAGCCTTCAAAATTTCTACCGTAAGTTTTTTGTCGATTTCATAGCAATAAGGACATCCAAAAACTCCACTTTTTATATTTGTCAAAGAATTTCCACACTTTGGACAAGTTTCTTCTTTTAATGATGAAAAATAATCATAAGAAAAATTATTTTTGGAAATTTTGTAATCATAATAAGAATCGATAATTTGGTCAAGGCTTGGAATAAATTTATCAACCAAACTCTTCCAATCAAAATTATTTATATCAATATCTTTTTCATTTCCATCAAAAAGAAAATTTCCTTCGCCTTTGGATAATTTTTCCATACAATCATTGCACAAGTGGAAATCATGTTCTATGCCATTTATAATTGCTTTTACAGTTACATTTGCTTCGTTGTCGCATCTGTCACACTTCATAATTAACTCCTTATTAGAAAGCTCAGTAAAATATTTTTTACTATATCATGCCTTACTAAATTTCTCTTATTTTTTTCTACATTCATAAGGGACTTGTCAAGGATAGCATAGACTGCAATTCCCAATTCATTTTCGTTCATATATCCCTTGTTAAAAAGTTCTGTAAAAAAACTTTTTGCCCTTTCCTCAGTTAATTCTTTATCTAAATTTTTAATAATATATTTTATATAATCATCTTCATCTTCAACTATAGTAATAATTCTTATAAAGCCGTTGCCGCCTCTTTTGCTTTCAATTAAATATCCATTGTATGGAGTAAATCTTGTAGAAAGCACATAATTAATTTGACTTGGAGAGCACTCAAATCTTGTTGCCAAATCATTTCTTCCAATTTCTACAAAACCATCTTGAGTATCTTCCAAAAGAGCTTTCAAGAATTTTTCTATATCAGACGTTAGTCCTGCCATAGATTTACCTCGATTTCTTTGACTTTCTCTGACCTTTCAAATAATAAATAAAGATTCAATTCGAATCTTATTCTTATTGTACACTAAAATAGTAGAGATTCAAGAATATTGATATGCAATAAAAACATAAAAAAACAAGGCCAAATATTTTAAAATATTTTAGCCTTGTTAATTTTTTTAATCATCTCGCCTATTGCCAAACAAAATCCAAAGTCTTAAAAATTGTAAGGCAGTAGAAATTGTAGCCGCCACATAAGTTAAAGCTGCAGCTTTTAGCATATCTTTTGCATAATCATTTTCAACACCAACAAGCATACCAGATTCATCCAAAACTTTCAAAGCCCTTCTTGATGCATCAAATTCTACAGGAAGAGTAATAATTTGAAAAATTAAAACAAAAGAAAATAAAAATATTCCAATGCTAATTAATTTTCCCATAGAAAGAAAAATTCCCAACAAAATCATAGGAAAAGATAATTTTGATCCAAGATTTACTGCTGGAACTATATAAGATTTTATTTTTAAAGGAATATAACCTTTTTTATATTGGATAACGTGACCGCACTCATGAGCTGCAACTGCAAGAGATGCAATTGAAGTGTCAGTCATAGAAGTTTCTGATAAGGCAATTTCCTTGTTGACAGGATTAAAATAATCAGACAAGGATCCCCTAACCTTTTTAATGGAAATATCATTATAAGAATTTGTAGACAAAATATATCTAGCAGCATCAAAACCTGTTATAGATTTTTGAGTTTTTATTTTTTTGTACTTATCAAATTTTCTTTGAATATTAGCTTGAGCCAGACTACTAATAAGAAGTCCAATCAAAACTAAAACATAAGTTCTGTCGAAATAAAACATAATTTTCTCCTTTTATTTTTTTCAATATACTACAGGGATTTTTTATTTCAATTGTAAAAAAATAAAACACAAGGAAATTAGAATTTTAAAATATAAATATAATAAAGATAGCTCTTGATTAAAATATGCAAAAAATAAAATAAAATCTTTGAAAATATTTCCAAAATAAAAAGACCCCTTTGGGCCTTTTTATAATATAGAAAAGAATAAGTTAGTCCTAGTTTTCTATAGGGAAAACTATAAGGAATTAATAATGAAAAACCTAGCTATTTACTAGCTAATATTATTATAGCATGATTTTTAAAAAATGCAAACTTTTTTCACGAATTTTTACATCCTTTTGTTTTCAACATTTATAAGATGAATTTTCGTTTTCCTATCTTGATTTTTATTTATATCTGTCAACTTCTTTTTGGAGCTTATCTGCATGATCACTATCTCCTAATAATACCAAAGTATCATCTTTTTCGATTTTCCAATTTGCTTCTGGATTTATTATTAATTCTCCATCTCTTTTATAAGCTATTACCATCATTTTATACTTTTTTCTAAAATCTATTTCTTTTAGAGATCTTCCTACAAGCTCATCGTAGGCTTTTAATTCTATCATAGAATAATCGTCTGAAAAATGGAAAAATTGTAGAAGATTTGATCCTGCTATGCTTCTTGCAAGTTTTTCTCCCATATCAATTTCTGGAAAAATTATTTGATCTGCTCCAATTTTTTTCAAAATTCTTGCGTGATTTGTTGATGTTGCTTTGGCTATAATTTTTTCTACATTATGGTCTTTGGCAAATAAAGTTGCAGCCATTGATGCCTCAAGACTTTCTCCTGTCGCTATTACTGCCACATCAAAATTTCCCATTCCTAATTCTTCTAGTGCTTTGTCATTTGAAATATCGCATTGAACGGCGCTTGTTACTTTTCCTGAAATATTTTGAACTAAATCATAATTCTTATCAACCGCCATAACCTCCAAACCATCTTCAAAAAGTTTTGTCGCAACTCTTTCTCCAAATCTTCCGATTCCTAAAACTATTACACTTTTTATCATTTTTTTCTCCTAACCTATACTAATATTTGCTTCTGGAAATCTTATATATTTTGTCTTTGATTTTAATCCTATTGAATAAGCCATAGTCATTGGACCAATTCTTCCTAGATACATACTTATTGTTATTAAAATTTTTCCAAGTGTTGACAAGTCCCCTGTGATTCCTCTACTTGCCCCAACTGTTGCAAAGGCTGATGAAACTTCGTAAGAAATATCAATTACTTTAAAATTTTCGCTCAATGACAAAATAAAAATAACTATAAATATAAGTCCCAAATAAACCATTATAATCGCAAGTGCCTTCCTAATGATTTTTGGTTCTATATGTTTTTTAAAAATAGTAACTTCATCTTCTTGTTTAAAAATTGAAATTGTTGATAAAATCAAAACTCCAAAAGTTGTTGTTTTTAACCCACCAGCAGTTGATCCTGGAGAGCCACCTATTACCATCAAAATTATCAAAAGCAAAACACTTGTATCGTGCATTTGATTTAATTTTACAGAATAAAATCCCGCAGTTCTTGCAGAAACTGATTGAAAAGCTGATTGCATTATGGAATTTTTAAATCCTTCTTTGTACAAAACTCCACCAGCTTGGCTTTCGATTAAATAAAAAGCAAGTGTTCCTATAACAATAAGACTTGCACTTATTATCAAAACTAATTTGGCGTGAGTTGATAATTTTTCGAAAGATTTTTTTCTAAAAATTTCTGCTGTAACCATAAAACCAAGTCCACCGATTACGACCAAACTCATAAGAGTTATATTTATTAAATTATCATTTCTGTATGGATAAATTGAATCCCCCAAAAGGTCAAAGCCTGCATTACAAAAGGCAGAAACCGAATGGAAAATAGAATACCACAAGCCCTTTGCCATTCCAAAAATTGGCACAAAGCGAAGGGATAACAAAAATGCTCCCAAAAATTCCACCAAAAATGTAAAAACCAAAACATATTTGAATAATTTCATAATTCCTTGAAGGGTATCAATATTTAATTGTTCTTTTAAAATTTGTCTTGACTTTAATCCTATTTTTTTTCTTAAAAGTAAGGGAAAAAGTGTAGCCAAAGTCATTACACCAAGTCCTCCTATTTGAATTAAAATCAAAATTAAAATATGACCGTAGGTATTCCAATGTTCAGCCGTATTTACAGTTGTAAGTCCTGTAACGCAAGATGCAGATGAGGCAACAAAAATTGAATCAACTAAATTTGTAGCCTTGCCACTTCTTGTAAAAATCGGCAAAGATAAAATACATCCTCCAATAATAATCAAAATCGCAAAACCCAAAGTTAAATACAAGGGTGGATTTGATGTAATTTTATCTGATAATTTTTCCAAAAAATTTTGTTTATTTTTACTAATATTTCTCATTTTCTTTCCTTAAATAAAAACTAATAAAATTTAAAGCCTAATTCAAAGGCATATCTCATCTAATTTTATACCCTAGATTATAAATGTCAACACAAAGACAAAAAACTTTACAAATAATTTATTTTTTTGTTTTATTATATTTTTGAGGGTATAAATTAAAAAAGCAGATTGGAGTTTTTTATGAAAAAATATTATTTTAAGGAAAAATTTTTTAAAATTACAGATAAGTATCCGGTTTTAGATGAAAATGGAAAGGAAGTTTTCTTTTTTGACCAAGATTTTAAATTTGTAGGTTATGAGGCGAAATTAAAAGATATGAATGGAAATATTTTATTTAATATTTCCAAAAAAATTCTTTCTTTTCTTCAAACTTATTATGTTGATTTTTGTGATGGAAGTCGTATGGAAATAAATCAAAAATTATCTTTTTTAAAAAGGAAAGTCGATGCTTTTTATGATGGAAAAGAATTAAATTTAAAGGGATCTTTTATGGACCATGATTTTGAAGTTTATTACCAAAATAATTTGATTGCTGATATGAATAAGAAATTTTTTGCTTTTAGCGACCAATATGAGCTTACGGTTTATGACGAAAATTTTACTTTAGTTTTGATTGCTCTTTGTCTTTGCATTAATGAAATGAAAAATAGAGACGATGCGGCTGCTGCTAGCTCTTCAAATTAAAATTGATTTTTAAAATATTTAACATATAATTATATCAACAAGAGGGAGTAGCTTAATTATTCAATCGTCATTACGGTTTAACCCGGTTGAATAAACCATCTGGTAGCAAGACTTTTGGCGATTTGCCAGAAGTCTTTTCTTTTTGTAAAGAAAAATTAGAATAAAAAAATTTAAGGAGGTAGGAATGGACTATTTAGGTCAAAAAAATGAAATTGTAAAAAAACTTGACTCAGATAGCGCAAGAGGCTTATCAAGCGAACTTGCAGCAAAACGTCTTGAAGAAAATGGCCCAAATAAAATTGAATCCAAGAAGAAAAAATCTCTTGGCAAAAAAATCGCCGAACAAATTATTGATCCTATGGTAATTTTATTGATAGTTGCATCAATCGTATCAGCTTTTACAGGCGATAAAGTTGAATGTTTTATAATTATTGCTATCGTTATTATCAATGCAATTATGTCAATTATTCAAGAAGGAAAAGCTGAAGATTCTGTTGAGGCCTTGCAAAAAATGTCATCACCCGAAGCAAGCGTAATTCGTGATGGCAAAAAAATAAAAGTAAAAGCAGAAGAATTGGTTGTAGGCGATGTAGTTGTAATTGAAACTGGCGATATTGTTCCAGCTGATATGCGTTTATTAGAATCATCAAATTTAAAAATCGACGAGTCTTCTCTTACTGGAGAATCTGTTGCAACAGAAAAAAATTCTGAGGCTGTTTATGACAGCGAAGTAGGAATTGGCGATAGGGAAAACTTTGCTTTCTCATCAACAATTGTAACTTACGGACACGCAAGAGGAATTGTTACTCAAACTGGTTCTGACACAGAAATGGGAAAAATCGCATCAAGCCTTCATCAAGTTGAAGATAAGGATACGCCATTACAAAGACAATTAAATAAATTATCAAAACTTTTGGCAATTCTTGTAGTTGTTGTTTGTATAATTGTATTTGTTGTTGGATATTTTAGAACTGGCGATTCGCTTTTAGATAATTTAATGGTTGCAGTTTCTCTTGCAGTTGCAGCAATTCCTGAAGGACTTACTGCGGTTGTAACAATTGTTTTGTCAATAGGCATGAACAGAATGGCAGAAAGAAAAGCCATTGTAAAATCTCTAGTTTCTGTAGAAACTCTTGGAGCTACAACAGCAATTTGTTCAGATAAAACTGGAACTTTGACTCAAAACGAGATGACCATTACAAAAATTTGGACAAATGAAAAAGAATATGAAGTTGAAGGAAGTGGATACGAACCAAAAGGCCACATAAAACTTGACGATGAAAAAATAGAAGATGAAGAAAATATAAAACTTCTAATGAAAATTTCGACTTTATGTAATGATGCTGATTTGGTTTTGGAAGATAAGCAATATAAAATTATTGGAGATCCAACAGAAGGCGCTATGCTTACATTTTCTGAAAAATGGGGAATAGTTCAAGAAGATTTAGAAAAAAAACATCCAAGAATTGAAGAAATTCCTTTTGATTCTGACAGAAAAATGATGACAACCTTCCACAACGTCGAAGAAAATTATAAGGCAATGACAAAAGGCGCTCCTGATATAATAATTTCAAATTCTTCAAAAATTTTATTAAATGGAGAAATTGTAGATTTCACACAAGATTTAAAGAAAAAGGCAATGGATGAAAATAAAAATCTTGCCAAACAAGCTCTTCGTGTAATGGCTTATGCCTTTAGGGAATTTGATTCAATAAAAAATGAAGATTTGACAAGCGAAAATATAGAAAAAGAAATGGTATTTGTAGGTCTTACTGGAATGATAGATCCACCAAGACCAGAAGCAAAAAAAGCTGTAGCAGAGTGCCACTCATCAGGAATTGATGTTTTAATGATTACTGGAGATTATTTAGAAACAGCCTTCGCCATAGCAAGAGATTTGGGAATTGCAGATTCCAAAGACCAAGCAATTGAAGGAAAAGAATTAAATAATATGACAGATGATGAAATTAGAAAAATTGCCAAAGAAAAAAGAGTTTTTGCAAGAGTATCTCCACAAAATAAAGTGCAACTTGTAAACGCCCTTCAAGAAAACGGCGAAATAGTTGCCATGACAGGAGACGGAGTAAACGATGCTCCAGCAATCAAAAATGCTGACATAGGAATTTCTATGGGAATTACAGGAACTGACGTTGCAAAAGATACTGCAAATATGATTTTGGTTGACGATAATTTTGCAACAATTGTAAATGCAGTTGAAGAAGGAAGAATAATTTTTGCAAATATTAGAAAATTTGTTTCATTCTTACTTTCATGTAACATCGCAGAAGTTTTGATTGTATTTTTGTCAATTTTATTTGGCCTACCTTCTCCACTAACACCAATCCAATTACTCTGGTTAAACCTAGTAACAGATGCTTTCCCAGCCCTTGCTCTTGGAGTTGAACCAGGAGAAAAAGATATAATGCAAAGAGAACCAAGAGATCCAAAAGAATCAATAATTTCTGGAGATTTGAGAAATTCACTAATTGTCCAATCACTAGCAATTACATTTTCAGTTTTAATGTCTTATATAATAGGATTAAAATTAATCTTCCCAGGAAATATTGAAGGAGCTCACACAATGGTTTTTGCAACCTTAATCACAAGCGAGCTTTTGAGAGCATTTTCTGTAAGAAGTACAAAATATACTTTAAAAGAATTAGGAATTGGTTCAAACAAACAATTAATAAAAGCAAACATCCTATCATTTGCCCTACTTTTAATAGTAATGTACGTAGGACCACTTAGATTTCTATTTGAATTAGAATTAATAACCTGGCAATGGATAATAATTTTAGCACTTGCCTTTATTCCATTAATTTTAGGAGAAGTTCACAAAATTAGCGTGAGAAAAAAATAAAATAATTTTATAAAGCAAGAATTTTAATTCTTGCTTTTTTTTGATTAATTAGTATAATGTAATTGACAAAAAGTTATGACAACATAATGATAATCACAAAGAAGCAGGAGCGCCAACTCTTGCTTTTTTCTTATATTTTAGTATAATGAAAATGACTAAAGGAACATATAGTTCATTGTAAGACTAAAAAAGCAGGAGCGGCAACTCCTGCTTTTTTATTTGGCTAGTTATCACATTTGTCATCGGCATCTAACCATTTACAAATAAAATGACCAATTATATTTGTCAGAATGCCAATTATAAAGGAACATATATCTTTCATGTAAGCACCTCCATTCTGTTATCAGATTGGATGTGATAACACCATAATTATATCAAATTATCTTATCTTTTTAAAAATTTTACAATTTAAAAATAATTCCAAAAAGTGCGCCCATCCCTATTATTAATAGTGGATGGATTTTTTTGTATTTTCTTAATAAAAATAAAAATCCTAGGAACAAAACAAGTTGGATTATTTGAAATAAATCTAGAAAATCCCCTGTTTTTTCATATAATTTTACATTAAATAAGGAAATTATCATTACATTTAGCATAGCACCCAAAATAAGTCCTGCTGTTGATGGTCTTATGTATTCAAAAGCATTTTTTACTGTAAGAGATGTTTTAAATTTATCCAAAGATTTTGCTATTATTAAAATTATAATTATTGCAGGCGCTATCAAAGAAATGCTTGCAAGGATTGCTCCAAAAATCCCGTAGGCCCTATATCCTGCAAAGCTTGCAACATTTATTCCTATTGCTCCGGGCGTTGATTCTGAAACGGCAATCATATCTAATAATTCTTCGCTTGTAAACCAATCGTAATTTTCTGCCATTTTTTGCAAAAATGGAAAAGTTGCCATTCCTCCTCCGATTGCAAAAAGTCCAGTTTTGAAAAATTCCCACATCAACCTAAGCATATTTGCCTCCAAAAATAATTCCAAAAATTCCGCAAGAAATCACTATAATAATTGGCGAAATAGAAAAAATTCCTATCGCAATAAAAGTTAATAAAAAAATTAAAATTTTTATTTTTGTATCAGCAGTTTTTTTGACCATATTTATTACAGTATTTAAAACTAGAGCTGAAACTGCAATTCTAATTCCAGCAAAGGCGTGTTTAATTAAAATTATATGAGAAAATGCTTTTAAAAAATTTGCAATTATTGTAATGATTATTATTGATGGAGTAATAAAACCTAGTGATGCAACAATTCCTCCAAGATTTCCTTTTCTTTTTCTCCCACAAAATGTGGAAGTATTTACAGCAATTATTCCTGGAGTTGTTTGACCTATTGCGTAATAATCTAAAATTTCTTCTTCTGTAATCCATTTTCTTTTATCGACCAATTCTCTTTGTAAAAGCGGAAGCATGGCGTAGCCTCCTCCAAAGGTAAAGGCTCCTATTTTAAAAAAAGTTATGTAAAGCTCAAATAATATTTTCATTTTAAATTTCTCCTTTTTCTTATTATAGCACAACGGGTAAGATTGGCTAAATCACTTGATTTTAAGCTTTTTTGAAGTATGATTATTCAATATGACTGATAAAATGAAAGGAAATTTATGAATTTAACTTTATCAAATTCTTATTTAGAACACTTAGAAGAAATTAAAAATTTATATATAGAAGCTTTCCCAAAAGCTGAAAGAAAACCTCTAGACCAAATTATAAAAGTTTGCGAAAATTCTTTGGGAAGAATTATTCCAATTTTGCTTGATGATGAATTTGTAGGAATGTTTATTACCTTGGATTCAGATAGCGATAATACACTTTTGATTGATTATTTTGCCATAAAAAGCGATTATAGGGGACTAAGTCTTGGCTCAAAATCTATAGAACTTTTGAATGAAAGAGAAAATAAAACAATAATAATTGAAATTGAACCTTGCGTTGAAAATGCTTGTAACCTTGTTCAAAGGCAAAAAAGAAAAAAATTTTACAAAAATTTAGGCTTTAGGCAAACTGACATAAACATTTCATGGTTTGGAGTTGATCTTGAGCTAATGAGTTTAAATAAAACTATAAATTTTGAACATTATATGAACTTATTAACTTCAATTTTCCCAAAATCTTACATTGAAGATAATATAAAACTTGCATAAGTAAAATTTAAGGAGTTTTTATGAAATTATTATTTGATTGTGATGGAACGATTCTTGATTCCATGCACATTTGGCTTGAACCAATAGCAAAACTTTTAAAAGAATATGATTACAAACTTACTACCGAAGAGAAAGGAAAAATTGAAGCCTTATCATTTTTGGATACAGTAAAATGGTTAAAAGAAAATGTCTGCACAGACAAAAGCGAAAAAGAAGTTTTAGATTATTTTTCTTCTACAATAACAGATGCCTACAAAAATCATTTGTTAGCAAAAGACGGAGCTGTTGAAATTTTACAAAAATTAAAAAACGATGGCTATGATATGTGTATTTGTTCATCAACTGACAAAATTCATCTAGAAAATGCCCTAAGAAGACTTGGCATAATAAATTTATTTGATTTCATTCTAACACCAGATAAATTTCCTTACAAAAAAAGCGACAAGGAATATTGGCAAAAGGCACTTGATAATTATAAAATTGATGCAAAAGACGCAGTTTTATTCGACGATGCACTTTATGCAGTAAAATCTGCCAAAAAATTAGGAATAAAAACCGTAGGCATAAAAGATTTCCCATACAACAAAAACGAATGGGACAAAATAAAAAAACAAGCAGACATGGTAATTGATAATATCAAAGATATTGATATGGAAAAAATTAAAAATCTATAAAATAAAACCACCAAAAGGTTCATTGAATTAGAGAGTCTTTAGGTGGCTAGGTAAAAGGTTAAGAGAGATGTTCTTAACCTTTTTAATTTGATTAATTTTAGAATGATAGCTTTCAATTGGCTTCACTTATCTTTTATAGTACGGGAATATGTTTATAGTAAAAAAGGAGAGTTAAGCATGAAACAAAAAATTTTGGAAAGATTAGAAACAGAAGTTAATGCTTGCAAAAGATACGCAGAAAACTGAGTTAAGAAAGCAAAAAAGGAAAAGTTGGATCAGCCATTAACTTTTTAGATATTGCAGTAACAGCAAAAAAATGTGCTGATAGACTTCATGATGAATTTTGGAAAGTATTAGACGGAAAACTATCATAAGAAAAATTTAAGATTTTTTGCGAAGCCGAAACATTGAGCCAAGAAAAAAAATAAAGTTTATATTGAGTTAAACATGGAAATAAATAAGCAATTAAGCATTTGACTCTTTCAAATTTCAACAGTAATACCTTTAATTCTATTTGCGCTACTTTTCATATTACGTGTATATATAATCTGAACTAAAATATCACAGCCTGCTTGGTCAGTAATCTTGAAGGTTAATCTGTTTGAAGCTCTTCTGTTTTCCCTCTTTACATATCATTAGTATACTTAAAATTCATATAAAAAATGATGAACTAATATGAAATTAAAAATCGGAAATTTTATTCATAATCTCCTGCATTCTATTTTCAAAAAGCTCTGCCGGTATTAATGCGATCCCTGTTTCATCGCTTAGCACTATCATTCGGTCGCCGGTTTTAATAGAAAAATGATCTCTTGTTGCTTTTGGAATGACAATCTGTCCTCGATCACCAATTGTGACTGTGCCCCAAATATTCTTTCCCTTCTGTGCAGGTGGTATGATGCCAATGTCTGAAACCTCTTCGGTTTTTATTAGCCCATCAATTGTAACCCCATATAATTCAGCCAAAGATAGAGCCTTATCAATGTTTGGAGTAGTTGTTCCACTTTCCCATTTTGCGTAGGCTTGACGTGAAATACCTATTTTTTCTGCTATTTCTTCCTGAGAATAGCCATTTATTTTTCTAAGCATGATTAGATTATCTTTAAGCATAGAACTCTCCTATAAATCAATTCTTTCAAAATCTATTGTAGCTTTCTTAAATGCAAAATATGTCATAAAAGAAAATACGATTATTCCGGAAAGCAAAAGGATAACCTGTAGAATAATCTCATCGAATCCAAAAGCGTTTAGTGCCTCAAGCCCAGGAATGTGATGAAGTGTTTCTGCAATACCAATAGTTATAAAAGCTACAACCATATATAAGATAAAAGGCTTGCCAATTTTATATCCAGTCTTAAAAAATCCTCCAACAAATATAACGTTAAAAAGACCAAATATAATAAGAACTGTCCCCAAAAAGAAAGGATTAGCATTCATCAATGCATTATCCCTATATACTTGTGAATCGAAAAAAATAGTCATGCGAACAAGAGTACATATTGTCATGATGATAAATCCACAAAGCTCAATAAAAATGACAAACTGAAACTTTCCCTTCACCACATCGCTTTTTGCAACTGGCAATAAAGCGGTGTAAACTATATCGTTTGCTTCTCTTGCACTTTGGAAGCTCTGATAAATTCCAAGCGTGATAAAAAATACTCCGCAAAGAATCGGATATCCCGGCAAAAGAGCCATAAGACCAAATGCAATAAATAAATAGGTAAGTATTAGTGCACTTAGTCGCATTTCTTTTCTTAATAATGCATTCATAATCTTTCCTCCTTCTCTAATCTTAGGAATATTTCTTCAAGGGATTCGCCTGGCAAGCCATAGTTTTTAATAAAGTCCTCTCTTCTAGATTCAACCTTGATTTCACCTTTCTTTATATAGATAATATTATCCGCACATTTCTCCAAATCGGATGTGATATGAGTTGAAAATAGAATCGTAACCCCATGCTCTTTCAGATTAATAAAAAGATCCAAAAGCTCGTCACGTGAAAATGGATCTAGACCGCTTGTTGGTTCGTCAAGGATCAAAATTTCTGCCTGATGTGAAAGAGCAAGAAGAAGATTAAACTTTACTTTCATTCCTTGCGACAATTCAATTGGCTTCTTGTTTTCGTCCAAAGAAAACATCCTCATGTATTTTCTATATGCATTTTCATCCCATGTGCTATAAAAAGTTTTACTGACATCGATGATTTCTTTTATTCTATTTCTTGGATACCAGCTTACGCTTCCGGTGGAGTAGCCTATCTTCTGTTTAATCTCTGTTTCGTGCTCATTTAGTGGTATGTCAAAATATTTAATTTCACCGCTTTTTGGATGGATAAGATTTAGCATCGCCTTAATAGTCGTGGTCTTCCCCGCACCATTTCTGCCTATAAAACCAGTAATCTTTTTGATCTCAAGCGAAAAAGTAACATTATTTAAGCAAAATGAAGGGTAGGTCTTTGAAACATTTCTAACTTCTACAACATTCATAAATTCCTCCAAATGTATGATTCTTATGAATATTGTAATTAAAAGTTGCTTTTGAATCAACCAACTGGAATTTACTTCCGTTGTTATGATTTGTTGCTACAATAGAATCGCTATGAACAATTATTAACATAAAATTAGGATTGTATCCTCTTGTTATATTTTACTCCATTATTTGATTTCTCTGTCCAAATATCGAATACCATTTCTATGTATTGCCATTTAAAAATCGGCACAGAAGTTGATACATTCATGCCGATTAAATTTTAAGGAATTAAATCTCTAATTAAGAGCCCCTAACGGTGGTTATTTTTTTGAATATTTTTCTTATTTTAAAAAATCATCTAAAATCTATAACTTTTAAATTCTTTTTCATTTTCTTTTTCAAAAGAAAAAGTGAAAGAAGTCCTTTTATAATTGATGTTATTGTCATTGATAGCCAGATTCCCAAAACACCAAAATATGGCATTAATAAAATTGATATTGGAATTCTTGCTGCATTAAATATTATAGAAATTGCTGATGGCGTTCTTGTATCTGACAAGCCTTGGAAAATTCCTGTAGAACCTATTTCTAATGCCATCATAAGTTGGCTTGCTGAAAGAATTGCCAAATATTTTGCGCCCAAATTTATTGTTTCCAAATCGCCTGGTACAAAAATTTCAAATAAATAATTTCTAAATGCAAACAAAATAATTGTAGCTATAATTCCAATTGCCCCAACAAGTTTTAGACTTTCTTTGACGCCTTTTTTTACCCTATCCATTAAGCCTGCTCCGTAATTTTGTGCGATTAATGATTGAACTACAACTTGGCATCCTTCTGTTGTTTTCCAAGAAATTGATTCGAGCTGACTTCCTATCGAATAAACTGCAACTGGTTTTGGTCCAAAATTTGCCATTAATTTATTTAAAATCATAGTTATTAGAGCGTGAATTCCGCTGATAAAAGCAACTGGAAGTCCTAGTTTAAAAATTCTCACTTGCCACTTTGTTGAAAGTGTAAAATTTTCAAGAGAATCTTTTATTACTCCAACTTTTCTTTTCATAACAAATAAAAATATAAAAAATACAGTTGCTTGTCCCGTAACAGTCGCTATTGCCGCACCCCTTATTCCTAATTGAGGAATTGGTCCAAGACCAAAAATAAAAATCGGATCAAGAACTATGTTTAAAACCAAACCAATTGTATTTATTTTAAAAGGAGTAATACTTTCTCCAATCGAATAAAATGATTGGGAAAAAATCGGATTTAAAAATACAAATATATAACCCAAAGCTGTTATAGAAAGATAAGCATTTGCAAAATTTGAAACCTCTGCTCCTAGTTTATAAAAATCTATAATATAAGTTTTGAAAGTAAATATTAAAATTATGTAGATTATCGAAGTAATGCTTCCTTGCAAATATCCATTTTGTAAAATCAAAGACGTAAGTTTTTTATCTTTTCTTCCATAGGCTTGAGCCGCATAAACTCCTCCGCCAATTTTTGCAATCAAAGACAAAGCCTCAGCAATCCAAGCCAAAAAATAAGAAACCCCAACAGCAGCGACAGCATTAGAGCCAAGTCTACCAATCCAAATAATATCTACCAAAGTATAGGCGATTTGGACAAAAGCTGTAAGAGTTAAAGGAATGGATAATTTTATTAAAGATTTTCCAATATTTTCCTTTGTAAGATCAATATTTTTTCTTTTCTCCATAGGCATCTCCTTTATATTTTTTAAAATTTTTTATCAAATCTATTAGACTAATTAAAAATAATTATTTAAATCTCTATAATCTCCTAAATTTTACAAAAAACGAATTTAATTGTCAATATTTATCAATATCAAAAATAGATTTTTTGAAATTTTTAAAATTTGGAATTTTTTAAAAAATATTTCTTTTAACTTTTAAAAAATTTTAAAACAAAAAACTCCTAATCGCTTTTGATTAGAAGTTTTAAAAAAATATTTACCAGTTTTTTATTTTTTATTCTATTATAAGAGAAGTTTCTGGATCAAAGAGATAGGTTTTTTCCATATCAAAAGCAAATTTTACTTCTTGTCCAACTTTTGCTTTTGTTGATGGATTTACTCTTGCTGTTATTTGATCTTCGCCTAAATCAAAATACAAATAAACTTCTGCTCCCATTAGCTCAAATACTCTAATTTTTGCATTTATTATTGAGCCATCGCTTGCTTTTTCTAAAAAGTCTTCTTCGTCATAAATTGATTCAGGTCTTATTCCAAATACAACTTTTTTTCCTATATAATCCTTATCGATTAATATGTCTGCTTTTTCTTTTGGAAGTTTTAATTTTAAATAATCATTTTCTACGAATACTTCTTCGCCTTCTTTTACCGCTTTAACATCTATCAAATTAATTTGTGGAGAGCCTATAAAACTTGCAACAAATAAATTTTTTGGATGATCGTAAAGATTTTGTGGTGTATCAATTTGTTGAACAATTCCATCTTTCATTACAACTATTCTTGTTCCAAGAGTCATTGCTTCTGTTTGATCGTGAGTTACATAGATCATTGTTGTTCCCAATTTTTGATATAATTTTGAAATTTCTATTCTCATTTGAACTCTAAGTTTTGCATCAAGGTTACTTAATGGCTCATCCATCAAAAATACTTTTGGATTTCTAACTATAGCACGTCCCATAGCAACTCTTTGTCTTTGTCCACCTGATAATTGTTTTGGTTTTCTTTTTAATAGATTTTCTATATCCAAAATCTTTGCTGCTTCTTTTACTTTTTTGTCAATTTCATCTTTTGGCACCTTATTTATTTTTAATGAAAATGCCATATTATCATAAACTGTCATGTGTGGATAGAGAGCATAATTTTGGAAAACCATAGCTATATCTCTATCTTTTGGTAGGACGTCGTTTACAACTTTTCCATCAATTTTTAGCTCTCCAGAGCTTATATCTTCAAGCCCTGCTATCATTCTAAGAGTCGTAGATTTTCCACAGCCTGATGGTCCTACAAAAATTATAAACTCCTTGTCCTCTATTTCCATATTAAAATCTTTTACAGCATGAAAGCCGTTGTCATAAATTTTATTTATATTTTTTAAACTTAAATTTGCCATTTTTTCTCCTTTAATATTAAAATTTACAGGGTAAATCCAGACTGTTGATAAATTATACAAATCCTCATGCTAAGAATATCATACGTAAAAAATTGGTTTGATTTCAAATTTTAAAATTCGTCAAAAATCGCACTGTTTGAGCGTTAGTGAGTTTGCGATTTTAGAATTTCGAAATTTAGAAATCAACAATTTTTGGAGTTCGATATTCGTGCTTGAGGGTTTGTCTACGCTCT
>NZ_KV803761.1:0-29594 GCF_001811125.1 Anaerococcus sp. HMSC068A02 | reverse complement strand
TATTCGTGCTTGAGGGTTTGTCTACGCTCTGATTTTACAGGGTAAATCTATAATATTATGAATTTATTTCCTATTTTTTTCTATAATTTCTTTCAAAAATTCTTCTTTTTCTTTTAATTTTTCCATTGATTTGAATTTATAAGACCAATTTTTTTCATCCAAGGTGGCTGGTGTATTTATTCTTGCTTCTTTGCCCAAGCCCAAAATATCTTGTAGAGGAATTATTACATATTCGCTATCGCACCTCATTGCAAATTCAAAAAAATTATCGTAAATATTTTCGTTTCTTATGCCGATTTTTTGGAAAAGTTTGTTTATATTTTCTTTTTCTTCTTCGCTTAAATCTTCAAACCAATCCATAATAGTTTTGTTATCATGAGTTCCTGTATAACAAATCGAATTTTCTGGTGCGTATATATAATTTTTTTCAGTTGCTCTTATATCTGTTTGAATTATTACCATTCCTTTTAGGTTAAAATAATCTCTAAGCTCAAAAACTTCTGGTCTTATTTCGCCTAAATCTTCCGCAATAAATTCTACATCTTTCAAATCTTTTTTTATTTTTTCAAACAATTCATAGCCAGGTGCAAAAAGCCATTCGCCTTCTATGGCTGTTTCATTTTTTGAATCTATTACCCAATAAGTATCAAAGGCTCTAAAATGGTCAAGCCTTACTATATCGTAAAGTTTTCCGTTATAGGCAAGTCTATTTATCCAAAAAGAAAAATCATCTTCTTTTATTTTTTCCCAATTATAAATAGGATTGCCCCATCTTTGTCCTGTAGCTGAAAAATTATCTGGTGGAACACCTGCAATTAATTTTGGATTGCCATCTTTTGTTATTTCAAAATATTGTTGATTTTCCCAAACATCAAGGCTATCAAGTCCTACATAAAAAGGAATATCTCCAACAATTTTTATATTATTTTCGTTGGCATAAGCCTTTAATTTCATCCATTGTTTGTAAAAAATATATTGAACAAAAATTTCATAATTGATTTTGTCTTCATAAGCTGTTAAATCGAATTTTTTATCTACAATCCAATTTTTCATCTCATCTGGCCATTCATTCCAGCTTCTTAAATTATTTTCTTTTTTTAAAGTTATAAAAACGCCATAATTATACACAAAATCGAATTTCAAAAAGTCTTCGTAGGCTTTTGTTTGATTTTCTTCAGTTTTTTTAAAATTTTCGTAGGCAATTTTTAAATATTTTTCTTTAAATTTTCTTACAAAATTATAGTCAATTCTTTCTTTTTGCTCTATTTTTTCAGCCCTTTTTTCAAGCAGTCCGTCTTCATATAGCAAGTCTAAACTTATATAAATTTCATCTCCAGCAAAAGAGGAATATGGCTGGTAGGGAGAATTTCCATATCCTAGGGGATTTAATGGCAAAATTTGCCACATATCGAATCCTGATTTTTTGATTATATCTATAAAATCAAATGCAGCTTTTCCAAAATCTCCAATCCCATTTTCTCCATTTAGACTTTGAAGGGGTAATAAAATACCTGCTTTTTTCATTCTAACTCCTTACTAACAATTGGTGCTGTTGTTTTTCCTACAAACAATTCAGCATCAAATTCCATTATCTTTTCATACGGTTTTTTCTTTATTATTTTAAATAAATCTTTTACTGACTCATAAGCAATTTCTGATGCTGGTTGGACTATTGTTGTGATTGGTTTTAATAAATATTTATTTATTTCCAATCCATCAAAACCTGCAACTGAATAATCTTGCGGAACTTTTTTACCAAAATCATCTATTGCCTTAATTGCTCCCATGGCGACTACATCAGATATTGCAAAAATAGCTGTGCATGGAATATTTTTTTTCACAATTTTTTTGCCTACTTCATATCCGTGTTCCATGGAATAGGGATTTGTTCCCTTTTTTGGATAAAAAATTAATTTTTCATCAAATTCTATCTCATTTTCTTCTAGGGCTTTTTGGTAGCCCATAAGCCTTAACTTTCCTATACTTTGATCTTCAATTCTTGGCGCTATAAAAGCAATTTTTTTATGCCCAATGCTTATCAAATAATTTACTATTTTTTTGCTTTGAACAAAATCATCTACACCAAGACAAGCTGATTTTTTTATTTTTAAATCTTTGTTTATTATTGTCGTCATTGTAAAAGGAATTCCCAAAGAATTTAATTTTTTTCTATCTTCTACAAAATATCCGCCCAAAAATATTATTCCTTCAGGCTTTAAATTTTTTACAACTTTATAAGCTATATCAATTTCACTTAAATGTTCTTCTACTTTTTGTAGGGCAAAAGTGTAACCTGCTTTTGTTATTTCTTCTTCGAGAACCTTTAACATTGGTGTAAAAAAAGGATTTGTAATTCCTTTTATGAGAACTGCTATTGTTTTTGTTTTTGTAATTTTTAAATTTCTTGCATTTTGATTTGGCACATAGCCTAAATCATCAATGGTTTTAAGAATTTTTTGCTTGGTGGCATTACTTATTTCTCCACCATTATTTATAGCTCTTGAAACAGTGCTCACACTTACCCCACACATAGATGCTATGTCTTTTATGGTTACTCTTTTCAATTTTTTATCCTTTAATTGCTCCTGCCGCAACTCCTTTAACTATGTGTTTTTGCATTGTCAAATAAAATACTATAACTGGCAACATACTAAGAACAAGCATAGCCATCATAGCTCCCAAGTCTTTGTTTCCATTACTTCCTACAAGCATTTGGATTACAACTGGAATTGTTTTGTATGGAGTACTTACTCCTATTACAAGATATGGAAGAAGATAATCATTCCAAATCCACATTGTATTTAAAATTGCAACTGTAATCGCTGTTGGTTTTAAAATCGGAAGAATTATATAAAAGAAATGTTTTATTGGCGAACATCCATCTATCATTGAGGCTTCTTCGATTTCTATTGGGATTGATTTTATAAATCCTGAAAACATAAATACTGAAAGCCCACTTCCAAATCCTAAATATAAAACAACCATACCGATTGGATTATTTAAATGTAGAAAGTCTGCAACTTTTATTGTTGGAAACATAACCATTTGGAAAGGTACTATCATTGAAAATACAAACAAGTAATAAATCACTTGTGTAAATTTATTTTTTACTCTTGTTAAATAATAAGCAGTCATCGCTGATAAAAGTACAACTACAAAAACTGAAATTATTGTTATAAAAAATGACCAACCTGCAGCTTGGAAAAATCCTGTTCTTGCAAGTCCAGAAACATAATTTTCAAGCCCTGCAAAAGTATCTCCTGTTGGAAGTGTAAATGGAGAATCACTTATGAAAAATTTTCCTTTAAAGGAATTCATAAGGATAAAAGCAATAGGAAATAAGAAAATCCCAAGTAGAAATAACATTATTACAAACAAAATTGCATTTATAGTTTTTTCTTTCATTATTGTTCCACCTCTTTTTCTCTGGTAAGTCTGATTTGAAGATAGGCAATGGCTGCTACTATAATAAAGAAAATAACCGCTTTTGCTTGTCCAACTCCTTCAAATCCATTTCTTGAAAACATAGTATCTACTATATTCAAAGCTAACATTTCCGTCTTATACAATGGTGCTCCTGCTGTTAATGCAAGGTTTTGATCGTATAATTTGAAACTGTTTGTTAGTGTTAAAAATGTACAAATTGTAATTGATGGCATAACCATTGGAATTGTTATAGATTTTAAAGTTTGCCACTTGCTTGCTCCGTCGATTTCAGCAGCTTCTATAAGTGATGGTGGGACATTTTGAAGACCTGCTATATAAATTACCATCATATAACCAATCAATTGCCAATTCATAAGTATTACCAAGCCCCAAAATCCATATTTTTGATTTGCTAAAAGCGTTTGTCCAAAATTTAATAAAAATGAATCAATCATAACTTGCCAAGTATAACCAAGGACTATTCCACCGATTAAGTTTGGCATAAAAAATACAGTTCTAAATAAATTTTTGCCTCTAATTTTTCTTGTAAGAACAACAGCTAGGGCAAAGGCTATAACATTTATAGAAATTACACAAACTATAGTAAATAAAACCGTAAAAACAAAAGCTCTGCCAAATCTTTGTCCGCTTGATAAGGCTGTTACATAATTTTGAAAACCTACAAACTCAGAATTAAAAATTGTAGTGAATTTTGTAAAAGAAAGTCCGATTCCAAGTATAAAAGGAATAATAAAAACTATACAAAATACTAAAAAAGTAGGTAATACAAAAAATGGGAAATATTTTTTCAATATTTTTTCCATAAAAACCTCCTTTATGGATTTATTTTAAAAAAAGTCTGAATGCAGGATTGATTTTTAATCAAGCTAACATACATTCAGACTATTTTTTTCTATCACAAGATAGATTAATTTAACCTATAATCTTTTTTGGCTGCTATTTTTTTATTTTGCAGCAGCTTTTTCATCTTTCCATGTTTTTACAAAAGAATCTTTAACTTCATCCCATTTCATTTCTCCAGATGCATATTGTCCTAGAGCTTGTCCAAAGAAATCTTTGAATGCTTGGCTTGGGAATGATGTGAAGTTCCAATCAATATTGTATAAGTCTTTGTCAGACATATATTTTACAACTTCTTTTGCAAGAGGATCTGATGGTTGATCTTTTTCTTCAAATGTATCGAAAGGTGAAATGAATCCTAAATCTTTTGTTACAAATTCTTTTCCTTTTTCAGAAGTAAATAACCAAGTTAAAAATTCTTCTGTAGCTTTTTGATCTTCTTTGCTAGCTTGTGAATTTACAGAGAAGAAGTTTTCTGTACCAACACAGATACCTTGTTTTTCTTCGCCTTTAACACCTGTATAAATTGGCAAGAATTTAATGTTTTCTTCTTTAACTTTGTTTCCAGAAACTTCAGAAATTTGACTCCAAGCCCAGTTACCATTTTGAACAAAAGCAGCTTTTTCAAGAGCAAATTCAGCCATAGAATCTGTTACAGCTTTTCCTGTTAAAGCATTTGGATCAACTGTAGAATTTTTAATATAAAGATCAAAAATATTTTTGTAATTATCAGCATATTTAAATTTAACTTCATCCATATCTTTAACTTTATTATCTTTATATTCATAATAAATTGGTAAGTTTGCTAAGTGAGTTTGCCATCTCCAATCTTCACCTGGTTTTAAAGATGTAGAAGCAAAGGCTCCATCGATGCCAAGCTCTTCTTTTTTAGCTTGCATATCTTCAGCAACTTCTTTTAATTTTTCAAAATTTTTGATTTCATCAACACTTTTAATCTTTGCACCGTCAAGGCCTATATATTTTTGTAAAATTGCATCGTTGTAGATAATTCCATATCCTTCAACTACATAAGGAATACCAAATACTCCTTCTCCATCCTTAACAGCAAGTTCTTTGTCGATAAGATGTTTGTAAAGTTCAGAATCTTTCAAATCTTTTGTGTAATCTTTCCAATTTTTGTAACCAATAGGACCGTTGATTTGGAAAAGAGTTGGTGCATCCTTTTTAGTAATTTCTGCTTTCAAAGTAGATTCATAAGTACCACTTGCAGCAGTAACAACTTTTACAGCAACGCCAGTTTCATCAGTATAAGTTTTTGCGATTTTGTTCCAAACTTCCTCAACTTCAGGTTTAAAGTTTAAATAATAAACAGAACCCTTTGCACTTTCTCCACTTCCTGCACTTCCTGCATTAGAATTGCTGTTGTCAGCATCATTTTTTTGTCCACAAGAAGTAAGAGCAAGAGAAGATGCAAGCACTAAAGCAGTTGTCAATAACGTTTTCTTTAATTTCATAAAAAATATTCCTCCATTTTATTTTCCAACTAACCAAAAACATTTATAAAAAGAAAACCCCAAAAATCCCTCTATTAATATTTTTTTAGAATTTTTCAATTTCTTTGCATTTTTAAAAAATTTAAAGCAAACAGTTTTCGGTATCGTTTCCGTAAATTCACTATATCATATTCCAAAATAGAAATCAAGACTTTTTTTCAAAAAATTTAAAAATTTTCAAAAAATAAAATCCCACAATTCCAAAGGCTAAAAACAAAAATAAAATTTTACAAAAATCTTCCCAAAAAATTTATGAAATTTTTTATAAAAAATAAAAAATATTCATCAAAAAAATAATGATTTCCCTAAGACTTTTACTTCAAATTATTTTATCCAATAAAAAAAGACCATAAGGTCTTTTTACAATTTATTAAAAATAATATCCAATACTCATAGTAATTGGAAAAGCAAGTATTAAAAAAATATTTAAAAACGATAATATGATATTTCTATTTTTTATAGAAAAAAGCATTCCAATTATTCCCAAAATCGGGCAAATAAATATTGTTGCAAGTCCTAATGGCCTTAATCCGTTTCCCAAAACAAATTCCAAGCTATCAACTGGCAAAAATATTGCAACAACCCATATTACAATTCCCAAAATAAAAATTGGTACTTCAACTTGTCTTTTCATATCTCCTCCTAAATTAAATCACGAAAACTTGTAAGCATTATAATACCAAAACCAAGAATCATTAAAAATCTAAAAACAAATTCACTTTTTTTAAGTTTTTCTTTTTTTATAAAAGTTTTATAAGTCAATCCAAATAATATCATTGTCGAAAATATAGCGTTTGGTCCGCTGGTATTTAAATTTTTCACCCACGATATTATCATGACAAGAATATAAGAAAGACTTGCTCCTATAATTTGAAAATTTCTTGTCCTATCTTCCATATTTCTCCTTCATATTTTCCAAAGCCAAATACTTACTCTCTCTTTTAAATTTTACCCCAATAAAAAATATTAAATCCAATTTTATAATATAAATTTTAAAAAATAATTATATTATTTTCTTTAATAAATTAGATAAAACAATTAAACGTGTTATTTTTGCAATAAAAAAGGAGCTTGTGCTCCTTCAGACTGTTGACAAAGTATACAAATCCTCATGCTAAGAATATCATACGGAAAAAATTGATTTGATTTCAAATTTTAAAATTCGTCAAAAAACGCACTGTTTGAGCGTTAGCGAGTTTGCGTTTTTAGAATTTTGGAATTTAGAAATCAACAATTTTTGGAGTCAGATATTCGTGCTTGAGGGTTTGTCTACGATTTTAAAGGAGCTTGTGCTCCTTTTCAATTTTTTCTATTTTTTTCTGGCAAGTTTTTCCAGTATTTTTTTGGCATATTTTCTATCATTAGTTTTTTATTTTTTCTTTCTTTTATGGCTATGGCATCGTAGAATCCTATCCATAGATTTTGGAAAAATTCTTCCTTCTTACTTTCTTTTATATCAAGATTTAATATTTCTACCACTTCAAAATTTCCATAAATTGATACAAAAGCCTTGTTTCTATTTTTGTCGTATATTACAAATTTTTCCTTTGGCATTCTTTGTAAAAAATGTCTGGACAAATCTTCTAAAATATCGTTGTGTGATTCATATTTGGCAAACAAAAATCCTTCTTGGATTTCCTTAAATCTCAAAAGCCCCTTAAAGGTATGAGCCTCTCTTCCGTAATTTTTTACCATTTTATTAAAGGCTATGGCGTATTTGTTGGTTGATTTTGTAATTTTTTCTCCTTTTATAAAGGCAAGTTTTATAAGCCTTGCAATTATCGTGTCCTTGTTTTTATAATCTGATTTAAAGGCTATTTTTATATCACAAAAAAAATCTTTGGAAATATTTTTCTTTATGGAATCTTCAACTCTTTTTGCTTTTTCAAAATCTGTTTTTATATATTTTTGGTCAAGAAAAGAAATTTGGTCTTTTTCACTTTCTATTTTTATTTTGAAAATTTCTTTATATTGTGTAAAAATTACCGTCAAAAAACCTTCAAAAGTTCCGTCATAAACTATAATTTTCATATTTCACCCAAAAAATGATAATTGCTCAAAAGATTTCGGATCAGAAAGGCTCATCCTCTCTTTCAAATCTTTTTGGCTGTTGAATTTTAAACCTTGGTATTTCCCATTTACAGTTATAAAATTTCTGGCTTTTTTTACAGAAATATTTAAGGCTTTTAAATGACAATATTCAAGTTTTCTGTATTTTCTTGCATTTACAATTTTTCTTGCAGAAATTATTCCGATTCCTGGAATTTTAATTAAATCATAAAAGCTCGCCTTGTTGATTTCCATTGGAAACTTCGAAATATTATTTATCGCCCAATCTGTTTTGGGATCTATTCTTAAATCAAAATTTTTATTTTTCTCATTTAATAAATCAGAAGATTTAAAACCATAAAACCTCAAAAGCCAATCGGCTTGATAGAGTCTATGTTCTCTTAAAAGTGGAGCTTTTTTTATATCTTTTGTAAATTCACTTTTTACAACTGGAACAAAAGCTGAATAAAAAACCCTTTTTAATGAATAATCGTCATACAAATTTTCCGCCCTACTTACAATGTCAAAATCACTTTCCTCATCTGCTCCTATAATCATCTGGGTTGTTTGTCCCGCTGGAAGAAATTTTGGAGTATGCTTGTATAATTTAATCTCATTTTTCCTTTGGACAATTTTTTTATTGGCAAAATCCATAGAAGATTCAATCGCCTTTATAGATTTTTGAGGAGCTAGAATTTTTAGAGATTTTTCTAGAGGAAGTTCCACATTTACGCTCATCCTATCCACCAAAAGTCCCATTTTTTTGAGCAAATCAGAATCAGCGCCTGGTATTGATTTCATGTGAATATAGCCATTATAATGATATTCATTTCTCAAAATATCAGCAGTTTTTATCAAAAGCTCCATTGTATAATTTGGATTTTTTATAACTCCAGATGATAAAAATAAACCCTCAATATAATTTCTCTTGTAAAAATTAATAGTCAAATCCGCAACTTCTCTAGGAGTAAATTCCGTTCTCTTTGTGACATTTGATGACCTATTAATACAATATTCACAATCGTAAATGCACTTATTAGTAAATAAAATTTTTAAAAGAGAAATACATCTGCCATCCTCACTCCACGAATGACAAATCCCAGCAAGATGACCATTGCCCAATCCTTTTGAAGAATTTTTCCTACTAGAACCCGATGAAGAACAAGACACATCATACTTTGCAGCATCCGTCAAAATTTTCAATTTTTCTAAAGTATCCATAGCCCGCTCCTTTTAGACTCTTAATGTCTTATTATTATATAAGAATTTTTTAAAACTTTCAAGAAAATATCTTCAATAAGCTATTTGACACAAAATATTTTTTAACCTATCATAAAGATAAAGCAAAAAAGAAAGGAATATATTATGAAAACAAATCTATTAATAATAATAATTTTACTTGCAAGCTTGGTTGTAAATATCCTACTTTTAACAAAATATAAATTTGGCGACAAAAGAGATGCCGAAATTTTTAATTACACATCAATCCACACCCTTTTCGCTTTTACAATATATCTTGTACTAGATATAATTTTTTACTTATCAATGAAAAAATCAAGTCCAGATTCCTTTACAAATCTTTTTATAATTTCCTTTTTGTTCTTGGTAAACCAATTAATGTATAGGAAAAAAATCAAATAATTTAAAAATATACAACAAAAAATTTTAAAAATAAACACAAAAAAATCGACTTTAAACTTTCTTTACAATTTAAAGTCGATTTATTTTATATGTCCACTAGCACAGGATTCTGTTTTTGGTTCAATCACTCTTATTGTCCTTTCTTTTTTCATATCTCTATATTCATATATTAAATATCTTAGCACATTGACATTTTTTGTATATTTTTTTATTTTATGGGAAAACTTCCTCCTAACAAAATCTTTATCTATTCAATTGTTTGCTTGCTTTTTTTTCTATTTATCCTATAAACAAATCTTTTAGAAAAATGTCAGATGGCTCTACTTTAACAATTAATTTCCACCACTTTTTCTATGAAATCTTATACTATTTTCTTTTTTTAAATAAAGCTTCACTATTATAAAGTTTTATAATATAAGAATTCAGATTTTAAATCCATTTAAATTTTTATAGTCTAAATACATTTATAGCTTTAAATCTCGTATATCACTATAAACTTAAGCATTTTTATTATCCATGCTAGTGGACTATCAGAAGCTTTTATCTTCTGTTATTATAATAATACCCAGTGAAATCGATTCTAAACATTTTTTTTGAAAATTTTTTTAATTTTTTTATTTTTTATTTTAAAGCTTATAAATTATAAAAATTTCTACAGTTCGACAGTCAAAATAATTTTTGCTTTTATTAATTGAATTTACTAAAATAAAGAAAAAAACTAGGATGAAATCATCCTAGTTTTGATTTTAATTTAATTATTTTCTTTTTGATTTGAAAAGAGCTGTTGAAGCTGCTGCAAGTGTTGCAACTACTCCTGTAAGTCCAGCTACACCTGTTTGTACATTATTGTTGTTAGCTTTAACTGCTGGTTTTGCTGCTGGTTTGATTTCTTTTCTATCAAGATCTTTTGTTTTCTTAGCATCAACTGTTAATTCGATATAATATTTTCCATCTTTACCTTTAGTAATATTATATCCTTTGTTGATTTCTGATTTAGCTACGATAGCTTCTGCTGCTTTTTGAGCTTCTTCAAAAGTTGCATATCCTTGATCAGGGTTGAATTTACTTTCAGCTAATGCTTTTGGTTGTTGTTTGTAAATATCATCTTTTATTTTTTGTTCATTAGAAGGTGCATTTAATAGTCTATAATGATAGTTACCATATTGTAAGTAAACTTCATAATATTTCTTAGATGCAGCTGCAGCTGCTTTTCCTGCTGCATCAGCTGCTGCTTCTGAAGAATATCCATTTTCATTGTTTTCTGCTTTTGGTTTTTCAGGTTTTGGATCTGGTGTAGTTTGTGAACCTGTGCCTGTTGGAGGTGTTTGATCAGTATTATCTAAATTATCTTCTCCATCAAATCCTTGATCGCCTATTCCATTATCAGCTGTATTGCTGAACGCAGAGAATGTGCTTGGATCTGGAGCTGGTTCTCCTTCTCCATCAGCATAAGCTGTTCCACCAAAAACTAATCCAGCTGCTAGTGCTAATGCTAGTACATTTTTCTTTTTCATATTTTTCTCCTTATTTTTATAATTTTTTTATATCTCCATTATATATATATACAATGTCAAATAAATATTTTCATTTAATTCAAATTGTTGTATTACTTTATCTAATAAAATATTTTTAATTAATTAAGTTTTTTAAAAAATTAATTTGTTTAGATTATTTCTTACAAAAGAGAAAAGATTTTGCTTATTTCTGATAAAGAAATAAAGAATAAAAACTATTTTTGGTAACGTTTGTCTATTTTTTTTAATTGATTTATAATATGAATTGGAGGTACACTATGAAAATGTTTAATAAATTATGTGTTTCAATATTGAGCGCAGTATTCTTATTTACTGCCTTAGCCTTACCTGCAAAAGCTTGTACAGGCGTTATAGTTGGTAGCGATTTGACTGAAGATGGTACTACAATTTTTGGTCGTACAGAGGATTTGGAAATAAAT
The DNA here is from genome assembly GCF_001811125.1 of Anaerococcus sp. HMSC068A02. Classification (NCBI taxonomy): domain Bacteria; kingdom Bacillati; phylum Bacillota; class Tissierellia; order Tissierellales; family Peptoniphilaceae; genus Anaerococcus; species Anaerococcus sp. HMSC068A02. The sequence goes on along the minus strand of NZ_KV803761.1, from coordinate 18,149 downwards.
CACAACAAGGTTTATAAAATCAATGAAGCTAGCAAATACAAAAAAGGAGAAAAACTTGTAGATGTTTCTTACGCAGAAAAAGGTGGATATGAATTTGAACTTCCACACGATTCTTACCGTTTTACTTCTATAAGCGATACTACTCCAGAATATGGTATGTTTGATGAGGCTGGCTACAATGAAAAAGGTCTTATGGCTGATATGACTGTTTCCGCATCTGCAAACGAAGATGTTCAAAAGGTTGATCCATATCTTGATGGAGAAGAAGAAGGAAAGCCTATTGGAATTAGTGAGGCAATAATTACAACAGTTGTGTTATCAAGTGCTGACAATGCACTAGATGCTGTAAAATTAATAGCTAATGAAGTTGCCACAAAAGGAGCTGCTGAAGGAAATGCTCTTGTAGTTGCTGACAAAACAGATACTTGGTATGTAGAAATTTATTCAGGCCATGAATTTGTTGCAATGAAATATCCAAAAGATAAATTCTCAGTTTTCCCAAATACTTTCTGGCTAAATGAAGCAAAACTTACAAAAGGCGAAGAAAGTGACAATTATATAATGAGCGAAGACGAAAATTATCTTTATTCTAAAGGAATTTTTGAAACAGCAAAGAAAGCAAAAACTTTTGAAGGCAATGAAGATGATAGAATTATAAATTTGGCAAAATCTTATGCAGAAAAAGAATTCTCTCCATCAAACCGTTCAAGAGTTGCATCAGGAATCAAATTCTTAAATCCTGATTCTAAAGTTGATATGGAAACTGAAACTTATGAATTCCTACAAGATGCAAAAAAAGGTTCTATTTCTGTTAAAAATGTAATGGACTTTACAAGAAACAGACTAGAAAATTTTGATTTAGAAGCAAATGACAGGGGAAGAGATGAAACTTATCCAATAGGAAATAGAAATACTATGGAATCACACATCTTCCAAGTTTCAAAAGACGCAGAGGCAACAAATCCTGGAATAATGTGGCTAACACTTGGTTCTCCATTAGTTCAACCATACGTTGCATACTATCCAAACCAAGAAGATGCAATTGATGAAGTTAAAAACGAAACAAATGATCCAGACAAAGACAAGTCACATTATTGGATGGCAATGGATACCCTACACATGGTAGAGGCAAACAGAGATGACTTTATGAAAGACATCACTCCAGAAATTGACAAATTTGAAAAAGAACAAATAACAAATACAAAAGTTTCAGGAGAAAAAGATCCAACAGAAAAAAATAAAGAAGAAGCTAAAAAAGCATTCGATTTATTAAAAGGATTCAACAAAGACTTAGAAGAAAAATACAAAGATTATTTAAAGAAAAACGAATATGAATATACTTTCTACGGAAGAAGAGCTACTGAAAACTTCACAGATACAACAATGGAAGTTAAAAAAGATACAAGCGATAAAGCTTTAAATCTTCAAGTTACACCAGACGAAGACGAAAAAGGTGGAAAAATTGAAATAGTAGACTCTTACGGAGAACCTGTAGAAAAATTAAATAATCCAGTAAAAATCTCAGTTCCTAAAAAAGCCTTTGAAAAAGAAGTTGCATTCGGCTCAAAAGATGACAAAATTGATGTAAAAGAAGAAGATGACAAATACGTATTCGAAACAGACAAATCATCAGTAGAATACAAAACAGAAGGCAAAGAAGAACAACCAAGCCAATCAAACGATGCATCATCAAAAGAAACATCAGCACAATCATCAAGCAATGAACAAGAAACAAATAAAACAGAAAACAAATCAAACAAAACATTGATAATCATTGCAGTTGCAGTAGTAGCAGCCGTTGTAGCTATATTTTCAAGAAAAAAGAAAAACTAGAAAATAAAATAAACTAAAAGAAAAAAATCGTATTGGTAACCCCGATACGATTTTTTTGTAAGAAAAATTTTAAAATTTAGTTTAGAAATTAAATAATAACTTACCTATTTTAACTAAATGAGCATAGCAAATTAGTGGATAGATCTCATTATTTAAATAAATTCGAATAAATATCGAAAAAAACCAAGCTCTACTTGTCTTGAGTAATTTACCTGTTATATATTTTTTTATTTAGCAAATTAAAAAATCTCCCCGCGGGGAGATTTTTCATATAATTTTTAGATTAGGTCTAAGGCTTGATTTAAGTCTTCTATTATTTCATCTGCATCTTCTAGGCCTACTGATAATCTGATTAAACCTGGTGCTATTCCTGCTTCTTTTAGGGCTTCTTCTGAGTAGGTTGAGTGGGTCATTGTTGCTGGATGCTCAATTAATGTTTCTGCATCGCCTAGACTTACTGCTAGTGAACATAATTTTACGTTGTTCATTACGCATCTTCCTGCTTCGATTCCGCCTTTTACTTCAAATGTTACCATTGCTCCGTAGTCTTTCATTTGTTTTTTAGCTACTTCGTGGTTTTTGAAATCTTCTAGACCTGGATAATATACTTTTTCTACGTTTTTGTGTTTTTGTAATGCTTCTACAACCTTTTTGGTGTTTGCTACGTGTTGTTTCATTCTTACTTCGAGGGTTTTCATTCCTCTAAAGATTAGGAATGCATCGTGAGCTGATAGGACTGAGCCTGTGAAGTCTTTTTGGCCTACTAGTCTTACTTGAGTCATTAATTCTTTTGATCCGCATGAAAATCCTGCTATTACGTCGCCGTGTCCGTTTAGGTATTTTGTTGCTGAATGTACTACTATATCTACGCCAAGTTTTAATGGATTTTGTAGGTATGGTGTTGCAAAGGTATTGTCTGCGATTACTAATGTGTCTTTTGAGTTTTTCTTTGCAAGTTTTACTACTTCTTCTATATCTATTACATCTAGGGTTGGGTTTGCTGGTGTTTCTAGATATACTATTCTCGTGTTGTCTTTTAGATGTTTTTTGACTTCTTCTAGATCTGTCATATCTATAAATTCTACGTCTACGTTGAATTTTGTTATTTCATTTAAAAATGCAAATGTACATCCGTAGAGTGTGCCGCATGCTAGGATATGATCGCCTGCTTTGATAAATGGCCAGATTGATGATGTGATTGCTCCCATTCCTGATGATGTTGATACTGCTGCTTCTGCTCCTTCAAGGGCTGCTAGTTTTTTCTCCAAAGCATCGTTGGTTGGGTTTCCTAGTCTTGAATAGATAAATCCTTCTTCTTCTAGAGCAAATCTTCTTCCACCTTGTTCTGCGTTGTCAAATATAAAGGTTGATGTTTGATATATTGGTAGTCCTAATGAACCGTATGTATCTTTTATTGCGCCTGCGTGTATTGTTTCTGTTGCAAATGATCTTTTTTTGTTTTCTGTCATTTTCTAATCCTTTCATTTCCATTGTTTCATTTTTACCAAATATTTAATATAATATATCCAAAGAGACTAAGGAGATATTATGAATTTAAACAAAATTATTTACGCTATAGAAGTTTCTAAAACAGGTTCTATTTCAAAGGCTGCAAAAAACCTCTACACATCCCAGCCTGCCATTTCCATGGCTATAAATGATCTTGAAAAAGAACTGGGTTTTAAAATTTTTGAGAGAAATCAAAGTGGAACTCAAACAACCGCCAAGGGTCTTGAGTATCTCATAAAATGCCAAGATTTAATCAGCAAGTATAAGGAAATCCAAAGACAATATGCTCCAGATAATAAGGATATTTCTGAGCTTAGAGTGTCAAGTCAGCACTTTAATTTTGCTGTTTCAGCTTTTATGAAATTAATTGACAAGTACAAGGATAATTCTTTCAAATTTTATTTAAAAGAAACCACATCCCTTGATGCCATTAACCACGTTGAAAACGATTATTCTGATCTTGCCTTTATTTACATAAATGAACCTTATAGGCAAGCTATTTTTAATTTATTTAAAGAAAAATCTTTATCTTATGTTACAATTGCAAAGGTCATTCCTCATGTTTTCATTAACAAAGACCATCCATTAGCAAATGAAAATTTGATTAAGATAGATGATCTTTATAATTATCCTATGATAATTTATGAGCAAAATGACACTGAGATTTTACCGGAAGAATTTGTAAACCTACCTGATCACAAACAGGTTATCTATACCCAAGATAGGGGCACGACTTTAGGTCTTATTTCCAACACAAATTCTTTTAATGTTGGAACAGGTTGCCTTCATCCAAATAGTGGATTTCCTAATATCAAAACTGTTAAGCTTGAAAATCCAGAAAATTTATCTATGGATATAGGTTATGTTTACAAATCTTCCAAAAATCTTTCAAAGCTTTGTAAGGAATATTTATCCCTAACTAAGCGTGAGCTTGTTCATTGTCTTCCAAATTTTTAACATGACCTGCAACTTTTGATTCAGCCATATCATATTCAAAATTCCATTTATCTTTTGCAGCTGTAAATGGTACATAGATAGAAACTATGGAAACAACTCCCAAGATAAATTGATACCAGAAATATGGTATGATTTGGAATGGTGCTACAGCGCCTTTTGTAAAGCTTGCAGCTATCAATACTTGAGCAGCATAAGGTACTATTCCTTGGAATACACAAGAGAATGTATCAAGAAGTGATGCAGATCTTCTAGGATCAATCTTATATTCATTACACATTTTCTTTGCGATTGGACCTGAAATAATAATTGCAACAGTATTGTTAGCAATTGCTACGTCAGCAAGAGAAACAAGTGCAGCTATACCAAGCTCGCCAGATTTTTCTCCCTTAGCAAATTTTCTAATTTTTGCAATAATCCAATTAATACCGCCCTCTTTGGTAACCATATTAGAAAGACCACCAATTAACATAGAAAGTAAGAAGATTTCAAACATTCCAGTAAAGCCTTCCCACATAGTTTGAGAAAGAGCAAGCAAGTCAAATCCATTGTTCATAAGAAGAACAATACCAGATAAAACAATACCACCAGTTAAAACTAAAAATACATTAACGCCCATAAGAGCAACTACCAATACGAAAATATAAGGAATAATCTTAATAATATCGTAAGATAAATCTTTTTGAGCAGGTTGACTTTCAGGTGCACCCAAAATTAATAGCAAAATAAAAGTAATTATTCCAGCAGGAAGAGCCATCTTCAAGTTCATCCTAAACTTATCTTTCATTTCACAATTTTGAGTTCTAGTAGCAGCGATAGTTGTATCAGAAATAACAGATAAGTTATCTCCAAACATTGATCCACCAACCAAGGCACCAAGCATCAAAGCCATATTGATACCACCAGATTTAGCAAGACCAACAGCTATAGGTCCAAGAGCAGTAATAGTACCAACAGAAGAACCAGTAGCAATAGAAATGAAACAAGCTATCAAAAATACACCTGCAGTTAAAAATTTAGCAGGAACAAAAGAAAGTCCCAAACCAACTACAGAATCAACTCCACCAGAGGCAGAAGCCAAAGCAGAGAAAGCGCCAGCCAATATGTAAATCAAACACATAATAATAATGTTTGAGTCGCCACAACCTGCAACTAAATTGTCAAATTTCTCATCAATACTTCCACCAAATAATAAAAATGCACTAATAATACCAACAAAAGCTGCAATAGGTGCAGGCAATTGATAAAATGCCATTTCTACTCCTCTTAAATGAAGTACGATACCTGTGGCAAGATAAATAACGATAAAAACCAAAAATGGAATTAACGCCTTTCCTGAAATTTTTTCATTTTCTTTCACAATATTCACCCCTTTTTAAAAATGATTACGTTTTCACTATTATAATACATTAGATTGAAATCGTTGTAAAATACATATAAGTTATGGTGCATATAAGAAAAACTTATAAAAGCTTTTGCACATTTTAGTTGATAAAGGTTCTCATTTGTTTTATAATAAAAAAAAGATTGTATACTTGTTAATCTTTATTTGTAATTTTTTATTTAGAAGGGGTAATTATGATTAAAATTTCAAATTTACATAAGTTTTATGGAAAAAATTCTAACAAGATAGAAGTTTTAAAGGGAATTGATTTATCTTTTGATGAAGGAAAAATAATTTGTATTTTAGGGCCTTCTGGTTCTGGAAAATCTACCTTGTTAAATATTATTGGTGGAATTGAAACAATTGACATAGGAAATGTTAATATTTTTGGTCAAAATTTAGGTAAATTAAATAAAAAAGATTTGGAAATTTTTAGGCGTAATAATTTGGGCTTTGTTTTTCAATTTTATAATTTAATTAGTGATTTAAATGTTATAGAAAATATTGAGCTTGGTAAATTTTTGTCTGATAATCCTCTTGATATTGATGATTTGATAGATAATCTTGGTTTATCTGACCAAAAATATAAATTCCCAAATGAAATTTCTGGAGGTCAAGCGCAAAGAACTTCTATTGCAAGGGCTATGGTAAAAAGCCCTAGAATTTTAATTTGTGATGAGCCAACTGGTGCTCTTGATTATGAAAGTGCCAAGGATGTTTTGAATTTAATTGAAAATTTAAATAAAATTTATAAATCTACGATTTTAATTGCAACTCACAATACTAATATAAGTAAAATGTGTGATATTATTTTAAATTTACATGATGGTAAAATAAAGAATCTTTTTGTAAATTCAAATAAAATATCTGCTAAGGAGGTTTCTTGGTAATGAAAAATCCTCTTAATAAAAGAATTTATAGGCAAATAAAATCTAATCCTTTTAAATTTTTTTCTATTTTTTTAACTTTAACCATTTTAATTATTTTTTCATCATCATTTTTTACTGCCCAACAGTCTATTAAACATTTGTATTACAAGCAAATTGATGATGGAAAAGTTGAGGATGGAGAATTTGTTTGTATTGATAAACTATCTAACAAAACAATCAAAGCCTTGGAAGATCTTTCTTTGAATGTTTATGAAAATTTTTATTTTGACGAAAACTATCATGATGATAGGACTTTAAGAGTTTTTAAAAATAGAAATCATATCAATATTAGTCAAATTTTTGATGGAAGATTGGCAAATAATGACAATGAAATTGCTATTTCTGCTAATTATGCAAGGGCAAATAAAATAAATATAGGGGATTTTTTGAAAATTAAAAATAAAAAATATCTCGTAACAGGTCTTGTTTCTTTGCCTGACTATTCTACTCTTCTTAAAAATAGGGAAGATATTGTTATGGATACAGGATATTTTGGTGTTTGTCTTTTGTCTTCTAAAACTTTTGATAAGATAAAGGATAAAAAAATTGTTTATAATTATTCTTATCATGATAAATTTTCTAAAAATAGTAAAGTTGCAAATAAAAGGCTTAAAAATTTTGGAAAAATTATCAATAAAAATAATCTAATGATTGATGGTGTTACAAGATATGATAATAAATGCATAACTTATATTATGGATGATATGGATGGGGATGTGCCTACTATGATTTCGGCTAGTATTTTATTATTTATTTCTCTAGCCTTTATTAGTGCTGTGCAAATTAAAAATTTAATTGAAAATGAATCTCCAATAATTGGTTGTCTTTTAGCTTCTGGTTACAAAAAAAAGGAATTATTAAAAAATTATATGGCTATGCCTTTGTTTTTGGCAATTTTGGCATCTATTTGTGGAAATTTTATAGCCTTTACTTATTTTTATAAAAAATATGCTGATGTGTATTATCTTTCTTTTGAACTACCAAAATTTGAGCTAAATACAAACCATCTTACCTTTGCATTTACGACTATTTTGCCTATTTTTATATATTTGGTAATTAATTTTTTTGTTGTATATTTTTCTTTAAATCACAATCCTATTGATTTTTTGAGAAAAAATTTATATAAGAAAAATAAAATATCAAAACTTAAATTGAAAAATTTTTCTTTTATGCAAAAGGCAAAACTAAGATTAATATTAAACAACAAACTAAATTTTCTAGCCCTACTATTTGGAATTTTCTTAGCAAATTTGCTTTTGGTTTTCTCTCTTTGCCTTGAACCTTCTTTTGAAAATTATGCAAAAAAAATGAAAGATGAGATGAAATATGACCATATTTACTTTGTAAAGACAAAGGATGAAAAAATAAAATCGGATATGGCTAGCATTGTAAATGTAAATTTGGTAAATTTTGATGACAAAAAAATTCAAATTTATGGAGTTGATAAAAATAGCAAGTACGATAATAAAAATTTAAATGAGCTTAAAAAAGATGAAGTTGTTATATCATACGGTCTTGCACAAAGATTTAATCTAGGTAAAAAAGATACAATAAAAGTCTTAAACTCTTATAATAATAAAACTAATACCTTAAAGATAAAAAAAATTGATTATAAGATAAAAACTTTGCAAATTTTAACAAATAGACAAAACTTAAATAAATTAATAGGAAAGGATTCTTCATATTTTAATAGTTACTTATCAGATAAAAAGTTAGATATTTCAAAAGAAAATTTAATAACAGAGATAAACAAAAAGGATATGACAAAATTTATGGACCATTTTTTTGACCACTTTAAATTTGTTTTTAAAATTGTCCTTATTGTTTCGCTCGCCTTTTATTTTATAATAACGAGCGTTATTTCAACAACTATTATTGATAAATCAAAAGAAAATATAAGCTACCTTAAAATATTTGGATTTAAAGATAGAGAAGTTGTAAAAATTTACATCAATACCATACTCTTTTTACTAGTAATTTTTGAGATTGTTCTAATGCCACTACTGAATACAATACTAAAATTTTTAATAAAAATTTCTATGCAAAAACTAGATATTTTTGTAGATATATCTATCCCAAATAAAATATTTGCCTTTGCATTTTTCTTGAGTTTACTTACTTTTATAATTACACAAATTATTGAAAGCTATAAAATTTCAAAATTAGACATGGTAAAAGAGCTTAAAAATATCAATGGATAAATAAAAATTACACCTTGCTATCTGATGCTTTTGCTTATTTTTTAACATCTCCTTTTATATTTGCTAATTTATTATATCGATTTCTACAATAAAATTTAAAAAACCAAATTTTGGGTATATCAATATATATGAGATGAAAATATATATAAAAAAAGGAGCAAATAATGAAAATAAAAAATGTAACCGTAGCTGGTGGTGGCGTTTTGGGTGCTCAAATTGCCTACGTCACAGCTTTTCATGGATTTAATGTAACGATTTGGGGAAGAAGTGAAGGTTCTATTGAAAGAGTTAAGCCAAGAATTGAAAATTTACACAATATTTTTTCTAAGGAACTTATGGCTTGTCCTTCATATATTGGAGCTGAAAATCCAAATTATCCTAGGTCTTTTTTCAAGGATAAAAACGAAATTACTAATGAAAAAATAGAAGAATTAAAAAATGTAAATGAAAAAATTTTTAAAGAAATAAAATACACTACTGACTTAAATGAGGCTTTTTCTGATGCTGATCTTGTTATTGAGGCAATTGCAGAAATTGTTGATGAGAAGAAAGATTTTTATGAAAAAATTTCTTCTTATTTAAAGGAAGATGCAATTATTGCAACAAATTCTTCAACTTTCTTGCCTTCAACTTTTAGAGAATATACTGGTAGACAAGACAAATTTTTAAGTCTTCACTTTGCAAACTCAATTTGGAGACAAAATCTTGCTGAGATAATGAAGCATGACAAAACAAGTGATGAGGCTTTTGAAAGTGTTATTGAATTTGCAAAAAATATAGGAATGTATCCAGCTGTAATAAAAAAAGAACAAGCCGGATATATTTTGAATTCTTTGCTTGTTCCTTTTATTAATGCTGGTCTAAATCTTTATGGAAATGATGTTGCTGATCCAAAAGATATAGATATGGATTGGAAAATCGGAACAGGCTCTCCAAGAGGACCTTTCGAAATAATTGATATAGTTGGTATTACAACTGTAATAAATATTTCAAAAACAAATCCTCAAGCAAATGATCCAAATTCTCCAATTGCAAAAGCTATTAAAAAATTGGAAGAAAGAGCTGCCAAAGGCTTAAAGGGTATTGAAACAGGGGAAGGATTTTATAAATATAAATAAAAAATAAGGCGATAAATTATTTTTATCGCCTCAGACTGTTGACAAAGTAGGTGCAAATGCACCTACTTTTTAAACTTCTAAAGGAATGTGTTTAAATTCATTTACATCAAACAATCCTTTGTCTGTCATCTTTATATCCGGTATAACCGGTAGAGCCATAAATCCAAGAGTCATAAATGGATCTATTCCATCTCCTACTCCAAGCTCTTTTGCTTTTTCTAATAATTTCTTGATGTCTTCATGTACTTCTGTCATTGATTTACTACTCATAATGCCTGCTATATCAAGTCTTAAAGACCCTTCTAATTTTCCATTTGAAGATATTGCCATTCCACCACTCATCTGATCTATTTTCTTTATTACGTTTAGCATATCTTCATCATTGTCCCCAATAACAACTAAATTATGGCTATCGTGTGCTATTGTAGTTCCAACAGCGGCATTTTTTATATCATATCCCTTTATCAATCCTATTGCTATTGCAGAATTTCCGGTGTGTCTTTCAATTACCACTATTTTTCTTATTCCGTCATCTGAGTATTCGAAGTAACCATCTTTTACATCTACATCACAGATAATTTTCTTAGTTAAAAGTGATTCTTTTTCCATTTCAATTACATGGACTCTGTTTGAATTCAATCTAAGTTTTAAATCTTCTAATTTAAAATCTCTTATATTCATTTTTGAAAGTACCTTTGGAGAAAGTTTTTGTGGAAAATCTACTATTACTTTTCCATCTTCTGCTACTTTCTTGCCTCCAATGAAAACTGCTTTTGCGTTTATGTTATTCAAATCATCGAATAAAAAGAAATCTGCAACATACCCCGGTGCAATTGCCCCTGAATTTTCCATTTTGTAACACTGAGCCGGATTTAAAGTTGCCATTTTAATTGCATATAAAGGTTCCATCCCCAATTTAATTGCTTTTCTCACATTGTTATCTACATTTCCATCTTTTAACAAGTCTTGCGGATGTCTATCATCTGTACAGAAGAAACAACGACTTATGTTATCTTTTGTAACTCCTTTTATCAGTGCTTCTAAATTTTTAGCAGCTGTACCTTCTCTTAATTGAATGTACATTCCTCGGCGAATCTTTTCTTTCATTTCATCTACAGCTGAACACTCATGGTCTGTTAAAATACCAGCTAGTACATAATCGTCCAACGCCTTTCCTGATAAAAGTGGGGCGTGTCCATCTACTACCTTATTGCTATTTTTAGCCAAGTCAATTTTTTCCAAGATGTCTTCTGATCGATTTACTGTTCCAACAAAATCCATCATTTCTCCTAAGCCCAAAACTCTCGGATTATTTATCATCTCTTTATAATCGCAAGCTTTTAAAATAGCTCCACTTGTTTCAAATGGTGTACATGGAACGCATGATGGCAACATTACATATACATGTGCCGGTAGATCTTTTGTTTCATCTATTATGTATTCAAGCCCATCAAGCCCACACACATTTGCTATCTCATGTGGATCTGCTATTATAGTTGAAACTCCTCTTGCAACTAAACATTTTAAAAATTCAGCTGGAGATACCATAGAAGACTCTATGTGCACGTGTCCATCAGTCATAGTTGGTGATAGGTAGGATCCTTTTGCATCTACAATCTCATCTGCATCTTCATAATCTCCAATGCCAATAATTTTTCCATTCTTCACTGCTACATTTCCCTTGTAAATTTCATTTTGAAACACATCTATTACTTTGACATCTTTTATTATCAAATCCGCTTTCATATCACTCTTTAACATTTCTCTCTCCTTATAAAAATAACATTTTAACTAAAGACAAAATTCCCATAGCATACATTGGTAAAGATATTTGTTTAAATTTACCAGTTATAATATTTAATACTACATAAGATAAAATTCCTATCATAATACCATCCGCAATACTGTAAGTAAGAGGAATTATGATAAAGGTTAAAAATGCAGGTATAGCTTCTGTTATATTATCAAAATCTATAGCTTTTACTGCACTTGTCACTGCCATAAGTCCTGTTCGCCCTCCCTCTTCTATGACGGCTGAAGTTTCTAATGTTGTTCCCACAACACTTGTTCCTAAACACCCCACTACAATTGTTCCTAAAGAATCTACTAGAAAAGATTTATTCATATCTTTTGCTTCATTCATTATTTTCATCTGTTAATCCCGCTTTTATTGAAATGCCCGTTACAGTCCCTATATTGTTAAAAATAGACATGAAAATGAAAACGAATACACATATACATGTCTGTAGTAAAAATTTAATGAGCAGTTAAACAGAAACAATCAGCCCAGATATTATAACATTCATTAAAAATTTAATAATATTAGAAAACCCAGGAGATTTTTCCTGTGTTTGTCTTCATTCTGAGGCGATAAATTATTTTTATCGCCTTTTAAATTTATATAAGCCCAGCTAATCTAAATAAATAATTTAAAAATTATTTCTCAAAATCCTCCCTCAAAATACCATAAACACACGAATCAACAATCCCCTGATTATTATAATCAGCCTTTCTTAACCTACCCTCATAAATAAGACCACATTTTTCCATAACCTTGCCAGAATATGGATTATTAGGATCATGAGAAGATTCGATCCTATCAAAACCAAGAGAAAATAAAAAAGAAATTATAGCAGAAAAAGCCTCAGAGGTATATCCCATATTCCAAAATTTTTTCCCAATACAATAACCAATATGACAAGAATTAACCCTTTTATCAATAGAAATCACACTAATAGTTCCAATCGGTTCAGCTAATTCTTTAAGTTCAATAATCCATTGAAAAAAATCATCATTTTTATAAGAATCAACCCAGTTTTTTATAACTTTTTCACTTTCAAGAACATTTTTATGAGCTTTCCATCTTAAAAACTTAGTAACTTCCTCATCATCCATCCAATTCTTATAAGCTAAAGAGGCATCAGAAATCTTAGCCTTTCTTAAAATTAACCTATTAGTAAAAATTTTTTTAGTTAAATTCATAAAATTTATCCTCATTATCAAATATTTTTACATATATATTAACATACTAGATTTTCAAAAGTAAACTAAAACTTTAAATAAATTAAAACAAAAAAAATGAGCTGTTGAAACAGCCCATTTTTTATTGATTTTTTTAAATTTCTTTTATTATTTTTAGCTTATATGTGACAATGGTTTCGCCATTTTCTCTTTGCATTTTTAAATTATATTTTTCTCCACACAAAAGTTTTATCCTATTATTTACATTTTCCATCCCTATTCCTCCAAGTTTTGTTGGAATATTTTCTTTTTTTTCTTTTGGACCTAGTCCGTTATCTATTATTTTTATTATTAAATATTCTGGATTTTTTTCTACTATAATTTTAATGTAAGACTTGGATTTTTTTTCTCTTATTCCGTGATAAATTGCATTTTCTATTATTGGTTGGAGTATTAATTTTGGAACGTATAGACTGCTTGTTTGTATTTTTTTTATAAATTCGTAGGTAAATTTATTGTCATATCTTATTTTTTGTATATCTAGATAATTTTTTGCGTGTTCTATTTCCTTATCAAGTTTTACGAAATCTTCGTCAATGTTTAGGCTGTTTCTTAGAAGCATTCCTAAATTTTTGGTTACTTTTATTGCTTTTTCATTTTCTCCAAATTCTACAAGCCACAAAATTGTATCCAAGGTATTGTATAAAAAATGTGGATTTATTTGGCTTTGGAGAGCTTTGACTTGGTAGGTTCTTTTTTGTTCTTCTTTTTTTTCTATATCTTCTGTTAGAACAAAAATCCTATCTATTAGGTTGTTGTATTCTTTTGTTAAGATTTGTATTTCACTTGATGCTTGAGGGAGTGATTCTATTTTATATAATTTTTTGTCGGTTTTTTTGATTTCTCCAATCAAATAAATTATTGGTTTGCTTATTTTTTTTGACACAAAAATCGACACTAACAAAGTCAAAACAAAAACGATTAGGGCAAGAATTAGGGAGCTTTCTATTAATTGTTTTTTTAAATTAGAAATTGCGTTTGAAAAGGAAATTCCTACCAGCTTCCATTGGGTATTTGGAATAAAAACATTGGATGAAACAAAATCCATTTTTTCTGGTTTCATCCTCTTTTTTAAAAGTTTTTCGTAATCTTTTTTTCCAAAATCTTCCATATTTTTTGATTTAAAAAGGAGTTCTTCTTCTGAGGACAAAATAAAAACATAGCCATATTTGCCAAAATTTATTGTCGATAAAAAATCTTCCAAAAATTTATAGGAAAGATTTATAACCACAAAGCCCAATCTTTTGTTGTTTTTATCTTTAATTTCTTTGGAAATACTTATTATATTTTTTGACGAATCACTAGATATTTTTGAAAAATCAGCCTTGCTTGCAAATGCCATATTATTTGAATTTATAAGTTTCTTATACCAAGAAATATTTTTCATATCCTTATTTGTTTCTAAATTTACTTTTTCATTTGAAATAATATTTCCATTTTCAGAAACTAGGAAAATTTTTTTTATAAATTCATCGCTTTTTTCGCTAACTTTTATTATGTCCTTCAAATTTTTAAAATCCGTCTTATCATCCATTATATTTTGACTTTCGGCTGACATAGCCAACAGAGAGGCAAGGTTTTTGTTTTTTTCTAGATAGCTTGCCACATATATACTTGCATTTTTGACTTCTTGGCTTGTTTCTTCTTTTTCGTATGTCATAAGCTTTGAAGAACTTTGCTTGTACCAAGAAAAAAGCATTAGAGATATTATAAGAATAGAAATTACAAAAAAGCAAGCACTTATTTTGAATTCTATTTTTTTGAAAATCTTTTTCATTTATTTTTTCCTAATTTGTTTTGGACTTTTGCCAAAATATTTTTTAAATTTATTAGAAAAATATGAAACATCATAGATACCAACGGCATCTGCTATCTCTTGATTTTTCATATCGCTTGTCAAAAGCAAAATCCTTGCCTTTTCCATTCTCAATTTATTGGATAAATCCTGGAAAGATAAACCGTAAATTTCTTTTATCAAACTGCTTAAATAATTATTATTGTAACCAATCTCGCTTGCCATCTTGTTTAAAGAAAAATCTTCACAAAATACATTTTTATCAATATATTTTTTTATATCCTCATAAGATTCTTTTGCCTTCAAATTCTCATCATTATACTCTTTCAAAGACTCATTTTTTCTGTTAATATTAAGCTTATTTACAGCAGTTTTTAACATATATTCTACATCTTTTTTGCTAACAGGTTTTAAAATATAATCGTCCACCTTTGCCCTAATAGCAGCTTGGGCATAATCAAAATAATTGTAGCCTGTAAGAATTAACAAGTAAGAATCTGGATTTTTTTCCTTTATTTTTTTGCTCGCACTAAGGCCATCAATTATAGGCATATTTATATCCATTATAACTATATCTATCTTGTTTTTTAAGGCCAAATCAACAGCCTCTTTCCCATTTTCCGCCTCAAAAACTTGATCAATTTCCAAACTCTCAAAATCTATTAAATTTTTTATGCCCTTTCTTATGATTGATTCATCATCTGCTATTAACAATTTATACATAATCCCCTACTTTACAAGATGTTTTAAATATCCATATCCCCTATCTTCCATATCTTTAAGTGGAATAAATTTAATCGAAGCTGAATTTATACAAAAACGAAGACCACCAAGTTCTTTAGGGCCATCATTAAAAACATGTCCCAAATGCGAATCCCCAGACCTACTTCTCACTTCAGTTCTGTTCATATTATACGACTTATCTTCACGATATGTCACAACATCTTTGGCTATTGGCTTAGAAAAAGATGGCCAACCACAACCCGAATCAAATTTATCACTTGATGAAAACAAAGGCTCGCCAGTTGCTACATCAACATAAATACCTTTTTCCTTATTATCCCAATATTCATTAGAAAAAGAAGATTCAGTTTCATTTTTTTGAGTAACCCTATATTGAATATCCGTAAGTTTTCTCTTCAAATCATCATCCGATGGTTTTGGATATTTAGCAGGGTCAATCACAACTTCATTAGCCTTTGACAAGTCGATATGACAATATCCATTCGGATTTTTCCTCAAATAATCTTGATGATAATCTTCAGCCACAGTAAAATTTTTAAGTTTCATATTTTCAACCACAATTTTTTCGCTGTATTTTTTTGCCTGAAAATTCATAACCTTATCTATAACTTTCTTATCAGAATCATCCACATAATAAATCCCAGTCCTATATTGACTTCCCCTATCATTTCCTTGTTTATTAAGGCTAGTTGGATCAATTATTTTAAAATAATGATTAAGCAAGTCCTCAAGCTTTATTTTTTTACTATCATAAGTTACTTCCACAGTTTCTGCATAGCCACTTTTGCCACTACTTACCGTTTTATAAGTCGGATTATTAACCTTTCCATTTGCATAACCACTTACAGCATCATAAACCCCATAAATTCTTTGCATATATTCCTCAACACCCCAAAAACAACCACCAGCTAGGTAGATTTTTTTAAGATCATCCTTAGAATAATTTTCCTTTTCCTTATCCATATTTTTTTGATTTTCCATTTCCTTTAAATTTTTCTTATTATTAGAGTCAATAATTTCATCAATTTTTTTGCCAATTTCCTCATTTGTGCTAGAAATATTTCCATTATCCTTAGACTTATTCTTAGAATTATTAGAACAAGCCACCAAAAAGATAGCACAAATCAAAAAAACAAAAATAAATTTACCTTTCATACAAAACTCCTATTTAATCTGTTTAAAAATTTCATTGATAGTATCCTTATCCAAAGCCCCTGGAGCAACCTTGACAAGCTTACCCTCAGAATCCAAAAATACATTTGTAGGAGTAGATTTAACATTAAATTTTTTAATAAAATCCCCACTCGTATCATACAAAGTATTAATATTTTTATATTCCAAACCATCAAACCATTTTATAAAATCCTTCTTAGATTTTTCCCCCATTTGGTCAGGAGCAACCACACTTACAACCTGATAATCCCCATCACTATTAGACAATTCATCCAATTCGCCAAGACTTGACAAACAAATAGGACACCAAGAAGCCCAAAACTTAATATAAGTTTTCTTCCCCTTAAAAGAATCCAAAGAAACCTTGTTACCATCCCTATCCTCAAGATTCAAAGAATTATCACTATTTTTATTTTCCATGCTATTACTTGAAATATTTTTATCCTTCATATCATTCATATTTTTATCCACCGATTTTTCATTAGAGCATGCACTAAGAGCAAAAGCTATCACTAAAAACGGTATCGCTAAAGATTTTTTCATATATCCTCCTAAATAAATTATTAAAAAATGAAGTAAGATTAGGCAATTGATTAGTCATAAGAACAACGCCCATTACCATTATCAAAAACCCACCCAAACGTTTCATAAAAATAAGATGCTTTCTAAAAAACTCAAAATTTTTATTAAGAGTAGAAGACAAAACAGCCATCAATAAAAACGGAACCATAAGGCCAAACGAATAAACTAACATCATAAAAGCCCCATAAAATTCTTTACCACTGCTTGCAGAAGTAAGAAGCACCGCTCCAAGAATTGGACCAACACAAGGTGTCCAACCCAAAGAAAAAGAAAGCCCCATAAGATAAGTCCCCAAAGCCTTAGTTTTCTTATTTTTAAAATTAACAGTCTTAGTAACATTCAATTTTTCAATATTAATAATTTCCATTTGATGAAGACCTAACAAAAACACAATAAGTCCCCCAATAAAAATTACCCATCTATTATTGACAAATTTTCCAAAAAAACCTGCACCAAAACCCAAAATAACAAAACTAGTAGCAAGACCTAAAATAAAAGTCATAGTTTTAATAATAGCACCAATATTTATATAAATTTTTCCAAATTTAAAATTTTTATATTCTCCCCTTTGATCCGTAATGATACCAATATAAGCAGGCATCAAAGAAAAAGTACAAGGAGCAAAAAACGATAAAAAGCCAGCAATAAAAACCGAGCTTAAAAGTAATTGATTTTCAATCATAAATACCTCCTTTTTTTTATAATATAATTATAAAATCAAAGGAAAAATAATAGAATAGAAATATCTTATGTAAAATATAAAAATAATCAGATATTAAAAAATAAAATAAAAATACAAGCAAAAAAGAAATTTAAAAACAAAAAAAATATATTTTTAGACAACAAAAAAGACTAGCATAAGCTAGTCTTGATTGTTTGGCAACTTCCTAGTCTCCCGGGAGGTCT
>NZ_KV803760.1:0-368 GCF_001811125.1 Anaerococcus sp. HMSC068A02 | reverse complement strand
AAGAAAAGTAAATATGTATCCGAAGATAAATGGCTCATCTTTGAAAATACTCACGAAGCAATCATAGACCAAGAAACCTTTGATAATGTGCAAAGGATAAGAGGAAATGTAAAAAGGTATCCTGATGGTTGGGGTGAATATCACCCACTCACAGGATTGATGTATTGTGCAGATTGCGGGAGCAAGATGTATGTTCATAGGACAAATAACTATAAGAATATTCCTTATTATGTTTGCAGTAATTATAAGAAAGTACCTTGCGGGACACTTTGTCCATCAGCTCACAGGATAAAAGCAGAAGTAGTCTTAAACCTTATCCAAGAAACATTAAAAGATATAAAAAATTATCTTGATGAAGATAATGAAGC
>NZ_KV803759.1:0-1274 GCF_001811125.1 Anaerococcus sp. HMSC068A02 | reverse complement strand
GGTCAAGCAGCACAAACTATAATAACATACACAATAAAGGCAGCAAAAGAATCAATCAACTTAGAAAAAGAAATAAGAAAAAAGATGAATGAAACTTTAGAAAAAGCAAATGGAAACCTAAAAAGCCTTATGGGCGATGAAATGAAAATAAAAGACCTCTACAAGAAAGGACAACTAGAAAATATAAGCATAGATCAAAGCGACCTCAAAGACTTAAAAAAAGAACTAAACAAACTTGGAGTAAGTTTCTCAGTAATGAAAAACAAAGAAAGTAAAAACTATGAAATATTTTTCCAAGCCAAAGACATAAAAGTAATGGAATATGCCTTTAAGCAAGTCATAGCCAAGGAAAATAAAAAAGAAAAGGAAAGTATCCTAAAGCAAATAAAGAAATACAAAGACCTATCCAAGAACAAGGATAAGACAAAAGAGAAAGTCAAAAGAAAAGTAAAAGAAAAAGTAAAACCAAGTAAAAAAGATATGACCAGAGAAATCTAAGGGAGTAACGAAAAGTTACATCCTTAAATAACCACAATAACAAGACTTCCGAAAATCGGAAATCAAGAATTTCGATTATCGAAAATCAAGAAAGGAGCAGATATGGCAACAAACAAAAGATATTATTGGATAAAATTAAAAGAAGAATTTTTCACAGACAAGAGGATAAAAAGATTAAGGAGAATATCGGGAGGAGATACCTACACGATAATATACCTAAAACTTCTACTACTAAGCCTAAAAGATGAGGGCAAACTCTATTATGACGGAGTAGAAAGTGATTTTATAAAAGAGTTAGCACTAACCATAGATGAAACAGACGATGATGTAATGGTTACAGTTAATTATTTAATCAATCAAGGCTTATTAGAAGTTGTAACAGAAAATGATGAATATTATTTAACTGAAATACCAAACCTAATCGGATCAGAAACAGCCTGGGCAGAGAAAAAAAGAAGATACAGACAAAATAAACAGAGGACATTGTCCTTAATGAGTCCAACCCATGTCCGACAAGAGATAGAGATAGAGAAAGATATAGAGATAGATAAAGATAAAGAGAGAGAGGGAGAGATAGATAAAAAGTCCACCCCCATCTTTTATGGAGAATTCAAAAATGTAAGGCTAAGCAAAGAAGAATATAAAAATCTAAAAGAAAAATTAAACTCACACACAGAAATAATGATAAACAAACTATCAAGATACATGGAAAGCAGTGGTAAGACCTATCAAAACCACTATGTGACAATCTTAAAATGGTATGAAGAAGATAAAGA
>NZ_KV803758.1:0-247 GCF_001811125.1 Anaerococcus sp. HMSC068A02 | reverse complement strand
AAAAGAACCCAGCAGTAGCACCTGAAAAAACAGAAGTTGCAGACAAAACAGCTTTAACCCCAGAAGAAAAAGCAGAAGTAGAAAAGAAAGTTAAAGAAAAGAATCCAAAAGCAGAAAAAGTAGAAGTAGGCAACGATGGATCAGTAACTTTAACCTACCCAGACAAATCTACAAACACTTTAACTCCTGAGCAAACTGTAACAGAAAAAGCAGGTGATACAGAAACCGACGCTAAAAAGAACCCAGC
>NZ_KV803757.1:4662-145459 GCF_001811125.1 Anaerococcus sp. HMSC068A02 | reverse complement strand
CTGATTTATTAGTGGGTTTGTCGACGCTCTGATATAATTAACTAAGTAACTTAATTAATTATATATCAATTATAACATGAAAAAATCGAATGGAAAAGTTTTCCTTTAATTAAATATAAATATCAATGATAAATAAATTTATAATTTAAAATTAGAAATTATTTTAAAGGTCTTAGAAATTCAAAAATCAAATTTTCTAAGAGCAAATAAGAAATCGACTAAAATAAAAATAGAAAGTGAAAAATTTTAATTTTTAAATTTGAAAATTTTTAAAATCAAGACATCTAAATATATTAGCTTTTTAATAATAAACAAAATAGATTCGGATTAAATGAAATTTTTTTATCTTAAATTTAAGCATAAAAAATATTTTTCATTCTTAAAATTTAAAAACTGATTTATAAAATAAAATATATAGTTAAAATTTGTAAATATATTGATAAAGATTTGACAGATAGACTGATTGTGATATTATTATAATGTAGGTAAATGTTTTTTTGGGAAATCTTTTTACTATATTATATAAAGAAATAAAAAATAAAGAAATAAAATTTAGCAAAAATATTTAATTAAATTTTAAATTCCATATAATAATACACTAAGTTTTGTTTTTTGATTTTTAGTTTTAGAATTGTAAATTATATAAAAAATGATAAAGTGAGATAATTTTAATTTATAATTTTAATTTATATAATAAAAGGATAAAGCTAGAAAAAATTTTCCAAAAAAATTTAGGACTCAAAGCTAAAAGCTTGATAAAAAATTGGCTAAAAAGCTTGACAAGTCTAGTTCCGATTGTTAATATAATAACAGAAGTGATAAAAAGTGTTTCTTAATATTATTTTTAAAAATTTAAAAATAATAAATATGGAAAATTATTTAGGAGAAAATATGTATAAATTATCAGAAGATTATGAAGAAATGAGAGAGATGTTCCACGGCTTTGCAGAAAGTGAAGTTAAACCATTAGCTCAAAAAGTAGATGAAGAACATATGTTCCCAGAAGAAACAGTTGCAAAAATGCAAGAATTAGGTTTCTTTGGAATTCCATTTGATGAAGAATTTGGCGGTCAAGGTGCTGACACACTTACATACGTACTTGCAGTTGAAGAACTTTCAAAATATTGTGCATCAACAGGTGTAATTTTATCAGCTCACACATCATTATCAGCTGATTGTATCAATAAATTTGGTAATGATGAACAAAAGAAAAAATATTTAACACCACTTGCAAGTGGAGAAAAATTAGGTGCTTTTGGACTTACAGAACCAAATGCAGGAACCGATGCTTCAGGTCAACAAACAACAGCTAAACTTGATGGAGATGAATATGTACTTAATGGTACAAAAATCTTTATAACAAATGGTGGATATGCTGATATTTATGTAGTATTTGCCATGACAGATAAGTCAAAAGGAAATCACGGAATTTCTGCATTCATAGTTGAAAAAGGAACTAAAGGATTTGATTTTGGTACACTTGAAAACAAAATGGGTATCAACGGTTCATCAACTATGGAATTAATTTTCCAAGATTGTAGAATACCAAAAGAAAATTTACTTGGAGAAGAAGGTAAAGGATTTAAGATTGCTATGGCAACTCTTGATGGTGGAAGAATTGGAATTGCAGCTCAAGCTCTTGGTATTGCAGAAGGCGCTTTAGAAAAAGCTGTTCAATATTCTAAAGAAAGAGAACAATTCGGACGTCCTTTAGCTAAATTCCAAAATACACAATTTAAATTAGCTGAAATGGCTATAGAAATTGAAGCTGCTAGAAATTTAGTTTATAAAGCAGCAAGCTTAAAAGATGCTGGAGAAAATTACTCAGTAGCAGCAGCTATGGCAAAATTAAAAGCTTCAAGAACAGCATCATTCGTTGCTGATAGAGCAGTTCAAATTCTTGGTGGATATGGATATATCAAAGAATATGACGTTGAAAGAATGATGAGAGATGCAAAAATTACAGAAATTTATGAAGGTACTTCAGAAGTAATGTTAATGGTTGTATCAGGAGCTCTTTTAAGATAATAATTAAGAAGATAAATTTAGGAGGAATAAATGAATATTTTTGTATGTGCAAAGCAAGTTCCAGATACTAATGAAATCAAAATAGATCCTGAAACTAATACTCTTATTAGAAAGGGAGTTCCTAGTATCTTAAATACTTATGATGCTTTTGCCCTTGAACAAGCTTTAAGAATAAAAGATAATGATCCAGAAAATGTAAAAATCACAGTTATTTCTATGGGACCACCTCAAGCTGAATCTATGCTTAGAGATACTCTAGCAGTAGGAGCTGACAAAGCTTATTTGGTTACTGATAGAAAATTTGGTGGTTCTGATACACTTGCAACAAGTTATATAATCTCAGAAGCTATAAAAGAAGTAGCTAAAAGAGAAGGAGATTATGACATGATTTTCTGTGGTCTTCAAGCTATAGATGGAGATACAGCACAAGTTGGACCAGAAATTGCTGAACATTTAGATTTGCCACAAGTAACTTATGCTTATACAGCAGAATTAAACGATGAGGGAATCAAAGTTCTTAAAGAAGTTGAAGGAGGAGCTTTAAATATTCAAGCAAAACTTCCAGCTCTTATAACATTTACAAAATATGGCGATGAAGAATTAAGATATCCAAAAATCAAAAATAAAATGAAAGCTAAAAAAGCTACAATAGAACAAATTACTTTTGAAGAACTAAAAGAAAATATTGACGAAACAGCAATAGGACTTAAAGGTTCACCAACAAGAGTTAAAAAATCTTATACACCTGAACATAAGAAATCTGGAGAAATCTACAACGATGAAGATGCTAGCGTTTCTGTAGATAAGTTAATAAATGCTCTTTCTGATGAGAAACTTATTTAGGAGGATATAGATGAGTGAAAATAAAAATCTTTGGGTAATTGTAGAAACAAAAGAAGATGGATCAGCTGTAAATGTTGGACTTGAACTAATGAATCCAGGAAGAAGAATGGCTGATGCTATTGATGAAAAACTTTACGCTATAATTATCGGATCAAATGTTGATAAAGCTAAAGAAGAAGTAAAAGAATACGGTGTAGATGGAATTATTACAGTTGATAATGAAATTTACAAAGAATATAATACAGAAGTTTATGCAGATGCAATAGACCAATTAGTTAAAAAATATAGTCCAAATATAATTTTGATAGGTGCAACAAATCAAGGAAGAGATTTGGGCCCAAGAGTTTCAGCAAGACTTCACACAGGACTTACAGCAGATTGTACAGAACTTGATATTGATGCTGAGAAAAAAGAAGTTAGATGGACAAGACCTGCATTTGGTGGAAACTTAATGGCAATGATTCTTTGCCCAGATCACAGACCACAAATGGGAACTGTAAGACCAGGAGTATTTTCAAAAGAAGCTATTGGTGCAAAAGATGATATCGAAATAATTGATGAAGACATCAAATTTGAAGGTGAAGCTAGAACAAAAATTTTAGATTTCATTCCAAGAGATGAAGGAGATGAAGTTGATTTAGTTGGAGCTGAATTTATAGTTTCTGGTGGACGTGGACTTGGAGATCCTAAAAACTTTGCATTAATAAAAGATTTAGCTGATGCACTTGACGGAACTGTTGGATCAAGCCGTGCTGCTGTAGATGCTGGATGGATTTCACACTCTCACCAAGTAGGACAATCAGGAAAAACTGTAGGACCAAGAGTTTATATAGCTGTAGGAATTTCTGGAGCTATTCAACACTTGGCAGGTATAAATGCTGCTGATAAAGTTATAGCTATAAACAAAGATCCAGATGCTCCAATATTTGGAAGAGCTGATTATGGTATAGTAGGCGACTTATTTGAAGTAGTACCAAAACTTACAGAAGCAATTAAGAATAAAAAAGCAAATTAAGATAAATAAAATTTTTAAATTTGGGTATATCATTATTAGTATCTCAAATTAATTTAAGGATGAGAGAAGTCTCATCCTTAAATTTTTATGGAGATAATTAAAAATTATTCCAATATATAAGTAAAAATATGCGTATTTAATGGGAGGATAACGTGGACTATAATAAATTATATAAGGAAAAACTAATAAGTGCTGAAGATGCAGCAAAATTAGTTAAAGATGGAGATTATGTTGACTACTCTTGGGGAATAATTTCTCCACACGATTTTGATGAAGCATTTGCAAAAGAAATTACTAAGCTCAATGACATCGTTGTCAGAGGAGGAGTAGAATTAGAAAAATTTAAATTATTTGATGCAGATCCAACAAACGAACATTTTGTTTATAACTCTTGGCATTCATTGGGAGCAATTAGAAAATTAGCTGGAGAAGGCAGGGCGTTTTATGCTCCTATAAAATATTCAGAACTTCCAAAATATTATAGAACTTCAATAAAAAAACCAAATGTCTTTGTAACACAAGCGACACCTATGGATGAACACGGCAATTTTAACTTTGGAATTTCTGCATCTCATCTTTACGCTGCAATTGAAAATTCTGATATTGTAATAATAGAAGTAAATAAAAATGTACCAAGAGGACTTGGTGGATATGAAAATTTTGTAAATATTAAAGATGTTGATTATATAATCGAAGGTTCAAATCCAGAAATGGTAGCTTTGGGTAAAGCAAATCCAAGTGATTTGGATAAGGAAGTTGCTAAATATGTAGTTGAAGAATTAGTTGATGGTGCATGTTTACAAATAGGAATTGGTGGACTTCCTACAGCAATTGGAAAAGAAATAGCAAATTCAGATTTAAAAGATTTGGGAGTTCATACAGAAATGTATGTAGATTCTTTTGTTGAATTATCAAAAGCTGGAAAAATTACAGGTAAAAAGAAAAATATTGATAGGGGAAGACAAGTTTATGCCTTTGCAGCTGGTAGCAAAGAATTGTACGATTTTATAGACAATAATGAACAACTTTGTGCAGCTCCAGTAGATTATTGTAATGGAATCGAACAAATTTCTGCTTTGGATAATTTTATGTCAATAAACTCAGCTCTAGAAGTTGATTTGAATGGTATAGTTTCTGCAGAAAGCTCTGGAACAAAACATATTTCAGGTTCAGGTGGAGCTTTAGATTTTATGATTGGCGCTTATAATTCAAAAGGTGGAAAGTCTTTTGTAACTCTACACTCATCAAGAGTAGATAAAAAAGGTGTAAGACATTCTAATATTATTCCAAGATTGATTGAAGGAACACAACCAACAGGTTGTAGGGCAAATACTCATTATGTTGCAACAGAGTTTGGTATGGTTAATCTTAAAGGACAATCTTTATGGGAAAGAACTGAGAAATTAATTTCAATTGCTCATCCAGACTTTAGAGATGAATTGATAAAAGAAGCTGATAAAATGAGAATTTGGAGAAAATCTAATAAATAGTTAAAAAAAAGTCAATATTTCTTGAAAAACTAGGAAAACAATGTTATAATATATATAAGTTATTAATTTAACAAACAAACGAAACTTTTTTAAAACACACAAAGGAGTAAATATGAAAATTGGTGTAATTGGATCAGGAATTATGGGTGGAGGAATTGTAGAAGTAGCTGCAAAATTCCACGAAGTAGTAGTAAGAGATATTAAAGATGAATTCTTAGAAAATGCAAAAGCTAGAATTGAAAAAGATTATGCTAAACAAGTTTCTAAGGGAAGAATGGAAGAAGATGCTAAAGAAAAAGCAATCAAAAACATTTCTTACACAACAGAAGTAAAAGACTTAGCTGATTGTGATATAGTTATAGAAGCTGCTACAGAAAATCCAAAACTTAAAAAAGAAATTTTCAAAGAATTAGATGCAGTAGTTAAAGAAGGGGCAATACTTGCTTCAAATACATCTTCACTTTCAATAACAGATATTGCTGCTTCAACAAATAGACCAGAAAATGTAATAGGAATGCATTTCTTCAATCCAGTTCCAGTTATGAAACTTGTAGAAGTTATTAGAGGACTTCATACAAGCGATGAAACAAATAAAAAAGTATTTGAACTTGCTGAAGAATTTGGAAAACAACCAATAGAAGTAAAAGAAGGCCCAGGATTTGTTGTAAATAGACTTTTAATTCCAATGATTAACGAAGGAATAGGAGTTTTATATGATGGACTTGCAAGCGTTGAAGATATTGATAAGGGAATGCAACTTGGAGCAAACCATCCAATGGGACCTCTAGCATTAGCTGACCTTATAGGACTTGATACATGTCTTGCAATTATGGAAGTATTATTCAATGAATTTGGTGATAGCAAATATCGTCCAAATCCATTATTAAGACAAATGGTAAGAGCAGGAGATCTTGGTAGAAAAACTGGTAAAGGATTCTACGATTACTCTAAATAAATTTAAATTTACAAATAGACTTTGCGAAAGCAAGGTCTATTTTTTATTTGCCACTTAAGTGAGTTGAGCGAACGAAAGAGAGCGAAACAATAAACCACCTGCTATGCAGGTGGAGGGATTTAGCTTTAGCTTCAAGCACCAAGAAAACCTCCTTAAAGTATAATTGTGATAGTCACATGCACAATTAAACAAGGAGGTAATCATGGATAAAAATACTTTATCGCATACAAGCTGGAGATGCAAATATCATATAGTTTTCGCACCAAAATATAGAAGACAAGCAATATATAGACAATTAAGAAAAGATATAGGAAGTATACTTCGAGAACTGTGTTCAAGAAAAAGAATAAAAATAATAGAAGCAGAGCTATGCCCAGACCATGTCCACATGTTGGTAGAAATCCCACCAAAATGTTCAGTATCACAAATAATGGGATATTTAAAAGGAAAAAGTTCGCTGATAATATTTGATAGACACGCCAACCTAAAATATAAATATGGAAATAGACATTTTTGGTGTAGAGGATATTATGTAGATATGGTGGGAAGAAATGAAAAGAAAATAAAAGAATATATACAAAATCAATTAAAAGAAGACTATTACACTGACCAAATAAGTATAAAAGAATACTATGACCCGTTTACGGGAGAGTCAGTAAATAAAAACAAATAAAAAAACTGCTTAAGCAGTAGTTGTGATAGTGGTGCATGTGGTGGAATATTCGACAGCCCCAATAGGGGCGTGCCGGTATTCGCGCCTTATAGGCGCTGTGCAAACTACCAGCTAAGCTGGTAGTTTTGATTTTAATTTTTCGATTTGAAATTTTTTATTTTATATTTTTATTTTACTCAAAATCTTTATGATATAATTGTAGAGAGGTAATTATGGAAAGAAAATGTTATGGAAAAATTAATCTTAGTTTAGACTCTTTGTATAAAAGAGATGATGGTTATCATGAAATTGATACAATTATGACTAGGATTTCTTTATTTGATAAATTAAAAATTGAAAAAAATAATACTAACGAAATTAAAATTAAAACAAATAGCCAAATTTTATCAAAGGAAAATATTGAAAATAATTTGATTTACAAGGCTTGGGCTATATTAAAAGATAGAGTTAAATCATGTGGAGTAGATGTGTTTTTGGAAAAAAATATTCCTATAGCTGCAGGTCTTGCTGGTGGTTCAACAAATTGTGCAGAAATGATTTTGGCTTTAAATGAGCTTTGGAGTTTAAATTTGAGTGATGATGAGATTTTTAAAATTGGGAAAAGTTTAGGAGCTGATATTCCATTTTTCTTTTTGAAAAAATCTGCAAGAGCCCAAGGAATCGGAGAAATTTTATCTCCTTTTGATATAAATTTAGATATGAAAATTCTTTTGGTAAATGATGGGACAAGTATTTCTTCAAATTTTGTATATAAAAGATTAAAAGATTATGGAAATATTGAAACGGAAAAAATAATTGAGGGATTAAAATCTTCTGATAAAAATATTGTAAAATATTTTTCTAATGTGATGGAAGATGTAGTATATGAAAATTTTCCTCATCTTTATAAAATAAAAAATAGACTTGAAAATCTAGGGGCAGCCAAAGCACTTCTTAGTGGTAGTGGTGCAAGTATTTTTGCTGTATTTTTTGATGAAGAAAAAATCAATTATGCATTAAATGAAATAAAAAACGATTATAAATTTGTTGAAAGGGTGAATTTAATAGATGACTAATATTGGTGTATTTGATTCAGGACTTGGAGGACTTACTGTTCTTAAAGAATTGTCTAAAAAACACAAGGCAAATTATTTTTACCTTGGAGATAATAAAAATGTTCCTTATGGAGATAAGTCAAACGAAGAAATAATTGAGCTTTCAAAAAAAATAGTAGAATTTTTATTAAAAAAAGATATTGATTTTTTTGTGATAGCTTGTAATACAATTTCTACAGTTGCAATAGAATATCTTAGAAAAGAATTTGATAAAAAATTTATTTCAATTACAGACCAAGCAATAAAAAAATCCTTAGAATGTGAAGGGGATATTTTTGTAATGGCTACAAAGGCAACGTGCTTACAACATACTTATAAAATTAAAATTGAAAAAATTTCTAATAAAAAAGTTTTTGAAAAATCTTGTCCATTACTTGTTTCCCTTATAGAAAAAGGAATAGTAAATGGAGATGAAGTGGATAAGGCTTTAAAAGATTATTTAGAACTTGCAAATGAGAAAAAAATTGAAAACATTGTTTTAGGTTGTACCCACTATCCTATAGTAGAAGATGAAATTTTTAAAAATTTAAACTACAAGGCAAATATTATTGACCCTGCTAAGGTTTTGGCAAAAAATATAAAATTCGATGAGAACGAAAAAAAATATATAGAAATATATATGACATATGTAAATGAAATTTCTCAAAAAATGACAAATGAAATAATGGGAGAAAAAATTAAAATTCAAAAAGCTACTTTATAGTTAATTAATTTGCTTAAAAAATTCATAATAAAAACTTATAAGCTTTTGTAAAAGAGTAAAAAATTTTATAGAAATGTATTAAAAAAATCGCTAAAATTAAAAAAATTAATTTTTAGCGATTTTTTTCAAATATTTTACAAAAAAAATCATTTATACTATACATATTTTTTTATACTTGTGTTATAATGGAGTTAAGAAAATATTAAAAAGTTTTGTAAAGTCTTTTATTATAAATTGAAATATATTTATATGATTTTATAAACTATCCCACAGACGTAAATTTAGTTATATTGAAATAGATTTAAGGAAGAAAACTAAAAATGGCAAACAAAAGTATTAGAGATTTAAGACGTAAAAAGGTAAAAGAAAGAAAAATAAAAAGAAGAAATAATTTAATAAAAGTTGGAATTTGTGCTCTTTTGATAACAGGAGCTTTGAATATAGATTTTAAAAAAAGTAGTGATGATTTTCAAATTAGAAAACCAATAGAAAACAGGTATGCCCAAGCTAATAAAAAACAAGAAAATGAAGTGCTTAAAGAGGAATTAAAAAATGCAAAAACTCAAGTAGCCACTCCTATTGGTTTTGAAAATGTAGTAATTAGTGATGGGGAAAAAATTGATGATGATGGATATAGTGATACTATGAAATCCTATGTCAAATCTCTTAAAAGTCAATATTGCTACCAAGAACCAAGCGATTTTACAAAAACTGATGTAAGCATTAATAATAACCAATACTTAGAATATTTTGGTACAGAAAATTCTTTTTCAAAAATTAAAATTAATGATGAATTTTATTATGTAAATAAATATGGTCTTGGAAAGCTTAAAGATAGCGAAAATATTAGTGTAGTTAAGGGAGTTGTTTTTGTCAATGAATCAAATCCTTTGCCTAAAGATTTTAATCCTGGCGTTGATTCTACAAGCAAAAAAGCTTTTGATACTATGCTTATTGATATGCAAAGAGAAGGTTTGGATATAAAAATCGCATCTGATTTTAGGATGGGACAAAGTGAAGAAAAATTGGTAGATCAAAATAATCCTGATGCTGATATGCCTTATACAAGTGACCACCAAACAGGAACAAGTTTTGATTTTTATACTGGACAAAGCAAATATTCAGACAAATTTAAAGATACAAATGAATATAAGTGGCTAAAGGAAAATTCTTATAAATATGGATTTATTCAAAGATACACCAAAGAAAAAGAAGAAATTACTGGCAAAAAAGAAAGATGCTGGGAATTTAGATATGTTGGTGTAGAAAATGCAAAATCTATGTATGAGAACGATCTTTCTTTGGAAGAATACTTGAAAATAAAATAATAAATTATAGCACAAGTGATAGCTTTATTTCTTGTGCTTATTTTTATTTTTAATTTTTTTAAAAAATAAATAAGATAAAAGAAAAATAAAGAGTTTATAAAATTATCACAAAATTTTTCTAAGAAAATGGACTAATTTATGGATAAATTTATCTATTGAAAGAGGATTTTTTAAAGATATAATAAAATTTATAAATTAAAAAAAGAGAGGTAATTATGGGACAAACTGCTTTTATGTTAATGCTTGTAACAATTCTTTCTAAAGTTTTTGGATTTTTGAGAGAATCTGTTATGGCTTATTTTTATGGAGCGGGGGATATAGTTGCAATTTATGCTGTTGCTAATACTCTTCCTGTAGTAATAGCAAATTTTGTTGCATCTGGTATTATATATGGTTTTATTCCAATTTATACCAAGGCAAAAAATGAAGAGGGCGAAGAGGTAGCTGAAGAATTCACATCAAATATTTTTAATATCTTGATGGTATTTGGTCTTTTAGCAGTTATTTTTGGTTTTATTTTTGCTGGAGCATTTTGTAAATTATTTTCACCAGATTTAAAAGGCGAACTTTTACATACTGCCATAGTTTTTACAAGAATTATAATGTTTGCAATATTTGCATATTTATATTCAGCTGTTTTTAGGGGATATTTAAATTTAAAAGGCAATTTTTTTATTCCAGCTGTAACTGGCTTGATTATGAATATAATTATAATTGCCTTTACAATTATAAGTGGACTTGCCAAAAATCCTTACCTACTTGCTATAGGTTGTTTGTTGGGAAATGTTTTGCAATATATAATGTTTCCTAAGGCAAATAGGGAGCATGGATATAAATACAAGAAAAAAATAGATATTCACAATAAATATATTAAATCTTTAATTATGATTGCAATTCCTGTCATAGTTTCATCAGCTGCAGGAGAGATAGCTCTTACAGTAGATAATTCTATGGCATCATACTTTTTTGGAAATGCATCAATATCATTTTTGAGATATTCAAAAACACTTTTGGCACTGATTACAGGAGTAATAACAGTTTCAGTTACAACTTCAATATTTCCTACCATTTCACATTTGGGACAAAAAGGCGATATAGAAAATATGAAAATTCAAATAAATTCAGCTATAGTTTTGACTATGCTTTTGGTAATACCAGCAACAATTGGAATGATGTCTTTGGCAGAGCCAATAATAAAATTGGTTTATCAAAGGGGAGCTTTTGACAATAAATCTGTAATAGTTACAGCATCCATGCTAATTGCCTATGCACCATTTGTTATTTTTCAATCATTTTCTGATGTAATTGACAAGGGATTTTATGCAGTTGGGGATTCAAAATCTCCTGTAATAATTGTAGTAATCCAACAAATAATAAATATAATTTTAAATTTTATTTTGATACAATTTTTTGATATTCAAGGTCTTGCCCTAGCAACAGCAATTTCTGCTGCGGCTGGTGCAACTATGATGTTAATAAAATTTAGGAAAAATTTTGGAAGAATTAATTTCAAGACTTCTTTAAAATCTTTGATAAAAATTACAGTTTTATCAATTTTGATGGGATTAATTGCAAGTGTTATTTATGGAAATTTGAGTGGGAAATTGTCATATCTTTTGGCTATGTTTATTGCCATAATAATAGCAGCAATATTTTATGCGCTTACAATTTTATTTGCAAGAATTCCTGAAGTTATGAAAATGGTAAATCGTCTTTACCATAAATTTTCTAAGAAAAAATAAAAAATAATTTAAAAGGCTGGTAAAAATTATAAATTATTATAGTTTATAATTTTTGCCAGCCAATTTTAATTTGCTATTAAATTTTTCATATAAATTGAAACAATTTTGGAGAAATTTTCTAGATTTTTTATCCTACAAAAATCTGCTCCATAAATTAATTTTGCATTTTCTATATCTTCATCTTCTCCAGTAAAAACTCCCAAAACTTGGATTCCATCGCTTTTTAAAGCTCTTATTTCTTTTGCAGTATCATCAACTGCTTTTTTGTCTATATATTGGTCCTTGATTTTTGCGTTTACTGTATTTATATTGTGTTTTTCATCGTTTGGGCGACCGTCTGATAAAATTATTAAAATTTTTCTTACGCTTTCATTTTTATCTTCATTGATTAATTTGTGGATTGTTTTAAAGGCAAGGCCATCTCTATTTGCACCTGATGCGAAAAAATTATAAATATTTTCATTATTGCCCTTGTCTTTAAAATCCCTGTACATATTAAAAACTGTATAATCTCTCAAAGTTGAAAATGAAGAAACTCTTATTGGAATATTTACCTTGTCCATGGCATTTGCAATTATAAAAGCTTGGTTTGCAACAAGATTTTGCCTTTTAATTTGGCTTGCAGATCCATCAATTAGTAAATCCATTTGAAATTTTGGTTTTGGATCTTTGTTATTTGAAAAAAATACTTTTGATTCATTTAAAACAGGAGCCCTCCAAACATTTATAGAATCAAGAAGTCCATAATTTTTTCTGTAAAGCTCATCTTCTTCGTGATTTGCCAGAGAATTTTCTATAGTTCTTGTAAGCTCATTTACAGCTCTGTTGTTTATTGAAAGATTATTTTCAATATATTCTTTTGTTTTTTCCCTTTGTTTTTTTCTAACTTTCTGATTGAATCTTGCATTTGGAGAATCAGTGTATTCTCCCTTTGTAAAATACAATTTTTTTGACTTATGGATACCCTTGGCAAGTTCTTTTTCTAATAATTCTTGCCTTTTTTTGCTTATAGAAAGTTTTCCATAAAAATCTTCAATAAAGGAATCTTCTCTTTTTTCTTTTTCCTTATCAGATTTTTCAAAGATAAATATATCCTTGTTCATATCTTCTTTTTTTTCTTCAAAATAAATATAACCATTAAACTCCGCAGATTGAATTTGAAATTGGTCTTCAATATTTTTTTCAACATCAGCCTCTTCCAAATCTTCGTGGTCAAAATTTTTGGGCTTTTCTTCCTTTACCATTTGATCAAAAAGTTCATTGTATTGGTCAAATCTTTCAAAAAGAAAATATTTTTTAAAAAGATCATTTAATTTATCTATAATCTCACTTGATTTGTAAGTATCAATTGAAAAAAGCTCATAATAAAAATCTCTTACAAGTTTTGCTTCGGTTATGGGTTTATTAAAAATTTTCCCATAGTAGGCTTTTTCGATTTGTTCATAAACATTGTCGGTTTCTTTTTTGTATTGGTATTTGTCGAGAATTTTTTTTGCATAGGATTTTCTTAAATCTTTTATAACAAGATTTGTTTTTTCTAATTTTTTGTAGGATAAATCTTCCAACAAAAGAAGGGTGATTGCCTTAAATTCTTCAAAAAAAGGGTTGTCTTTTTTTAGATAAGAAAAAAAGGAAGAAAATAAATCAAGCCTAAAATTTTTAAACTTGTATCCCTCAATTATATTTTTGTAATTTTTATCCATGGGATAGTAGGACTTGGGAAAAATTTTATAATCATCAGCAAAATCCCAAATTACATTCATGGCCCTTAACTTTTCAAAAGTATCAGTCATCAAATACACTCTCTTTAATTTCTTTTGGAAGTTTTGAATCAACGCTATCTCTTACAAGCTCTCTTTCAAATTCATCAAAAGATTTATTAATAAGTCCCATTTCAATTGCATCGTATGGGTTAAGTCCAATTTCCATAGTTTCAATTGCAGAAATTAGTCCCCTAAGGTCGACTGATTTTGTAGAAATTTCTGAATTTTCACTTTTTTCTTGGAGAGATTCAAAAATATCTATAAAAGTATTCATATATTTGTCTTTTAATTTTGGAAACTTATCTTTTAACAGGTGTTTTAAATTTTCCCTTGTAATATTTGGCATATTTATAACCATAAACCTTGATGCGAGTGCTTCATTTACTTCTCTTGTTCCAACATAACCATAATTCATAGTTGCAATAAATCTTGTCTTATCGTCAAGTTTTATTTTGTCATAGCCTGGAATATCAATAACACGTCTGTGGTCTAAAGTTGCGTGAAGAACAGAGATAGCTTCATTTTTTGCCATATTTATTTCATCTAAAACTCCAAATCCACCTTTTTTTGCACATTCATAAACAGGACCCTTTCTAAAAACTACTTTTCCGTCTTTAAAAGTATCAGCTCCAACCAAGGAATTGTAATCAGTATTTACGTGAAAAGAAATATCCCATGATGGACGATTAAAAATATAGGAAAGATTTTGAGCCAAGACATTTTTTCCTGTAGCTTTTGGGCCAGAAAGTAAAATATTTTTTCCAGAAAGAATAGCAGTGATTGCTTTTTTTAAAACATCTTCCCCATAATATTTAAATTCTGGTTTAACAATTCTATCCTTGTCTTCTTCATCTATATTTGCTTTTCTAAATTCTATTATTTTATCTATTAAATTTTGATCTAAATTTATTTCTTTTAAATAATCTATCATAATTCACCTCATTTGCTATTATACAACAAAAATATTCTTAGGCTATTGATAAAGTCTATTTTAAATTTGCAAAATATTTCAAATAATTTTTTTGATTAGAACAGTATAGAGGTTTTAAAATGGAAATTTTCAAAAAAATAAAAGCGAAGAAAGTCATCTAAGACTTCTACGCTTTTAGATATACATTATTTAATTATTACTTAGCAAAAGAATTTATTATTTCTCTTTCAATTAGATTTCTATAAGCTTTTGAACCTTCAACTTCTGGATGAACCATATCTTTTGCAAATAAATTTGCTTTTTCCTTTGCAAATTTATACCAATCAACCATGTATGCATTTTTATTTTCATCACAGAATTTTTTAATTTTAGAATTAATAGTCATCTCCCAAGATTGACTGTTTACAGTATTAACAAAATAAACTTTTCTGCCTTCAGAAATATTTAAAATATCTACCATATTTTGCTCGCTTAAAGTTCCGTTAGAACCAAGGCTTACAAGAACAATATTTCCAAGGCCATTTTTATTTTTTATATTTTGCAATACTTTTGGACCATCCGTCATTTGTCTGCCAACCTCTCCATCAAGGTAAAGATTTGGATTAAATTCTCTCAAAAATGGATCAATATTAATCAAAACAGAATCGCCAACAGCAGTAATAGAAGTATTTTTTAAAAATTCTTTTTCCTTATCAGTAAAATTGAAATCATCATAAGCTTTCTTTTCAAAAGAAGGCTCTTTGTTTTCTTCTTTATCTTTATTTTCATCTTCTTTGTTACTTTCATTTTGCTTTGGATCTGTTTCTTTGTTCTCGTTTGAAATCTGATTTTTAGATTTATCTAAATTTTCTTTATTTTCTTTTTTCTTTTGCTCTTTTACATATTTCTCATTGTTTTTCTTTATATTATCTTGATTTTCACTTATTCTTTTTTCAAGCTCTTTCATATCTTTTTCCTTAGGATTTGGAATAAAAAATGCCAAAGCATTTAATCCTAAAATAAGAGCAGATGTGATAATAAAATATTTTTTAAAATCAAATTTTCTATTTAAAATAACGTAAGTTAGCTCTGATAAAATCAAAACAATAATTATTTCCAAAATATAAGCTATAATCCTACTTTTGCTTGTGTGGGCAAAAGCGTAAGAAAGAAAAGTGCTTATTATATATTGCCACAAATAAATGTAATAAGATCTAAGGCCTATATAATAAAGGAAAGTTTTGAAAATTCCCATTTCTTTTTTCTTTATTACAAATTTATTTTCCTTTTCATAAGAGTACAAAACTCCAATTAATAACGCTTGAATAAGGGTGTAAATTGGCATTATTATTCTGTAAGTATATAAGTTTTCACCCCTTACAAAAAAGTAAGCGATAAAAGTTAAAAACAAAAGAGCATACAAAATATATTTTTCAGAAAAATTTTTCTCCTTAGCAAATTCAAAAATTTTTGAAAAATAATCTATCAAAAGATAAGCAAGTGCTCCAATAAAAATAGCATTTATTCTAGCGTCAGGTCCATAATAAATTCTTGAAATATTATTTTTATCAAAAGAAAAAATGATCATCAACAAAATACTTATTGCTGAAATAAGAATAAAAATATAAATTTTTATATTCTTACCAGAAAATTTATCCTTATATTTATTTATAAAATAGTTTACCAAATAAAAAATAAGGATAAATTGAACTTGCATGGATATATACCAAAAATGTGTAAACATATCAAAATATCCATTTTTTGTAAAATATGAACCACCCTTAAAAATTTGATATAAATTTTGAAAAGAAAGGGCTGTAGGTAAAGATGATTTTATAGAATCATGAAAGATTATTCTTGAAAAAATCAATGCAAAAATCAAAGATAGGCTTATAACAAAATATAAACTTGGCAATAGCTTTTTGAATCTTTTTTTAATAATTGATTTAAATTCATTAAAATCATAATCATCTATAGTATTTAATTTTTTCATCATTAAAAATCCACTCATTACAAAAAAGCCAATTACTGCCATAAAACCACCAGGAAGAAATTGTACTGATGAATGAAATATGGAAATAGCAATAATAAAAATAGCTCTTAAAAAAGTAAATGAATCAATTTGTTTTTGTTTTCTCATGTGTCCCCCAATGAATTTTATTATAGGCGAAAAAATAAAAAATATCAAGAAAAGTGCGAAATTGTAACCTTTGTAAACTATCGTAAAATAAATATTTTAAAATAAAATCACATAAATAAACCATAAAGCATTATTTAACATTAAATAAATAATAAATATACCTTTGCATAAAATT
The DNA here is from genome assembly GCF_001811125.1 of Anaerococcus sp. HMSC068A02. Classification (NCBI taxonomy): domain Bacteria; kingdom Bacillati; phylum Bacillota; class Tissierellia; order Tissierellales; family Peptoniphilaceae; genus Anaerococcus; species Anaerococcus sp. HMSC068A02. The sequence continues at coordinate 128,600 of NZ_KV803757.1, read as the reverse complement.
ATAAATAAATATTCATTTTAAAAATCAAAAAATAATAACAAGATAAGCGTTGAAAAAAAGACAATAAAATAATCAAGCAAAAAACATTTGACAAGATGAAAATCCTGTGCCATAATTATTATTATTATAAATTTTAATCTTTATTTATACTTAATTATTAAAAAAATATGTGGAGGAAAAAATGAAAAAAACAAAAAAATTAATGACCTTAGCTTTTGCATCAATATTTGCATTTGCAGGATGTCAAGCAAAAAATGGAGAAAATAAAAAATCTGAGAATTCTGACACAATTAAAATTGGAGCAATAATACCACAAACTGGTCCAGTTTCAAATTATGGAAATTCATCAGAAAAAGGAGCTTTGTTAGCTGTTGATGAGATAAATAAAAATGGTGGAATTAATGGCAAAAAAATCGAATGGATTTCTTATGATGATAAGGGAGAAATAACAGATTCAACAACTGCATACAATAAATTAAAAGGAGAAAAAGTAACAGCAATTGTAGGGCCTATTACATCAAAACCTGCTCTAGCAGTTTCTGAAATTGCAAAAAAAGATGGAATTGCTATGATAACTCCAACAGGAACTCAAGGAAATATTACAGAAGGCAAAGATAATGTATTTAGAACTTGCTTTACTGATCCTTATCAAGGAAAATTATTAGCAAAATTTGCATCAGAAAATCAAAAAGCAAAAAAAGTAGCTATCCTCAGAAATACTTCTTCAGATTATTCAAATGGAATTGCTGATGAATTTAAAAAAGAAGTAGAAAAATTAAAACTTGATTTAGTTGCTGATGAATCTTATGGAGATAATGACAATGATTTTAAGGCACAACTTACAAAAATTGCAAAAGCAAAACCAGATGTATTATTAGTTCCTGATTATTACGAAAAAGTTGCTCTTATAGCTCCACAAGCAAGAGATGCTGGAATTGATGCAAAATTTATTGGTTCTGATGGTTGGGATGGAGTTGTAAATGTAATGGATAAATCTCAATTAGGATTGGTAGAAGGCTCATGTTTTTCAAATCACTTTGCTTTAGATAGTGATGACCAAAGAGTAAAAGATTTTGTAAAAAAATATAAAGAAGAAAATAAAGAAGATCCTTCAGCTTTTTCTGCTTTGTCATACGATACAATTTATTTATTAAAACAAGCTATTGAACAAGCGAAAAGCGAAGAAAGTGATAAGATTATAGAAAAAATTAAAGCTATAGAATTTGATGGAATAACTGGCAAATTTAAATTTAATGAAAATCATAATCCAATCAAATCAGCATCAATGATGGAAATAAAAGATGGAACATATAAATTTAATTCAACAGTAACAGCTGATGAAAATTAATAAAAAGGGGGATTGCTAGCTAGCAAAACCCCTTAAATTTTAAGGAGATTTTATGGATTTTTTAATTCAACTTTTTAATGGTCTACAATTAGGATCAATATACGCTTTAATAGCCTTGGGTTATACAATGGTTTATGGGGTAGCAAAATTAATAAATTTTGCCCATGGAGATATTATAATGGTAGGCGCTTATACAATATTTTTTGTTGTTCAAACAAGTCTTTTCAGAAGTGGTTTACCATTTTATTTGTCAATAATACCGGCAATTATTGCTTGTACACTTTTGGGAGTTGTAATAGAAAGAATTGCTTACAAACCTTTGAGGAATTCTTCATCAATTTCAATTTTAATTACTGCTATAGGAGTATCTTTATTTTTGGAAAATTTATTTGTAAAAGTTTTTACTGCTAACGCAAGACCTGTTCCAAGTCTATTTAATCAAGCTAGCTTAAATATTTTTGGAATAAGATTATCTTTTCAAACAATTTTTACAATAGTTTTAACTATTATTCTTACAATAATTTTGCAAATTTTTATTTCTAAAACAAAATATGGCAAGATGATGCTTGCTGTTAGCGAAGATTATAAGGCGTCAAGTCTTGTTGGAATAAATGTAGATAATACTATGACTATGACTTTTGCAATTGGCTCTGCTCTTGCTGGAGTTGCATCTTTATTGTATGTTTCATCATATCCTCAAATAACTCCTTTTATAGGTTCTATGCTAGGAATAAAAGCTTTTACAGCAGCAGTTGTTGGAGGAATTGGTTCAATACCAGGAGCTGTAATTGGTGGATTTATTTTGGGAATGATAGAAGTTATGACTAGAGCATATCTTTCAAGCTCATACGCAGATGCAATAGTATTTTTGGTATTAATTTTAGTTTTAATAGTAAAACCAACTGGAATTTTGGGAAATATGGAAAAGGAGAAAGTATAAAATGGATAAAAATAAAAAAACATCATATCTAGTTAGCTTTGTCCTTGTATTAGTTTCATTTGCAATTATTCAAATATTAATTTTAAGTGGAATAATCGATTCTTATTGGCAATCAATTCTATTTTTATTGTGTATCAATATAATACTTTCAATTTCACTAAATATAACCGTAGGAAATTTGGGACAGATAACCTTGGGACATGCAGGTTTTATGTCAATAGGTGCATATAGTGCAGGAATTTTTTTGAAAACTGGAATAATAGAAGGAATACCAGGATTTTTTATAGCCTTATTAATTGGAGGGCTGTTTGCATTTTTATTTTCTCTTGCAATCGGAATACCAGTATTGAGGTTAAACGGAGATTATCTTGCTATAGTAACCTTGGCTTTTGGAGAAATAATTAGGGTTGTTGTAGAAAATTTATCTATTACTGGTGGCGCTCAAGGAATGGCAGGAATACCTACAGTTGATTCTTTTGCTTTAGTATTTTTTGTTACAGTTTTGTGCGTTGTATTTATGTATTCAATTATGACATCAAGATTTGGTAGATCAGTTTTGGCAATAAAAGATAATGAGCTTGCCGCTGAAAGCTGTGGAATAAATACAACAAAATCTAAAATATTTGCCTTTACTTTATCAGCGCTTTTTGCTGGAGTCGCTGGAGCAATATACGCTCAAACAACTGGAGTAATAGCAGCCGATGTATTTAATTATAATAAAAGTTTTGATATTTTAGTAATGGTTGTTTTAGGAGGAATGGGTTCATTTACAGGATCAGTAATTTCAACTATAACATTAACCATAGTTCCAGAAATGTTAAGAGCATTCGCAGAATATAGGATGATAATTTATTCTGTAATCTTAGTAATTGTTATGATATTTAGACCACAAGGCTTAATGGGAAGAGAAGAATTTTCTATTTCAAGACAAATTGCAAAATTTAAAAGAAAAATCAACAAAGAAGGAGTAAAAAATGGATAAAAGAAGATCGGTATTAAAATGTGATAATATTTCCATCTCCTTTGGAGGATTGAAGGCAGTAAATGGATTTAATCTTGATGTAAAAGAAAAAGATTTAATTGGTTTAATTGGGCCAAATGGAGCAGGAAAAACTACAGTTTTTAATATGCTAAGTGGAGTTTATGAACCAACAGAAGGAGCGATTTATTTAGATGGAGAAAATATAACAGGCTTACCTGTTCACAAACTAAGTCAAAAAGGTATAGCAAGAACTTTTCAAAATATAAGATTATTTGATTACTTATCAGTTGTAGATAATGTAAAAGTATCTATGAACAGAGATATGAGATATAAAATTGTTGACGGAATGCTTAGGCTTAAAAATTATTGGAAAGAAGAAAGAGAAGCAACAAAAAAAGCCTTGGATATTTTAAAAATTTTGGGACTTGCAGCTTATGCGAATGATAGTGCAGGAAATTTATCCTATGGAGCCCAAAGAAAATTAGAAATAGCAAGAGCTCTTGCTACAAATCCAAAATTATTATTATTAGACGAGCCGGCTGCAGGTATGAATGCAATTGAAACAGAGTCATTGATGGATACAATTAGAATGATAAGAGATAATTTTAATTTATCAATTGTTTTGATAGAACATGACATGAAATTGGTCTTGGGAATTTGCGAAAAACTCTACGTATTAAATCACGGAATAGTTATAGCAAAAGGAAAACCAGAAGAAGTTGTAAAAAAAGATGATGTAGTAAGCGCCTATTTGGGAAGTGGATATGGAGAATAAAATGCTTAATGTAGAAAATTTAAATGTATATTATGGAAATATCCACGCTATAAAGGATGTTTCTTTAAAAGTAAATAAAAAAGAAGTAGTTTCATTAATTGGAGCAAATGGAGCAGGAAAAACAACGACGCTTCAAGCAATATCTTCTTTGCTTGAAAAAAGAAGCGGAAAAATCACTTTTGAAGATGAAGATATAACAAATAAAAAAGTATACAAAATAACAAGGCTAGGAATTGCACAAGTTCCAGAAGGAAGGAGAGTTTTTTCAAATCTTTCAGTTGTAGATAATATAAATTTAGGTTCAGTTGCAACAAATTTAAAAGACAAAGAAAGAGAAGAAAAAATTGAGAGAATATATGAGCTTTTTCCAGTTTTAAAAGATAGGAGAAATCAAAAAGCAGGAACTTTGTCAGGAGGAGAACAACAAATGCTTGCTATGGCAAGAGCTATAATGACAAATCCAAAATTGCTTTTATTAGACGAACCATCAATGGGACTTTCGCCTCTTTATGTAGAAAAAATATTCGAAACGATAAAAGTTTTAAAAGAAGAAGGCTCAACGATTTTGCTTGTAGAACAAAATGCAAATCTTGCCTTAGATATATCGGATAGGGCTTATGTAATAGAAACAGGAAAAATTGTAAAAGAAGATAAGGCAGAAAACCTTAAAAATGATCCTGCTGTTAGAAGTGCATATTTGGGAATTTAAAAAACTAGGAATTAGTTTTAAGCTAATTCCTAGTTTTTTTAAAAAAATTTTTATAAGCTAAATTTATAATTTTTGCAAGTTTTTTTGGATTGTCAATTTCCATTATTTAATTTTCTTTTTTGATTTTTTAAAAATTTAATTGTAGCAATTGTAGCTTTCCAAAATAAAATTCCAATTATAAAAAATATCAAGGCTAAAATAAGACCTGCAATTAAAGCGAGAATCCCTTTTAATTCAAAGCCAAAAAAGATAAATTTTAATTCATCGATTGGTTTAATGTGAATTATTCCTTTAAATAGTCCCATTACACCTGCAAATGTGCTAATTCCACTAGAAAAGAAAAAAGATATGGAAAGTATTGCAAGAGTTGGTATAAGACAAATCCACGCTAATGAAGCGTAAGAATAAAATCCTATAGCCATAATTAAATTTTTAAAGGAAAAATCTCTACTTTTTACAATACTATCGCCCATATAAGAAAATGCTAAGTCTTTTGGACTTTCCATTTGAGAGATTATGTACTCAGAACTTTGTCCATCATTAAGCCTTTCATAAAATGAATTTTTAAGTTCACTTAAAATATCAGTTTTTTCAGAAATAGACATATATTTTAAATTGCTGTCTACTTTTGATAAATATTTTTCTAAATTATTATCAATTTTACTATTTTTCATTTTTCTTCCTCACTAAGATCTGAAATATTTTTTACAAGAATCATCCAATCTCTTTTCAAAGCATTTAAATAAAAATTTCCAAGCTCTGTAATTTTATAATATTTTCTTGGAGGAGTGCCTTCTTCTATATTTTTCCAATAAGCTTCTAAATAACTATTTTTTAGAAGTCTTCGAAGTAGTGGGTAAACAGTGCTCTCCTTTGTTTGTAACATTGGATATTTTTCAAGAGTTTGAATTAAATCATAGCCATATCTATCCTTTTTTTTAATTAAAATTAAGATAGCATATTCTAAAGTTCCACGTTTAATTTGAGAAATCCAATCTTCATTCATAACAATCCTTTCCAATAATAATTTAATCCATCTTATTGCTATGTACATTGTACAACATAGTATAATAATGTCAATAGGTATATGCGATTTTAAAATTTTAAAATTTCTTTTCCTTGTTTTTATTGCAGATATTTTGTAAACTAATACTTAATAGAAAGGATAGAAAATGAGATTAAGATTTAAAGAAAATGCAATTCCAGAAATGAAAGAAAATCCTTTGATTTATTTTGATGGAAAAGAAAATAAGGGAAAGTGGAAAGAAATTTTTGGAAATGATAATGAAATATATTTGGAGATTGGCTCTGGCAGGGGAGATTTTTTAATTGAAATTGCTAAGGATAATCCAGCTATAAATTTTATAGGACTTGAAGTAAATACTAATGCCTTTGTTGTTGCAAGCAGAAAAATAAGAGAAAATGAACTTACAAATGTTAGAGGGCTTATAGCAGATGCGGAAAATTTGGAAGAAATTTTTGAAAAAGAAGAAATTTCAAGAATATATTTGAATTTTTCAACTCCATGGCCAAAAAGACGCCACCACAAAAGAAGACTTAGCCACGAGAGATTTTTAAATAGGTACAAAAATATTATAAAAGATAAGGCGGTTTTGGAATTAAAGACAGATAATAAAGAATTGTACGATGCATCGATTAAATATTTTGAAGAATTTTCTATGGATATAATTGAAAAAGATGAAAATATTTCAGAAGAAAAAAGCAAATATATAAGCGAATATGAAAGAAAATTTAGAAATAAAAATATGCCGATTTATTATATAAAAGCGAGATTTAATAAATGAATATTTCAATAGTTAGTGTGGGAAAAATTAAAGAAAAATATTTTAAAGATGCAATAAGCGAGTACGAAAAACGATTAAAACCATACGTAAAATTAAAAGTAATTGAAGTAAATGACGAAAAAGCTCCTGAAAATTTATCAGAAAAAGAATTGGAAATTGTAAAAGATAGGGAAGCTGATAGGATTTTAAAAAAGATTAAAGAAAATTCCTATATTATAAGCCTAGAAATTGAAGGCAAAAGCCTATCATCAGAAAGTTTTTCAAAGTTAATTAAAGAGCAAATGACTTATGGGATGGGATGCGATTTAGTTTTTGTAATTGGTGGGTCAAACGGTCTTTCAAAAAAAATAAGCCAAAAGGCTGATTACAAATTATCATTTTCAAAAATGACTTTTCCCCATAAATTAATGAGATTAATTTTAATTGAACAAATTTATAGGGCTTACAAAATTATAAATAATGAACCTTATCACAAATAAACGGACCTAAAAAGGTCCGTTTTTTTTAAAAAGTATAAATTATCAAATAATTATTATTTTTCTTCAATTATTTCAATAGAAAAACCTTGAGGGTCTTTTATAAAATAAAATTTATCAGAACCGTCAGAAAGTCCGCCAATTTCTTGACTTACTACTCCCATTTTTTTGTGAAGGTCATAGGCTTTTTCGAATTCTTTTGTTTTAAATGCCATGTGACCGTAATATGAGCCGTGCTCATATTTTCTTCCGTCGTGATTAAATGTTAATTCAAGTTCGTAAGCTCCATCTTCTGTTGCCATATAAATTAAAGAAAATTCATCTTCATCGTAATCTTTTCTTCTAGTAATGTGCATATTTAATGCATCTTCATAAAATTTTATACTTTCCTTATCGTTATCTGTGTATATACATGTGTGAATTGATTTAAATTTCATAAAACCTCCTAATTTCTTATATTATATTTTTACCCAAAAAATTTAAAATAAATTTTACTAATATTTTACAAGATAAATTTTTCCTAGGGTATATAAATAAGGGATAAGAAATTTCGCGACCTTATGACCAGAGCTTTTGCAAATTTATGAAAAATAATTTGTTTTGCAAGGCTCTTTTTTTTGAAAAATTTTATGGGCAAATAAAATTGATTTTGTAAATTTAAAAATAAAAAATCAAATTATTTCTTTGTGAAATTTTAAAAAAATTTGACAAGAATTTTAATTTAGCATATACTATAAAAGTAATGTTTAGCCCAGATAGCTCAGTCGGTAGAGCAGGGGACTGAAAATCCCCGTGTCGGTGGTTCGATTCCGCCTCTGGGCACCAGAATAATTGCGGAAGTGGCTCAGTGGTAGAGTATCGCCTTGCCAAGGCGAGGGTCGCGGGTTCGAATCCCGTCTTCCGCTCCAATATGGCGCCATAGCCAAGTGGTAAGGCAGAGGTCTGCAACACCTTTATCCCCAGTTCAAATCTGGGTGGCGCCTCCAAATTTGTCCTCGTTGAGGACTTTTTTTGTACCTAAATTTAAGGAGAAATATGTTAATTATTAGTCACAAATCAAAAAAAGAATTTACAGATTTTTTGGATTTTAAAAATATAAAATATTTAAAAACAATTGATAATCCAAATCTTGACAAAAGAATTTCAGATCATCCTGATCTTTCTTTATTTAAATTGGATGATAGAAATTTAATAGTTGATAAAAATGTCTATGAGTATTACAAAAAAAATATAAAAAATATTAATATTATTAAAGGAGAAGAAGTTTCAAAAAAATATCCTTATGATGCTCTTTATAATATTGTAAAATTTAAAAATTTTTATATCCACAATGATTTTACTGAAAAAAATATAAAATTATTTTTTGAAGAAAAAAATATCAAGCACTTATTTATCAAGCAAGGCTACTCTAGGTGTTCTATGCTTGTTTTTAATGAAAATATTTTGACAAGTGATATGGGAATTTTCAAAAAATTAAAAAATATTTTGCCAGTTACTTTATTAAAAGAAGAAAAAATTCCTCTTGACGGATTTGATCAAGGATTTTTGGGTGGATGTTTTGGAAAAATTGATGAAAATACTATATTATTTAATGGAAATATAGAAAGATTAAATTCGTATGATATAATTAAAAATATAGTATATAAGGAAAAATTAAATTTATTATATCCAGACACTAATTTAGTAGATACTGGATCTTTAATATGGATATGATTAGGAGATTAAAATGAATATAGTAAAACCACAAACTATTGCAGGTGTGATGGAGTTATTACCAGAAGATCAATTAGCATTTGATTATATAAAAAATATCATTGAAGAAACTTTTTTGTCTTATCAATTTTTACCAATTGATACACCAGCTATAGAAAAAAATGATATTTTATTTGCCAAAGGCGGCGGAGAAACTGAAAAGCAAATTTTTGGAATTGATTCATCAAAAAAAGATATGTCTTTGAGATTTGATTTAACAGTTCCTCTAGCAAGATATGTTTCTGAACATTTTTCTGATTTGAATTTCCCTTTCAAAAGGTATCAAATTGCAAAAGTTTATAGAGGAGAAAGAAATCAAAAGGGAAGATACAAGGAATTTTACCAATGCGATATTGATATTATTGGAAATAATTCTTTGTCAATTCACAATGATGCACTTTTGCCTAAGGTTATTTATGAAATTTTTCAAAAACTTGACTTTAACGGAATAAAGTTCCATATTAATAATAGAAAGCTATTGAATGGATTTTTTGAATCGCTTGAAATTTCTGATAAAGAAGAAGTTTTAAGAACAATCGATAAAAAAGCAAAAATCGGTGAAGAAAATACAAAAGAGCTTTTGGTAGAAATTTGTGGAGAAGAAAAAGCAGATAAATTGATGGAGCTTATAAATAATAAAAGAGAAAACAAAGAACTTTTGACTTATCTTGAATCACTAAATTTAAATGATAATTATAAAATTGGATTAAATGAATTAAAAGAAGTTTATGATTATATGATTAAATTTGGAATTGATGATGATTCAATTATTATTGATTTGTCAATTACTCGTGGTCTTGATTACTATACATCTACAGTTTATGAAACATTTTTGGATGGTTATGAATCAATTGGAAGTGTATGCTCTGGTGGAAGATATGAAAATCTTTCAGGAAATTTCTCAAAACAAAATTTACCAGGAGTGGGGCTTTCTATTGGTCTTACAAGATTGTTTTATCAATTTCAACAGCTTGGTCTTGTAGAAAAATATAAAGCTAAATTTACAGATTGTCTTGTAATTCCTATGGATGAGAAATTAAATTTTTATGCCATAGATATTGCAAACAAATTAAAAGAGCAAGGTCTAAAGGTTGACATATATCTTGAAGATGGAAAATTTAAGAAAAAAATTAATTATGCAGATAAAATTGGCGTAAAAAAAGTCTTAATAATTGGACAAGAAGAATATGAAAACAAAATGGTTTCTGTAAAAAATATGGAAGATGGAAAGCAGGTTAGTGTGAAAGTTGAAGATATTAGAGAATATCTATAAGGAGAATTATGAATTTTAGAATAATAACAGACGGTTCTAGCGATATGAACGTTGATTTCATAAAATCATCGAATATTACCATAGTGCCTATGCAATCAAATATGGAAGATGAAATTTATGAAATTATAGGTACAGATATTGAAAAACTAAATGAATATTATGAATTTATGTTAGAAGATAAAAATGTATCAACAAGCCAAGTAAACTTAGCCTCATTTGAAAAATATTTTGAAGAAGTTTTAAAAAATGGAGAAGATATTTTTTATATAGGTTTAAGTGAGGCATTGTCAGGAACTTTTGAAAATGCCCAAAAAGCAAAAGAAATTTTAGATAAAAAATATCCAGATAGAAAAATATATATTTATAATATAAAACAAGCATCAACAGGTGCAGGACTTTTGTGCCAAATTATTGTGAAAATGCAAGAAGAAGGAAAAGATATAGAACAAGTTGCATCTTATATAAAAGAAAATTCAAAATACATGGTTTCACAATTTGGAGTTGAAAGTCTTAAATATCTTTATAAGGGCGGAAGAATTTCAAAAACTAGCGCTGATATAGGTGATTTTTTGAAAGTAAAGCCAGTAATTCACATTACAGATGATGGTTCTCTTGAAGTTTTAAAACTTGAAAGAGGAACAAAGAGGGCTATAAAAGTATTATTCAATAATTTCAAAAAAAATTGGAAACCAGAAATTTCTAATGAAGTTCTTATAGGCTATGCTTATTTTGACGAAAATGCTATAAAATTAAAAGAGATGGTAGAGAGCAAATTTCCAAAAGCAAAAGTAAGCCTTGCACCAATTGGCTCATTGATTGGATCTCACGTTGGACCAGGAATGTATTCTTTGTCATATTTTGGAGAAAAAAGATAGGAGAAATATGCTCAAAAATAAAAAAAATGCAGTAATTTTTTCTTTAATAGCAATGTTTTTATGGGGGAGTGCAATCCCCCTTATTAAATCCACTTATCAAGTTTTGCAGGTAGAATCATACGACACCTTTGCAAAAGTTTATATAGCTGGAATTAGATTTTTTATGGCAGGGATTTTGGCGTTTTTTTATGCCAAAATTTTTGGAAAAAACAAAATTTCATTTTCTAAAGTAAACATAAAATTAGTTATAATTCTTGCAATACTTCAAACTTTTTTGCAATATTTTTTCTATTATATAGGTCTTTCAAATACAAGCGGAGTAAAATCATCAATCATACAAACATCAAATTCATTTATGATTGTAATAATTTCACTTTTTCTACTTCCAGAAGATAAAATTTCAATAAATACAATTATAGCCTTAATAATTGGAACAGCAGGAATTATTTTGGTAAATTCAAATCAAAAAATGGGAAGTGGCTTTAAAATTAGCGGAGAAGGATTTATTTTTACATCAACATTTATTAATGCTTTCGCATCAGTTTTATTAAGAAAATATTCAAAAAATTCAGATCCATATATATTAAATGGGATGGTGCTTTTATTTGGATCATTTCCTTTAATAATACTTGGCAGATTTTTATATATAAATCCAGTTGTTATAAATTTAAAAGCTTTTTTAATGCTTTTTTATGGAGCATTTATCACAGCAACTTCATTTACAATTTGGACAATAGTTTTGCAAAATCATAGCGCAAACCAATTTGGAGTATTCAAATTATTTATCCCAATATTCGGATCAATTTTATCAGTAATAATTTTGGGAGAAAATTTCACAATAAGATTATTTATAGGACTTATTTTAGTTCTAACAGGCTCTTTGGTTTTGATGAGAGGTAAAAATAAAAAAGATAGTTTAGAGTAGAGTTATTCTAAACTATCTTTTTTTATTGGTCTTTTTAAATTGTTTGTTAATTTATAAATTTCATCTATATATAAATACCTATTTTTATCTTTGTATCTTGCAATTTTCATTAAATCTAGTGCCCAATTAACTAAATATTTTGATAAGTAAAAAGCGTAAATATCATTTGCTAGTATTGATCTTCTTCCATTTATTACTATATCATTTCGAATTTCTTTAAAATATCTTATCAAATTTTTTCTATTGTATTTTGAAAAAATTACTTCTATCATTGCTACTAAAGCCAAAAGATATTTATTTTCTAGATAATTAATTTTGAAATCTATGCTCTCATCTTCTTTTAAAATAATATCTTCAATTTTGTCGTGGCTTTTATAAAATTCAAAATAATTTTTTTTAGAAAAATTTTCGAAAAAATTAGGATAGAGTCCATATTCAAAATTTGATTTTTCTAAATTTTTCTTAAAAAAATCTAGTGAAGTGGAATTGTCAAAAATTGTTATAAAAATTGGAGACAAGATTACCAAAAGTTTTAAGCTTTCGTTTTCTTTGTCATTTTTAAAATTTATAATTATTTTTTCTTCTTCACTTGTTTTTTCTAATTTAGAAAAGTCTTTAATTTTTAATTTATTATCAAGTTCGAATACGTCTTTTGCATTATATTGATATATTTTTTTATTTTTAAATATTTTAATTATCATTGTCTTATATTTTCAAATTTTCCATTTACTACTTTTGCCAAATCAAATGGATTTAGTTTTAAACTTACTCCACATTTTCCACCTGATACAATCATTTTATCCAAATCTTTTGCGCTATCATCTATAAAAACTGGATAATCTTTTTTCATTGCAAGGGGAGTGGTTTCGCCTCTTTGATAGCCTACTTTTGCTTTTAAATTTTTGGTTGGAAGGATTGAAATGCTTTTAACGCCTGCAACTTTTGCAGCTTTTTTCATATCAATTGAATCATAGCTTCTTAGTAAATAAATTATTATTTCATTTTCTTTTGATATTGTCGCTATGGTTTTATACATTATATTTAAATCTACGTGGGATTTTTTGCCAGCATCTACGGCTGATTTAAATTCTCCACCCAAATCATATTCTATTTCTTCGTATTCTATCTTATTATTTTCCAAAATTCTCATTGCGTTTGTCTTAACTTTTCCCATACTTGCTCCTTTCTTTTTTTATATTACCAGAAAAATATAAAAATTCATTAATTCAAGGCGATTTTGGGTATATTTATTTTATAAGAAATTAGGAGAATTTTGATGATTGAAAAAATTATAATAACTTATATTTATCATTCCTGTTATACTGTAGAAATAGGGGATTATTTTATTATATTTGATTATTATAAGGGAGTTTTAAATATTCCTGAGGATAAAATTGTTATTTTTGTTGCAAGTCATGGACATTCTGACCATTATACTTCGGAAATTTTAAAAATTCCTAATATGAAAAATTATACTTATATTTTATCAAGTGATATTGGACATTTAGAAAGCGATGACAATATTATTTATATAAAAGATAATAAACTTGGCATGGACCAATTGAAATCTTTGTATAATTCTAAAAATGTTTATCTTGTTGATCCTTATCAATTTAAAGAAATTAATATTAATGGAAGAAAAATTTCTATAAAAACTTTCGGCTCAACTGATGAAGGGATTTCTTTAATTTTATATATTGAATCCTTATCAATATTTCATGCGGGCGATTTAAATTATTGGGCTTGGGAAGATTATGATGACAAAAGACTAGAAAAAGAGTATTATGCTTTTATCGACCAAGTAGAAAAAATCAAAAAAGATTCGATAGATATAGCTTTCTTCCCAGTTGATTATAGGCTTGGAGAGAATTATTATAAGGGTGCAAAAATATTTGCAGATACTGTAAAGCCCCAATTGATGTTTCCAATTCATAGTGGAGATCATGAAAGCATAAGCCAAAGATTTGCTAGAGAAATCAAATTAGAAGAAACTGTATTTAGAGCAATTATTGACAAAGGTCAAAAAATTATTGTAGATATAAAGGATTAGAAAAATGGGAAAAATAGCAGTATTAGTAGATTCTGGATCGGATTTAGATTTAGAAAAAGCTAAGGAATTTGGCATTTATATGATGCCATTTTATGTAAATTTAGATGGAAAATTTTATAGAGAGCAAGTAGACTTAAAACCAGACGAATTTTATAATTGGATTAAAAAGCACGAAAAATTACCAAAAACATCAATGCCATCTCCTGGAGAATTGATAGAAAAACTTGATGAAATAAAAAATGATGGTTTTGAAAAATTAATAATAATAACTATATCAAAAAATTTCACAGGTTTTTATAATTTGTGCTCACAAATAGAATACGACAATTTAGAAATTGAAGTAATAGATTCAAAATCAGTTGCCCTAACCACAGGCTTACTTGCAATTTATGCAAAAGATTTAATCAAAAAAGGCTATGAATTTAAAGAAATTGTAGATAGGTTGGAAGATAAGAAAAAAGAATCAAAAATATTTTTTACAATCGATAGCTTTAAATATCTAGTGGCAGGAGGAAGAGTGCCAAAAGCATTTGGGAAAGTGGGAGAGCTTTTAAATATCAAACCAATAATTGTATGTAATCCAGAAGATGGAAAATATCATATAGAAAAAACTTGCAGAGGTGAGAAAAAAGTTCTTAAAGAAATGGAAAAAATTGCAAGCGAATATTTGGGAAAATTTGACAAATATTATATGATAATTTCAAACGGTGGCTATAAAAAAGGATCAGAAATTTTAGAAGAAAAATTAAAAGTATTTAAAGAAAAATCCACTTTATTTTTAACTTCACAAATAGCGCCAAGCCTTGGAGCAAACACGGGCCCAGGCTTATTTGGTTTTGGATTCTTGCCAATTGATTAAAAATTTATAAATTAAAAAGGACTGTTGCAAAATGATTTATTCATTAGCAACAGTCCTTTTTTAATAAAATCTTATTTAATTTCTAAAGAATTTTCCCAAAGTCCATGAATATTGCAATAAGATAATGCAAATAATGTACCTTTTTTATCAGATTTAAATTCGCCAACTGCTTTTGGTGTAGTGTAAATTTCACTTTCGCCATGAGCAGAGAAATTATAATTTGCAATTTCTACTGGCAATTTGCCACCTTCAGGAACAAAGAAAACTTTAATCCAAACAATATGATGCTCTAAAGTATTTGGGTGTGCAATTTCTTTTCCGACAAAAGCAGAAACTTCATATTTTCCTTCGCCAAGTTCTTTATATTCTAATTCTGGTACGTGTTTTTCATTTTTCCAATCGCCTGATTGAACTGTTTGTGTTAATAACATAAAATCCTCCTAAATTTTTATCTACACTTATTTAATACCCTTCCATGATAAAAAATAACAAAATTATAAAAGTTTTTAAAATCCATTGAATTTGATATAATAAATATATTATGGAAAAAATAATAATAACAACAAGCTTTGGTATGGAAAGCTTAATAAAAAGACAATTAGAAGAAGAAAATTACAAAAATTTTGAAGTTTTAAATGGAAAAATTATTTTAAATGGAAATTTGGATGATATAGGCTATTTAAATTTAAATTTAAGAGAAGCTGATAGGATATTTTTAGAAATTGAATCTTTTACTGCAAAAAACTTTGAAGAATTATTTGAAAATATAAAAAAAATAGACTGGTTTGATTATTTAAAAATCGACGATAATTTTATTGTAAATGCAAGGACTTACAAATCAAAATTGTTTTCTATTCCTTCAATCCAATCAATAAGTGAAAAAGCTATAATTGATTCATTAAAAAGAAAATATAAAATTTCAACTTTTAAAAAATCAGGCTCTCGTGTTCAAGTTGAAATTATGATTGAAAAAGATAAGGTTTCAGTTTGCCTTGATACATCAGGAGATGGTCTTCACAAAAGAGCTTATAGACAAGGAAGTGTAAAAGCCCCTATAAGAGAAAATTTGGCAGCAGGGCTTGTTGATTTATCTTTTTATAAAGATGATAGGTTTTTGTTTGATGGATTTTGTGGATCAGGTACTATTTTAATTGAGGCTGCAAGAAAAGAAAGAAATATAGCACCAGGACTTGATAGAGATTTTGATTTTACATATTTTAAATTTTATGACAAAAAAAGATTTGAAAAAATAAAAAAAGAAGCTTATGAAAAAATTGATTATAGGAAAAAAATAAATATTCTAGGTTCTGATATATCCAAAAAAGCAATTGAGCTTGCAAAAAATAATGCTTTGAATGCAGGAGTTTATGAAGATATTACTTTTTTAAATAAGGATTTTAAAGAAATAAATTTAAAAGATAATTTTGGAATTTTCATTTCAAATCCACCATACGGAGAAAGATTATCAAGATTTGATAAGGCAAAAATTTCAAAAATGATAAATGAAAAATTTAAAAATTTAAATACTTGGTCAATGTTTATAATATCTTCAGATGAAAATATTGATAAAAATATAAAAAGAAAATTATCCAAAAAAAGAAAATTATATAATGGAGGACAAAAAGTAGATTTATATCAATTTTTCGGCAAAAAACCAAAAAAAGATAGATAAAATTACTTTTAAGTGGTACTATAATTACAGTTATTTAGGAGGTGTTTATTATCGATAATCAACAAACAAGTAACAATACAAAAAAAGTTATTTTAACAATAGGCGGTATTGTTGTAGGAATATATATAATCGGTACTATTTTATTTACATTTGTAAGCTTACCAAATACACATGTAAATGGTAGGGATGTTTCATTTGCTCCAAAAGAATCAGTTATTGGAGATAGCGTTGGAGATTTTGATATAAAAATCAAAGGAATTGATGATAAAGAGCTAGTTTTTAATTCAAAAGATATTGACTACAAGGCAAATATTCCAAAAGGAGCTAGCCTTGACCAAAATCCATTAAAATGGCCTATAAGTTTTTTCTCAAAAGAAAGTTTTGAATTTGATTATAAAGTAAACTACGATGAAAATAAACTTGAAGATATTTTAAAAAATTCTCAGTTTATGAATAAAATAGTAGAGCCAGAAGATGCAAAATTAGAATTTGATGGAAAAGAATTTAAAATAAAAGAAGAAATAAAGGGAAATAAAGTAAAATACAATAAATTAAAGGAAGCTCTTGTATCAGCAATAAAAACAAGAAATGCTGATATAGAACTTGATGAATCTTTTTATGAACAACCAAAAGTTTATGCAAAAGATGAAAATTTACAAAAAGCATTAAACCAAGCAAACGAAGCATTAAAATTGAGCTTTAAATTTAATATTAATGGATTTGATTATAAAATTGAAGGCGAAAAATTAGCTGAAATGGTTGATTTTGAAGATGGAAAATTAACTTTAAATCATGAAAAAGTTACAGAATATGTAAGTAAAATGGCAGAAGAAACAAATACTTACGGTAAAAATAGAAAGTTTAAAGCCACTGATCTTGGAGAAATAACTGTAAATCCTGGAGTTTATGGTTATAAACTAAATGAAGAAGAAACAATTAAATCATTTTTAGATGCTTTCGAAAAAGGTAAATCAACAGAAATTGAGCCGGTTTATTTAAAGGCTGGTCTAAATAGATATGAGGATGGGTCTGATATTAAAGACACATATATAGAAGTAGATTTATCTAGACAACATCTTTGGTATTATAAAAATGGAGAAGTATTATTGTCAACTGACATAGTTACAGGAAGATTATCTGAGGGAGCTTTAACTAATAAAGGTGTAGGGTCTATACTTTCTAAAGAAAAAAATTCTACATTAAAAGGAAAAAATTTTGATGGAAGTGATTACAAAACTCCAGTAAAATATTGGATGCCAATAGGCTGGGATGGCGAAGGATTCCATGATGCTAATTGGAGATATTCTTTTGGTGGAAATATTTATTTATATAATGGTTCTCATGGTTGCCTAAATATGCAACCAAGTCAAGCTGAAAAATTATTTAATTTAGTTGAGCATAATACTCCTGTAGTTATATATGAATCATCAACAGATTATTCACCACCAATGTCATATTAATTTTTAAAAAGTGCTATCTATTTTTTAGATAGTCGCTTTTTATGTTTAAAAAAGTATTGAAAGGAAGAAAAATTGATTAAAATTGAAAATTTAAATTTTTCTTATAAAAATAATTCAGACGAAAATGAAAATGTAGAATACACAGCAGCTTTAAATGATTTAGATTTGTCAATTAATAAGGGAGAATTTGTAGCTATTTTAGGTCATAATGGATCAGGAAAATCAACTTTGGCAAAGCTTTTGAATGGACAAATATTTCCTACAAGTGGAGATATTTTAATTTGCGGAATGAATACAAAGGATGATAAAAAAATTTGGGAAATTAGGGAAAAATGTTCTATGGTTTTTCAAAATCCTGATAATCAAATGGTGGCAACTACTGTAGAAAATGAAGTTGCATTTGGTCCTGAAAATTTGCAAATTGAAAATCCTGAGTTAAGACAAAGAGTAGATGAGGCAATAAAACTTGTAGGTATGCAAGATTATATAAAAAAATCTCCTTCTGAGCTTTCAGGCGGTCAAAAACAAAGAGTTTCTATAGCTGGAGTTATAGCTATGTTATCAGATTGTATTATATTTGATGAACCAACGGCTATGCTTGATCCCAAAGGCAGAGCCGATGTTATGAATATAATACACGATTTAAATAAAAAATATAAAAAAACAGTTGTCCATATTACTCATTATATGGAAGAAGCAGCTCTTGCTGATAGGATAATTGTTTTAAATAAAGGGAGAAAAGAGCTTGAAGGAAGTGCAAGAGAAGTTTTTTCAAATGTTAAAGAAATGAAAGAATTAGGACTTACAGTTCCACAAGTTACAGAAATTGCCTATGAGCTTGAAAAAGAAGGATATAATTTTGATAAATTGCCCTTAAATATAGAAGAATTTTTGGAGCTAGTATGAAAATTGAATTAAAAAATGTCGATTATATTTATAATGAAGATAGAGAAGAAAAAAGCTATGCTCTAAAAAATATAAATTTAGAGATTAATAAACATGAAATAATTGGTTTAATCGGACAAACCGGTTCTGGAAAATCTACTTTAGTACAACTTTTAAATGGACTTTTGATTCCTACAAATGGAGATGTTTTTGTAGATGGAGTTAATACAAAAGAAAAAAAGACAAGAAGAGATATAAGATTTAAGGTTGGTCTTGTTTTTCAATATCCAGAAAATCAGTTGTTTGAAGAAACTGTTGCAAAAGATATTGCCTTTGGTCCAAAAAATATGGGGCTTTCTGATGAAGAAATTCAAAAAAGAGTAAAAAATTCTATGCAAGCAGTTGGTCTTGATTATGAAACTATAGCAGAAAAATCTCCCTTTGAATTATCTGGAGGTCAACAAAGAAGAGTTGCTCTTTGCGGAATTATTTCTATGAATCCGAAAGTTTTAGTTTTAGATGAGCTTACAGCAGGACTTGATCCAAGGGGACGAGATAATATTTTTGGAGAAATTTTAAAATTATATAACAATGACCCAGAACTTACAATTGTTTTAGTTTCGCATTCAATGGAAGATGTGGCAAAATATGTTGATAGGGTTATTGTTATGAACAAGGGGGAAATATTTTCTGACAAATCAACTTATGATACCTTTACAAAAACAGATTTATTGTCGATAGGATTGGATATTCCTCAAGTTACAAAATTTATGAAAGCCTTAAAAGAAAGAGGCGAAAATGTAAGAGATGATATTTATACTGTTGAAGATGCAGTAATTGAATTGAAAAAGTATTTGGAGGCTAAAAATGAGTAACATAGCGATAGGTCAATATTTGCCATACGATACATTTATTCATAGGCTTGATCCAAGAGTAAAATTAATAGCATCTTTGCTTTTTATAATCACAATATTTTTTGTAGAAAGCTTTATAGGATATATTCCTTTTGTGATTTTATTAATTGCCATGGTAAGCATTGGGAAAATTCCTGTAAAATCCCTAATAAAAAGCATTAAGCCTTTGATTTGGATTTTATTAATAACTGGACTTATAAATTTATTTACAACTAGTGGAAGGACACTTTTTACAATTTTTTCCTTAACGGCAACTTATGAGGGATTATATAAAACTATTTTTATGTTTGTAAGAATTATAATGATAGTTGTATCAACTTCAGTTTTAACTTTTACAACTTCTCCAATGGAATTAACAGATGGTTTGGAAAAATTATTAGGACCTTTAAAAAAATTTGGTTTTCCGGCAGGAGAGCTTGCTATGATGGTTTCAATTTCTCTAAGATTTATTCCGACTTTATTTGAAGAAGCTCAAAGAATAAAAATGGCGCAAATGGCAAGAGGGGCAGATTTTGAATCTGGAAATATTATTAACAGGGCAAAAAATATGATTCCCTTATTAGTTCCTCTTTTTATAAATTCATTTAAAAGAAGTGATGATCTTGCAACAGCGATGGAGGCAAGACTTTATAGAATTGGTAGAGAAAGAACAAGGCTAAATGAAATAAAAATGACAAAAACTGATAGTTTAGTTTTGATTTTATTTATTTTATTTTGTAGCGTGGTTATTATTAAATTTTTTATATGACAATTCAAAACATTTTATTAAAGGTCCAATATGATGGATCTTTATTTGAAGGATTTCAAATTCAAAAAAACAAAAGAACAGTACAAAAAGAGTTGGAAGATGCTATTAGGAAAGTTACTGGAGAAGAAAATAGAATTATTGCTAGTGGCAGAACAGATAGCGGTGTCCATGCTAATGAAATGTATATAAATTTTTTGACTGCAAAAAATATTAGGGCTGATAAATTTCATTTTCATCTCAAAAAATATTTACCTGATGATATTTTAGCTCTTGAATCAAAAAAAGTAGACAAAAATTTTCATGCAAGATTTTCAGTAAAAACAAAAACCTATAAGTATGTTATTTCGCTTGATAAAATTCTCCATCCAATTTATAGAAACTATATGGAGCAGGTAACTTATAAACTAGATTTTGATAAACTTGAACAAGGAATGGAAATTTTAAAGGGCGAACATGATTTTCGTGCCTTTATGCTTAGTGAAAAAAATGATATAATTAATACAATAAGAAAAATTGATGATTGCTACTTTGTTTTGAATGAAAATAGATTGTATTTATATTTTAAGGCTGAAAGTTTTCTTCACAATCAAGTTAGAATTATGGCTGGCTCTTTGATTGAATTAAGTCGTGGGAAAATTAGCCTTGATGAATTTAAATATTACTTTAATGAAAATAATACAAGAAGAGCAAATCCAACTTTGAAAGCTGGAGGGCTGTATCTTGATAGTATAGACTATAGCAATTTAAAAAGTTAGTTATTATTATGGGAGAGTTAAATGAGTAAAAATAAAAAAAATAATAGCTTTAAACTTGATAAAAAGCAAATAGCTATAGGCTTTTTTGCCCTTATTGTTTTGGCTTTAATTTTCTTTTTGTCAAGAAATATAGATTTTGCTAGTAAAGAAGGCAAGTCTTCAAAAGAAATTAATGAAAATTCTTATAATTCATCAAAGATTATGAGAGTTGACCTTGATGAGCTAAAATCAATTGATTTTGATTTGAATACTTGTGATGTGAGAATTCAAAAATCTTCTACAAATCCTTATGTAGAATATACAAATCTTTATAAAGATGATTATTCCTATGAAGTAAAAACTAAATATAAAGACGGTAATTTGAAATTATCTTCTGATATAAAGGGAAAAGAACTTTATATGAAAAATAAAATTCAAATTGTTAGAATTTTTTTGCCAAAAAATAAAAATTTAGAAAGTATCAAGGGTAGAGTTGGTGCTGGGGATATAAAAATAAGTGGGCTTTCATGTAAAGATATGGATCTTGATTTAAAAAGTGGAAATATTTCTTTTGAAAATTCAAAAATTTCTGGTTCAGTTACAAATAAAACTGGTTCTATTTTGCTAAAAAAATCTGAAATCAAAAATACTAATTTTACAACAACAAGTGGAAATATTTTAGTTTCTGATTGCAATCTTATGGCTAATGAATCAATGGAAACAGAAAATGGAGATATAAAAATAAAAATTAAAGATCCGATAAATTCTTTTAATATTAATGCAAAGTTAAATGTAGGAAATTTTGTTTTGGGAGATGTTTCTTATAGAAATATTTTGGATGGATACCAAACTGGAAAAAATAAAAAGAAAATCCTAAATCTTAAAACAAACATAGGAGATATTTTGTTTAATCAAAATGAAAAAGAACAAATAAATGAAGAAGATTTTATAGATGGGCCAGATGAGCAATCTTCAAATGAATCTTCAAATTCAAATGACGACAATATAAATAATAAAGATGAAAATAATTAAGTCTTAGGCTTAATTATTTTTTTTAGGTAAAAGGTAGGATATGGATATTTTAAAAAGTTTAAAAAAATATTTTGGTTTTGATTCTTTTAGAAAAGGGCAAGATGAATTAGTTGAAAATATATTAAAAGGAAATGACGTTTTGGGAGTTTTGCCGACTGGTGGGGGAAAATCAATTTGCTATCAACTTCCGGCATTAATGCTTGATGGAATTTGCCTAGTTATTTCTCCCTTAATTTCTTTAATGAAAGATCAAGTTGATTCTTTAAAGGAAAATGGAATTAAGGCAGAATTTATAAATTCAAGCCAAGATATTAAAACTTATACACAAACATTAAGAAAAATAAAAAGAAATGAAATAAAAATTTTATATATTTCTCCAGAAAGATTAGAAAATGAATTTTTCATCGATTTTATTAAAGATTTAAATATTTCTTTTATAGCAGTTGATGAGGCACATTGTATTTCTCAATGGGGACATGATTTTAGACCATCATATAAATTAATTCCCCAAATTTATGATTTATTCGACCAAAAAATACAAATTGCAGCCTTTACTGCAACAGCTACAAAATCAGTTAGAGAAGATATAATAAATAATTTAAAATTATCTAATCCTTTTGTAAAAGTTACAGGATTTGATAGGGAAAATCTTTTGTTTGAAGTAAGAAAGCCAAAAGATAAATTGGCATTTCTTTCGAATTATTTATCAGATAAAAAAGATTTATCAGGAATAATTTATGCCTCAACTAGAAAAAGGGTTGAAACTTCTTATAAATATTTGAAAAAATTATCCTATAATGTAACTTTGTACCATGCGGGACTAAGCGATAAGGAAAAAAAGAAAAATCAAGAAGATTTTATTTATGATAGAAAAAATATAATTGTTGCAACAAATGCTTTTGGAATGGGAATTGATAAATCTGATGTAAGATATGTAATTCACATGAATATGCCAAAAGATATGGAATCTTATTACCAAGAAGCGGGAAGGGCAGGAAGAGATGGCGAAAAATCTGATGCAATTTTACTTTATTCAACTCAAGATATAGTTATAAATAAATATTTAATTTCTCAATCTCCTAACAGAGCTTATCAATTAGTAAAACTAGAAAAACTTCAAACAATAATAAATTATGTAAATACAAATAAGTGTTTGAGAGCATTTATTTTGGAATATTTTGGTCAAGATGCAAAAGAAAAATGTAATAATTGTTCAAATTGCTTAGATGATTATGAAAAAATTGACGTAAGCCTTGATAGTCAAAAAATTTTATCTTGTATTTATAGATTAGGACAAAGATATGGGATTTCTACAATTGTCGATTGTTTGAAAGGGTCAAATAACAAAAATTCCAAAGAAAAAAATTTGAAAAATATATCAACTTTTGCTTTGATGAAAGAAAATAATACAAAATATATAAAGGATTTGATAGGAGTTTTGATTGCAGATGGTTATATAAAAGTTTCTGGTTTTAAATATCCAATCTTAAAATTAAATGAAAAATCAAAAGAAGTTTTATTTTCTAAAAAGAAAGTTTATATTAGGGATTTGAAAGAAGAAAATAAAAAAGAAAAAATTGATAAATTTAATGGAAATTTTGATTATGACATAGATTTATTTAATAATTTGAAAAAATTAAGGCTAGAAATTTCTAAAAAAAGAAATATTCCGCCTTTTATAGTTTTCTCTGACGCATCTTTAATAGATATGGCAAGATTAAAACCAAAAAATGAAAGAGATTTTTTGAAAATAAAAGGAGTAGGCGAAAAAAAATTAAGCCAATATGGGGACTTGTTTATTGGCAAAATTATAGAATTTGATAATTAAAAAATAAAAAAGGATTAGAATACCTATTCAAAAACTCTTAGGTATAAAAATCCTTTTTTTAATTTATAATAATATAACTGAATTTTTCTTTAATTCTTCTCTCATTTCATCTGGCCAATAGGATACTTGAACTTCTCCAATGTGGGCTTTTTGTAAAAAGAACATACAAAGTCTTGATTGACCGATTCCACCTCCTATTGTTTGTGGAAGTTCATTATTTACAAGTAATTTGTGATACTTATAATTTAATCTTTCTTCGCAATCAGAAATTTTTAATTGTTCTTTTAGTGTTTTTGCATCAACTCTTATTCCCATTGATGATAGTTCTAATTGGTCATCTAAAACTGGATTGTAAACTAAAATATCTCCATTTAAATTCCAATCGTCATAATCTGGAGATCTTAAATCGTGAACTTCTCCATTTGATAAAACTTTTCCAATTTGCATTAAAAATATTGCCTTATATTTTTTGCAAGCAGCTTTTTCTCTTTCCTTACTGTCTTTACATTCTGGAAATTCATCTATTAATTCTTGGCTTGTCATAAATTTTATATTATTTGGCAACAATTTAACTCTTTTTGGAATTAGATGACAAAGATATTCGTCTAGGGCTCTTAGGGTATTAAAAATTGTAATAACTGTTGCTTTTAAATAATCTACATTTCTATCGCTAGGCTCAATTACTTTTTCCCAATCCCATTGGTCAACATAAAATGAGTGAGTATTATCTGGCACTTCACATCTTCTAATTGCGTTCATGTCAGTGTAAAGTCCTTCATACATTGCAAAATTATATTCTTTTAGAGCATATCTTTTCCATTTTGCAAGTGAGTGAACAATTTCCATTTTTTCATTATTTGCTTCAGGAAGTGTGAATTTAACAGGTTCCTCAACACCAGATAGGTTATCATTTAAACCAGTAGAATTTTCTACAAATAAAGGTGCTGAAACTCTTTTTAAATTCAAATTATTTGATAAATTTATTTGGAAAAAATCTTTTATTTCTTTTATTAACATTTGTGTCTTATATAAATTTTTATCGCTTTGATAATTTTCTGGTATTTTTATTTCTTGCATATTCTCTCCTAATTCTTTTTCTATTTTTACTATTAGATTATATAGTTTTTTATATTAATTACAAGATTTTAAAATAATTAACATAAATTTTACATTTGCCTAATCATTTCAAAACAAAAAGGATTTATTATTCATAATGAAGTTACAAATATTAAAGGAGAAAATAATGAAAATTAAAAATTCAAAAATTATAGTTGCGGCACTTTCCTTATCAATGATTTTATCAGCTTGTGGAAATAAGGATAATTCTAATGATGGATCAAACGGATCAAATCCAACTGAAAATGCAAGTACTGCAAGTGAGAAAAAAGAAGGCGAAAATACTAAAGCTAATGAAGAAGATTTTGATATAAGTGTTGTATCAAGAGAAGATGGTTCAGGAACAAGGGGAGCTTTTATTGAACTTGTTGGTCTTGAAGAAGAAAAAGATGGAGAGAAAAAAGATTTAACAACTGATGAGGCTGTAGTTCAAAATTCTACAAATGGAGTTATGCAAACTGTATCTCAAGATCCATCTGCAATTGGTTATGTTTCTTTGGGAAGTGTAAATGATAATGTAAAAAAAGTAAAAGTTGATGGAGCAGAAGCAACAGAAGAAAATATTGAATCTGGAGCTTATACTTTACAAAGACCATTTAATCTTGCTTTCAAAGAAGATAAACTTGACGATTTGGCAAAAGACTTCTTGGCATTTGTTTTGAGCAAAGACGCTCAAGATATTGTTGAAAAAGAAGGATATATAAAAGTTGAAGCAAAAGATTACAAGGGCAAAAAAATCAAAGGAGATTTAACAATTGCAGGTTCTACATCTGTTACTCCTCTTATGGAAAAACTTGTAGAAAAATATAAAGATGTAAATCCAGATGCAAATATAGAAATTCAATCAACAGGATCATCTTCAGGAATCGAATCAACAATTTCTGATGTTAGTCAAATTGCTATGGCATCAAGAGAATTAAAAGATGATGAAAAAGATAAACTTCAAGTAGAAGTTTTGGCAAAAGATGGAATTGCAGTAATTGTTAATAAAGAAGATTCTAAAATAAATGACTTAACAAAAGATCAATTAAAAGAAATTTTCTCAGGAAAAATTAAAAATACAGCTGATTTAAGCAAATAATAATTTTAAATAGGCTCTAGGAGATTTCCTATGAGCTTATTTTTTTGAAATTTTTTATAAACTTTACACAGATTTTACATAAGATTTATCAAATCAATACAAGGATTTAATATTATTATGTAAAGAAAATGAGAAGGAGATTGTATGGCAAAAAAAATATTATTGCTTATTTCTACTTTGCTTTTAATTACATCTTGCACTGGCAAAAAAACAAATGTAAATAAGAGCAAAAATTTTGACCTTACTGTTACAAGTAGGGAAGATGGTTCAGGAACGAGAAAAAGTTTTATCGAACAAGTTGGTTTGATAAAGGAAGATAAAAATGGAAATTATAAAGATTTGACAACAGATAATTCTATGGTAATAAATTCGACAAGTGGAGTTTTGAAAGCTGTTGGAGTTGACAAAACTGCAATAGCTTATGTATCTTTAACATCTTTGGATGATTCAGTTAAAGCTATTAAAATTGATGGAGTAAGTCCAAATAAAAATACAATTGAAAGTGGCGAATATAAGTTGCAAAGACCATTTGGACTTGCCTACAAAAAAGATTCAGCCAAAGACTTATCCAAAGATTTTTTGGAATATGTTAAAAGCAAAAGTGCAAAAAAATTAATTGAAGATGAAGGACTTCTTGCTATTACAAATGAAAAAGAATATAAGTCAAAAAATCTCAAAGGCAAATTAACAATTACAGGTTCATCATCACTAAGTTCAATTGTAGAAAAACTTGCTGAAAATTATGAAAAATTAAATAAGGATGTTGAAGTTGAAGTTTTATCCAACGAATCTTTGACAGGTTTAAAAAATGTGAAAGATAATGTTGTAGATATTGCTATGGTTTCAAATAAATTACAAGATGAAAATCTTTTTTCAGAAATTTTTGCCATTGATGGCATAGCAATAATTGTAAATAAAGACAACACTCAAATTAATGATTTGACAATGGAGCAATTGAGAGATATTTATAGGGGAGAGATAAAAAATACAGGAGAGTTAAAATAAATGAAATCATTTAAGGAAAAATTTGGAGAAATTGTATTTTTAATTTCTGCTATTATGTCTATTTTATTAATAATTCTTATTACTTTTTTTATTTTTAGATCAGGAATAGATTTTGTTAATAAATATGGACTTATAAAATTTATTACAGGAAATAAATGGGCGCCAACCGCAAAACCAGCTTTTTTTGGAATAGGACCAATGATTGTCGGCTCAATTATTGTAACAGTTTTATCAGCAATAATTGCAATTCCATTTGGACTTGCTGTATCAATTTTTATGGCTTATTATTCAAAAAAATCTTACAATTTTTTGAACGGACTTATTAATTTGATGGCAGCAATTCCTTCAATTATTTATGGATTTTTTGCTATGATGGTTTTGGTTCCATTTATTTCAAAAACTTTTAAAACTGGTGGAATGAATATGCTAACTGCATCGATTTTATTAGCAATTATGATCCTTCCAACCATGGTAAATATTTCAAAAAATTCCTTAGAGCAAGTTCCAGAAGTTTTTTATACAGGCTCTCTTGCTCTTGGTGCTACAAAGGAAGAAACAATTAGAAAAGTCATGGTGCCTTATGCAAAAAGCGGAATTTATTCTTCAATAATTCTTGCTATTGGAAGATCAATCGGAGAAACTATGGCAGTGTATTTGGTAATTGGAAACCAACCAAGAATGCCTAATAGTCTTTTTGATGGAGTGAGAACTCTTACAACAAATATAGTTTTGGAAATGGGCTATGCATCTGGTCTTCACAGAGAGTCCCTCATTGCCACAGGTATGGTTTTATTTGTATTTATTCTTTTAATAAATATAATATTTAATTTTATAAGAAATAAAGATCAATCAAGAATGTAGAGGTAGAAGATGAAAAAATCTTTTAAAATAATAATTTATGTCTTATCACTTTTGGGATTTGCTGCAGGTGGAATTGTTATTGCATATATTTTATTAAATGGAATTCCAAATATTTCGCCGTCACTTTTTGAATTTAAATATTCATCCCAAAATGTTTCTATAATTCCAGCTCTTGTTACAACATTTTTATCAATTTTGATAACCCTACTTGTAACTTTGCCAATAGGAATTTTTACTGCAATTTATTTGTCCCAATATGCAAAAAATAAATTTATAATTAAATCTGTAAGATTTGCTACAGAAATTTTATCATCAATTCCATCAATCGTTTATGGTTTGTTTGGATATTTATTTTTTGTTGATGCTCTTCATTTGGGATATTCCTTAATCGCTGGTTGCTTGACAGTTTCAATTATGATTCTTCCAACTATAATTAGAACAACAGAAGAGGCGATTTTAAATGTAAATCCTCTCCAAGCTCATGCATCACTTGCTCTTGGTGCTACAAAAATTCAAACAATTTTCAAAATAATAATTCCAGAAGCAATAAATGGAATTTTGGGAGGAATATTTTTATCAACAGGAAGAATAGTAGGAGAATCAGCAGCCCTAATTTATACAATGGGAACTGTAGCCAAAACACCTTCATCAATTTTTGATTCTGCAAGAACTATGGCAGTTCACATGTATGTTTTGTCGACTGAAGGTTTTCATGTAAAAGAAGCTTATGCAACAGCTGTTTTGCTTTTGGTTTTTGTGATTTTACTCAATTTTGTATCAGCAAAAATTTCAAAAGCAATAGTAAAATAAGGAGATAATAATGGAAAAAACAAAGAATGAAAATTTAAATAAATTTTTATCAGAAGATAAGAATAGGATAAAAACTTTTTTTGGAAAAAACGAAGAAAATAATTTAGAAAATAAAAAAACAATAATCAATGTAAAAGATTTAGATTTATTTTATGGAGATTTTCAGGCTTTAAAAAAAATAAATATGGAAATAAAAGAAAATGAAATCACAGCCTTTATAGGACCAAGTGGTTGTGGTAAATCTACAACTTTAAAATGTTTTAATAGGATGAACGATTTGGTTGATGATTGTAAAATAAAAGGGCTAATAGAAATTGACGGCAAGGATATTAATAAAAAAAATGTTGATGTTGTTAGTCTAAGAAGAAATGTAGGCATGGTTTTTCAAACTCCAAATCCTTTTTCAAAATCAGTTTATGACAATATAACTTACGGTCCAAAAATTGATGGTATCAAAGATAAGGATGAGCTTGATGCGATTGTGGAAAAATCTTTGAAAGCTGCAAGCGTATGGGATGAAGTAAAAGATAAATTAGACAGAAATGCTCTTTCATTTTCTGGTGGCCAACAACAAAGAATTTGCATAGCAAGAACTCTTTCTGTAAATCCAGAAATAGTTTTGATGGACGAACCAACTAGCGCCCTAGATCCAATTTCTACTGCATCAATTGAAGAGTTATTAGAAGATTTAAGGGGTAAATATACTATAGTAATAGTTACTCATAATATGCAACAAGCAGCAAGAATTTCTGATAGAACGGCATTTTTCTTGACTGGAGAAGTTATTGAAATGGATGAAACAAAAAAAATATTTAATGATCCAAGAGATAAAAGAACTGAAGATTATATAACAGGAAGGTTCGGTTGATATGAGAACAAGATATATTGAAGATTTAAATAATATTAGGGAAATGGAAAAAAATGTTTCGGAGCTAATCGAGGTGTCATACGATAGATTTATTTTATATGTTGAAAATAATCAAAAAAATAATCTTGAAGAGATAATTGACCTTGATCATGATATTAGACAATATGGCGCAGATATAGAAAGATTTTGCTATGATCTTTTGGCTTTGCAACAACCAGTTGCAAGAGATTTGAGATTTTTACAAATGTCTATTAAACTTGCATCAACCTACAAAAGAATTTCAAATCATTTGGCACAAGCCGCTGCAATTATTTTGGAATTTCCATTAAGAGATGAAGAAAGAGAATTTGTAAAAGAATTTATAAAAAATCAAAAATACATGAATATTAATAGCATTCAAAGTTTCGAAGACAATGATAATGAGCTTGCCCTAAGAACAATAGAAGATGACCAAATTAATAATAAATTATTTGAAGATTGCCTTCATTACCTTGTAAAACTTACAAAAACAGACCAAATAACACCTATGGAATTGTCTGAAAAAGTACTTTTCTATAAATATTTTGAAAGAGTAGGAGATAGGCTAGCAAAAATAGCTGATTATTCAACAAGATTATGATTTATGTTGTAGAAGATGACAAGGCAATAAGAAATTTAGTTTTATATGCTTTAAAAGAAAAAAATTATCAAGTTAGAGGCTTTGAAGATGGTCTGAATGTTGTAGAATCTTTGAAAAATGAAAATGTAGATTTGTTAATTTTGGATATAATGTTGCCAGAAAAAGACGGAATAGAAATTTTGAAAGAAGTTAGAGAATTTTCAGATATTCCTATAATAATGCTTACAGCAAAAAATGATGAATATGATAAAGTTTTGGGACTTGAAAGCGGAGCGGATGATTATATTACCAAACCATTTTCTATTTTAGAATTAATTTCAAGAATTAAGGCTGTTTTAAGAAGAAGCGAAAAGAAAGATAGTGAGCATTTATCTTATAAAAACATAAGAGTAAATATCAAAAAAAGAACAGCAAAAATTGATGGAGAAAAAATCGACTTAACCTATAAGGAATTTGAAATGCTCTTGTTATTTTTGTCAAATATTGGTAATGTTATAACAAGAGAAGATTTTCTACTAAAAATTTGGGGCTATGATTATGAGGGCGAAACAAGAACAGTTGACGTTCACATAGCAAGTCTTAGAAATAAATTAAAATCTGCAGGCGTTCACATAAAAACTGTAAGAAATTTAGGATATAAACTTGGAGAAATATGAAAAAAATAATTGAGAAAAATATTAATATTATAACAAGTTCACTAATTATTGTTATTTTTATAATTTTCTCTTTATTTTCATACCAAAGACAAACAAAAGCTCAAGATGAATTTGTAGAAAATTCCTTGAGCTTTTTTGCTTTTGGAGAAATTGATGAAAATAAAGTTGAAAATTTTAAAAAATCCTACAAATACGATTTGCTAGTAAAAGATGAAAAAGAAAAAGTCATCTATAATACTGGGATAGATAAAAATATAATAAAAAATTATGAGTTTGAAGATATTGATATAGTAAAAAAATCCAAAAAAAATTACCTAGGCTATGAAAGAAAAATTTTTGCGAAAAAATCTCATGAAAAAATATTTGCCATAGAATTTTATAATACGTCTTTTCTTTTGTATCTTTTTAAAAGAATTTATATGTTAATATTTGCAATAATTTTTGCTTTAATAATAAATAAATTTTTCACAAATTCCCTATACGAAAAACTTATAAATCAATTCAAAGAAAAAATAAATGATAAAAAAGATTTTGAAGATTTAAAAGACAATCCAAAAAAATATTTGGACAAATTAATAAATGAAAAAGGAAAAATTGAAGATGAAAATTTAAAATTAAAAACAAGAATAGCCAATATTGAAAAAATAACATCAAATATGGAAGAAGGATTTATATATTTCGATAAAGATGGAAATATTGTAATAATTAACGATGCTGCAAAAAATTTATTAAATATCAACAGAGAAAATAAACTAGATAATTTAATTGACAATGAAGACTTTAAACTTGCCCTAAGACAAACAAGACTTCTAAAAAAAGGAAAAAATTTAGACTTGGATCTTGATGAAATTTCAGTAAAAATATTTTTGGATCCTGTAATAGATGAAGAGATTGTTTCTTATATTGTAATTGTAATTGACAATTCAAAAAACAAAAAAGCAGAAGCAATGCGAAGAGAATTTAGCTCAAATGTAAGCCATGAATTAAAATCTCCTCTAACAAGCATAAATGGTTATGCAGAGCTAATAGCCACAGGCCTTGCAAAAGATGACGATATAAAAAAATTTGGACAAATTATAAATGAAGAAGGAAATAGACTTTTAAATATTATTGACGATATATTAAAACTTTCAAAACTTGATGAAGAAAATTTACAAGAAGGAAAAACCATAATAAATATAAAAAATGTCGTCGATGAAAGTATAAATAGATTCAAAAGAATTTCTGAAATGAAAAATATCAAAGTCGAAAACAAAGTTTGTGATATAAATATAAAAACTCACGAATCACTTTTTACAGACTTAGTTACAAATATTTATGAAAATGCAATAAAGTACAACAAAACAAACGGACAAATTATAATAAAATGTGAAAAAAATAAAAAAAATATAAAATTAATAATTGAAGATAGGGGAATTGGCATAAAAAAAGAAGATTTGCCAAGAATTTTTGAAAGATTTTATGTAGCTGACAAACAAAGAACGAGAATATTAAAATCAACAGGACTTGGCTTATCAATCGTAAAACATATTTGTGATTATTTAAATTACGATATAAAAGTAGAAAGCAAATATGGATATGGTAGTAAATTTATAATTTCAATTCCAGCTTTGTAATTTTATTTTTTAATTTTATTTGATATAATTATTATGAGTAATTATTAAAATTTTAAGGAGTAGATATGAAAATACAAGTTTGTGCAGGCGCAAGATGTACTATGCTAGGATCTGACATAATTTACAATAGATTGTCAGATTTTGTAGAAGAATTTAATAATAGAATATATAAGGGAGATTTAGATGTACAAGAAATCGAACTTGAAATAGAAATGGTAACTTGCAATGATGTTTGCAAAAAAAATAAAAAAAATTCCCCAGTTGTTATTGTTGACGGAAAAATTTTTACAAATGCAAAAACACAAGTTATCATGGAGTACATATTAGATAAGGCTTTTGAAGAAAATTTTAAATAAAATATTTAAGGAAAGAATAAATAATGAAAGAAACATACATAAACATATTAAATATTAGAAGAATGGCCTTTGAACACATTGCAAAAATTGCTTTTGAAAATAGGCCAATATATGACATAGCTACAGAAGTATTTGATATACTTCCAGGAGAAGAAGCATCTTATAGGGAAAATATTTTTAGAGAAAGAGCAGTAATGGGCGAAAGACTAAGAATGGGAGTTGGTCTTCACGCAAGAACAGCCGATAATACTGGGGCTATTACTGATGGTTTGGATGACGAAGATTTTGATATAAAAAAATATGAACCACCACTCGTTTCAGTAATAAAAATAGCTTGCGAAGCATGTCCTGAAAATAGGGTTGAAGTTACAAATACTTGTAGAGCATGTATTGCCCACCCATGCGTAAATGTTTGTCCAAAAAATGCTATCACCTACACATCAAAAGGTTCAATAATTGACCAAGATAAATGTATAAAATGTGGAAAATGCGTAGAAGCTTGTCCATACAATGCCATTGCCCATACAAAAAGACCATGCGCAGAATCTTGTGGAGTTAAGGCGATAAAAAGCGATAAATTAGGAAGAGCAGAAATTGACGATGACAAATGTGTAGCTTGTGGAAGATGTATAACAGCTTGTCCATTTGGAGCAATTTCAGATAAAACAGAAATTTACCAATTGGCAAAAGCATTAAATACAGATAAACACGTTTACGCAATTGTTGCCCCATCATTTGTAAGACAATTTGGTCAAATGGCATCTCCTGTTCAAATAAAAGAAGCAATTAGAAAATTAGGTTTTAGAGATGTAATAGAAGTAGGACTTGGAGCAGACCTTACAACATTAAATGAAGCCCACGAATACGTAGAAAGCGTGCCAGAAAAAATTCCGTTTATGGGAACATCATGCTGTTATTCTTGGAAATTAATGGTAAAGAAAAAATTCCCAGAAATAAATGACAAAATTTCAGAATCATCAACACCAATGATTTATTCAGGAAAACACATCAAAAAAATGGATGAAAAAGCCCAAGTAGCATTTATTGGGCCGTGTATTTCCAAAAAACTTGAAGCAAGAAGACCAGAAGTTGCAGAAACAATTGATTATGTAATAACTTATGAAGAGCTAATGGGAATGTTCTTGGCAAAAGATATAGACCCTGCAGAAATAAAAATTGAAGAAGATTGGCAAGATGCATCAGAAACAGGAAGAAATTATGCAGTAAGCGGAGGAGTAGCTGAAGCTGTAAAAAGAAGAATTGCAGAAATAAATCCTGATTTAGAAGTTAATGTAGAAAAAGCAGAAGGACTTGCCGACTGCGTAAAACTTGCCCAAATGGCAAAACTAGGAAGAAAAGACGGACTATTATTAGAAGGAATGGCATGCGTAGGAGGATGCGTAGGAGGCCCTGGAACCTTAATTTCAGAATTAAAAACAGGCAAAGCAGTAAAACAATTTGCCAAAGAATCAATCTACAAATCCCCATACGACAACAAAAACATCCCAGAAGAAGATAAACCAAAAGACTGAAAAAATAAGAGCAAGAGCACAGTAATGTGCTCTTTTTGAGTACAAAAAAAGATGCAAAAATTTGCATCTTTTTAAAATTAATTATTATTCTTTATCTAAATCTTCCTTAATAGCCTTAGCTAAATTTTCAAGAGTTTTTTCTTGGTCATCTTTCATTGAAGAATTTATTATAAAATCTTCTCCAACATATTCGTGTTTTCCTTTTTCAAGAATTTCTTTTGCTTGTTCAAGAGATTTTCCACCCCATGAATAATTATGAATGAATGAGATGTGTCTGTTTTGGTAGCCTGTTCCAACTAATTCTCTTAAAAGAGCATCCATCTTATGGTATAAACCTGCATTATAATTCATAGCTACAAAAACTTGGTTTGAATATTTGTGGCTATCAGCAATAATATATGAAAAATCATTGTCAGAAACATCATATAATTTTATTTCTTCAACTCCAAGCTCATCAAGTTTTGAAGCCAAAACATCAGCGCAAAGTTCTGTGTTTCCGTACATTGAAGAAAATACAATATTTACACCCTTAACTTCTGGTTTAAAATTTGCCCACTTATCATATTTATCTAAAATAAATTCTATAGATTTTTTGTCATCATAAATTGGTCCGTGAAGAGGTAAAATTCCATTAATTTCAAAATCTGAAACTTTTTTTAGAAGATTCGTAACCATTTTTCCTTGTTTTCCAACTATATTTATATAATATCTTCTATTTTCATCTACCCAAGAATCTTTTTTGATGTAATGTTTTGCGGAAACATGTCCTTCAAGAACATTAAAAGAGCCAAAAGCATCAGCTGAGAAGAATAAACCTTCTGTTGTTTCGTAAGTCATAAAAACTTCTGGCCAGTGAACCATTGGAGCAAAAACAAATTTTAAATTTCTTTTACCGATATTTAATTCATCGCCATCTTTGATTTCTAAAAATCTATCTTCATTGTATTTGTCATTTGGATAAAATTGATGGAAAAATTTTATGGTTTTTTGATTTCCTACAAATTTACAATTTGGATATTTGTCCAAAATAAAATCAATTGATCCACAATGGTCAGGTTCCATGTGTTGAACGATAATATAATCTAAATCTTCTCCGTCAAGAGCTTTTTCAACATTATCAAGATAAGTTCTTATTACAGAAGAATCAGAGCCGTCCATCAAAACATTTTTTTCATCTTTTATAATATATGAATTGTAAGTTACGCCATTTGGAAGGGTAAACATATTTTCAAATCTTTTTAAGTCCCTATCATTGGCGCCCACCCAATATATATTGTCATAAACTTTTTTTATAAATTGCATATAACCTCCAAAGTTTTATTTTTCTTAAAATCTATTATACCTTAATAAGTATAAAATTAAATAAAAAATAAAGCTGTCCTTATTTAAATTTTAATATTTCATTCAGAAAACTTTTTCATAATCAAAGTTTTTAAATATATATATTTATTATGAAAAAATATTTGGAAAAATTTTAAAAAATTTGATTAAATAAAGAATTTTAGGATATATAATAAGTGTAGATGTTTTACATATTCATATATTGCAATTTAATTTTATCATTATTTTTAATCTTTATAAAAATAAATTGTGTTGACAAAAAAACATTTTCAGTATAGAATTATATTGTAAAACAAAAATGGATATTATATTTTTTAGGAGGAATATATGCTTTTTAAAACAACAGATGAGCATGAAGCTTTACGTAAAAAAGTCAGAGAATTTGCTGAAGAAAAAGTAAAACCAATTGCTTTTGAGCTTGATCAAAACAACGAATTTCCTGACGAAATTGTAAAGGAAATGGGAGAATTAGGATTTTTAGGAATTCCTTATCCTAAGAAATACGGTGGTCAAGGTTTAGACGTAATGAGCTATGCGATCACAGTTGAAGAATTATCAAGAGTTGATGGTGGTGTTGGAGTTATTTGTTCTGCACATACATCTTTGGGTTCATGGCCTATTTATGCTTTTGGTACAGAAGAACAAAAGAAAAAATATTTAACACCATTAGCTAAAGGTGAAAAAATTGGTGCATTTGGTCTTACAGAAGAAAATGCTGGATCTGATGCAGGTGGAACAGAAACAACAGCTGAATTAGATTTGGATGGAAAAAGATATATTTTAAATGGTAAAAAAATCTTTATTACTAACGCACCAAAAGCAGATACATACGTAGTATTTGCGGTAACAACTCCAGGAATTGGAACTCATGGTATTTCAGCATTCATAGTTGAAAAAGGAATGGAAGGATTCACATGTTCTGATCACTATGACAAATTAGGTATTAGATCTTCATGTACTGCTGAATTACATTTTGATAATGTAAAAGTTCCTAAAGAAAATCTTTTGGGAAAAGAAGGTCAAGGATTTAAGATTGCTATGGCAACTCTTGACGGTGGTAGAATTGGTATTGCATCTCAAGCTTTAGGTATTGGACAAGGTGCTTATGAATCAGCTCTTGCTTATGCTAAAGAAAGAGAACAATTTGGTATGCCAATTGCTCATCTTCAAGCAAATACATTTAAACTTGCTGACATGGCAACAAATTTAAAAGCTGCAAGACTTATGATTTATTCTGCAGCAGAATTAAAAGAAAATCACGAAAGATATTCAGCAGATGCAGCTATGGCAAAACAATTTGCATCTGATCTTGCATCAAAGATAACTAATGAAGCTTTACAATTGTACGGTGGATCTGGATTTATTAAAGGTATCGATGTTGAAAGATTCTATAGAGATTCTAAGATTACACAAATCTATGAAGGTACAAATGAAATTATGAGAGTTGTTGTTGGAGCTAATACAGTAGGTAGAGCTCCAAAGGTTAAAGCTGTTGGATCAAATAAAAAATCTGGCCCTATTGCAGGAGTTAGAAAAGGCGAAATCTATGAAGGAGATCCAAAAGAAGCAGTTAAAAATCTTGTAGCAGCACTTAAAAAAGACGGATATGACTTTACTGTAGGAATTGATCCTTACACACCAATTGCAGATTCTCAAAGAATTGTTGTAGCAGGCCGTGGTATAGGCGAAAAGAAAAATATGAAATTGATTGAAGATTTAGCTTATCAAGCTGGAGCATCTATTTCATCATCAAGACCAGTTGCAGAAACACTTAAATATGTAGACATCAATAGATACGTTGGTATGAGTGGTCAAACATTCAAAGGAAATCTTTATATAGGTGTAGGTGTATCTGGAGCAGGACAACACTTAAAGGGAATCAAAAACGCATCAACAATAGTTGCAATTAACAATTCTAAAAATGCACCAATTTTCAACAACTGTGATTATGGTATAGTTGGAGATGCTATGGTAATTCTTCCACTTCTAATCAAAGAATTAGACAATGGAGAAGCTAAGAAACCAGCACCACCAATGAAGAAAATAAAAAGATCTAAACCAAGAAAAATGGCTCCTACAAATCCAATTTATGTAGATTTAGGTTCTGGATATGAATACAATCCTGAACTTGGAGATCCAGAAAATGGAATTGAACCAGGAACACCATTCGATAAATTACCAGATTCTTGGGTATCACCAGTATCAGGCGAAGCAAAAGATCAATTCATTAAAATGGATGTACCAGAAGACAGAAAGTAGTAGGAGGAATATATGTATACAGTTAGAAAAGTTACAGACGACTTATTTTATGTAGGTGGAGATGACAGAAGACTTGCTCTATTTGAAAATATTTTTCCTATAGACGGAGTTTCATACAACTCATACCTTTTAATGGATGAAAAAACAGTTTTAATAGATTCAGTTGACTGGTCTATTACTAGAGAATATATATTAAACGTATCTAGAGTTCTTGGAGATCGTGATCTTGATTATATGTTAATTCAACACATGGAACCAGACCACTGTTCTGCAATCGAATTAATGTTACATTACTATCCAAACGTAAAAATTATAGCAAGTGAAAAAGCTATATTATTTATGAGACAATTCGGTTATCACGTAGATGATAGATACATTGAAGTAAAAGAAGGAGATTCAATCTCATTTGGTAAACACGAATTTACATTCGTAGAAGCTCCAATGGTTCACTGGCCAGAAGTTTTAATGACCTATGATTTAACAGATAAAGTTTTATTCTCAGCAGATGCTTTTGGTTCATTTAAATCTAATGACGGAAGACTTTTTGCCGATGAAGTAAATTGGGATAGAGATTGGCTAGATGAAGGAAGAAGATATTTCACAAATATAGTTGGTAAATATGGTACATTTGTACAAGCAGTTCTTAAAAAAGCAGCAGGACTTGATATTAAATATATCTGCCCACTTCACGGACTTGTTTGGAGAAAAGACTTCGGTTATATCTTAGATAAATATAACAAATGGTCAAGCTATGAACCAGAAGAAGAAGGTGTATTGATAGCTTATGCATCAATGTATGGAAATACAGAATATGCAGCTCAAGCTCTAGCATCAAAACTTGCTGAAAGAGGAATGACAAATATTTCTCTAAGAGATGTCTCAAGCACAGATGTATCTTACCTAATTGCAGATGCATTTAAATATTCAAATATCGTTCTTGCATCAGTAACATACAACCTTGGAATATATCCAAAAATGAAAGACTTCATCCATGATATGGCAGCACTTAACGTACAAAATAGAGCAGTATCATTAATGGATAATGGTACTTGGGCTCCAACAGCTGCAGATAAAATGGAAGAATTCTTAGATAATGAAATGAAATTAATAGACGTTCTACCAGAACAAGTAAATATAGTTTCATCATTAAAATCTGCAAAAGAACCAGATATGGATGCTTTAGTTGACGGAATTTTTGAATCAATGAAGAAAAGAAGAGAAGAAGTTCAAAAAGCTAAAGATCAAAAATAAAAAAATAAATTCAAAACTGTCACAGGAAACTGTGGCAGTTTTTTTGTAAATCTTATATAATAATTTTATAGTTTAAAAAGATTTGAGGTTTATATGAAAAAAAATTTAAAATTAAGAGCAGAAAATTTTAAAATTAAAATTGGAAATATATCTTACAACAAGAAAAAAATAAAAGAAACGATAAAAAAAGCAAATGATGATTTAGTAAATATTTTGCTTTTGCCAGAACTTTGTATTACTGGAGCAAGTTTGTATGATGGATTTGCGAATGATGATATTTTAGAAGAATGCCTTGATGCTTTATTTGATTTGAAAAAATTTTCAAAAAATATTGATACTTTGTTTTCTGTTGGACTTCCTGTAAAAGAGGGAAGAAAAATAATTGATATGGTATTTTTATTAAAAGAAGGCGATATTATTGGAGGATTTTTTAAAGATAATTTTAAAGACCACGAAAAATATGTTTTTGACACTCCAGAAGAAGATGAATTTATTAAGATAAAAGATGAATATGTTCATCTCTATAATAAATCATATATAGAAATTAACGATATAAAAATAACTGTAAGCATAGGAGAAAATGAGGAGAAAAATATTCCCGATTCATTAATTTCTAAGTCGAAAAATAACATAGATATAATTTTAAATCCGTCAGCAAAAACTAGATATATAGGATCAAAAAAAGATATAGAAGATAAAATTAAATTTTTGTCAAAAGATACAATTTACCTATATTCAAGCACAGGACTTGGAGAAAGTTCAACCGATTTTGTTTATGAAGGCTTAAATATTATTGGAGAAAATGGAAAAATTAAAGAAAGTAAGAGAGATGAATTTGTTGATTTATGTTCATATTTTGATATAAGTCAAAATACTATAGAAGAATTTTTTGATTTTAAAAATAAGCCAAGTCTTTCATATTGGGATAAATTTCCTTATTTGCTTGATGATAAAAAAATCTATGTAGAAGATGCTTTTGATATATTAACAAGAGCTTTAATTCAAAGAATGGAGGCAATTTCTTGCAAAAAAGTTATCTTGGGACTAAGTGGTGGACTTGATTCAACCATGGCACTTTTATTTATAGTAAAAGCATTCGAAAAGATGAATTTGCCAAAAGAAAAAATTCTTTTATACACAATGCCAGCCTTTGGAACAAGCAAAAGAACAAAATCAAATGCTTTTAAGCTAGCAGAAGCTTTTGAAATAAAATTAAATGAAATTGTAATAAAAGATGCAGTAAATATTCATCTAAAAGATATTGGTCATGACGGAAAAACTCAAGATATAGCCTACGAAAATGCTCAAGCAAGAGAAAGAACCCAAATTTTATTTGATATAGGAAATATGGAAAATGCTCTAGTAATAGGAACTGGAGATAAGTCAGAAATTTCCCAAGGCTTTGCAACCTACAACGGCGATCACATGTCATCCTATGCAGTTAATGCCTCTTTGACAAAGACAGAATTAAGATACATTGTTTCCTATCTTGTAGAAAATACAAAAAATCAAAAATTAAAAGAAGTTTTGGACGATATATTAAAAACTCCAATTTCTCCAGAGCTAAAAAATGAAAATGAAGAAAAAATCAGCCAAAAAACTGAAGATATAATAGGCCCTTATGAATTAATAGACTTTTTCACATTTGAATTTTTGGAAAATTCATCAGTAGAAGAAATATATGAAAAAGCAAAAGTTGCCTTCAAAGACGACTATGACAAAAAAACCATAAAAAAATGGCTCAAATCATTTTATAAAAGACTAATTACAAGTCAATTTAAAAGATCAGTTTCAGTAGACGGCCCAGCCTTATCACAAAAATCATTCTCCCCAAGAAGAGGATACTTGTTAGCCTCAGATATGTCTGCAGAAGTTTTTCTAGAAAGAATAGAAAAATTAGATGAATAAAATAATGATTTTTATAATATTTTGCCTAATTTTACTTCTTTTCTCATACATTTACTATCAATGCAAGTGGGCAAAAGAAGTAAAGCAAGATATATACAGCAAAAAAATAAAAAATAAAATAAAAATAACACAAATTAGTGATTTTCATTCGAATAAATTAAAAAATATGGAATATTTTAAGGAAAAAATCCTAGAATTTAATCCGGATTTTATAATTTTGACAGGAGATATAAACGATTACGGAGAAGAAAAGAAATTTAATAGGGCAATAGACTTTCTAGAGAAGCTTTCAAAATTAGAAATAAAAACCTATTATATAACAGGAAATCACGAAGAAGCAGGCCCTATGCTTGATGAATTTATAGAAAAAATCAAAAGACTTGGTATAAAATATTTAAAAAATGAGGGAGAATATTTAAAAATTAGGGACGAAAATATTTATATTTATGGAGTAAGCTATAATAATTTTTCATTAAAAAATTACCAAACAAAAGATGAAAATTTAAATATAATATTAAGTCATTTTTCTAAAAACATAAGAGATAATTTAGACGATACTATGGATATAATTTTTTCAGGTCATACCCACGGAGGACAAGTTAGATTTCCATTTTTGGGAGCTTTGCTAGCACCTGGGGAAGGATATTTTCCAAAATTTGATAAAGGATTATTTAAATATAAAAATTCACAAATTTATATAGATTCAGGACTAGGAAATACCTTTATGGATTTGAGATTTTTAAATAGGATACAGTTTTCCAATATCACTATCATGCGCCAATAGTTTAATGGTAAAACAAAAGTGTCCGAAGCTTAAGATAGGGGTTCAATTCCTCTTTGGCGTGCCAAAAAATAGACTGAAGTAAATTTACTTCAGCCTATTTTTTATTTATTTTCTTTTATATAAGTAATTAAATCTTCAATCAATTCTTCTTTTTTCTTATAAATTCTTGGTTTTTTGAATTTATTTCCATTTTTATCTACGTAAGAAAGTCCTGTTACAAGTTTGTTTATATATAAAAAATCATTTTGAAATATGTCTTTTTTCATTGGTGGAAATTTATCTTCTTTGTCATTTCCTCCAAGTCTTATATCTGTGTAGAGTTGAAAAATTTGAAGACCTTTTTCAAATGCTATTCCCATCTCTGCTGCAAGGCCTAAATCTTGTGTGTCCATCAATCCTACTAATATATCTGCATTTTTAAGTCTTTCGTAGTCTGCTAATAGTATATCGTAATTTGATGTAAAGCCTGCATCTTTATCATTTATTTCTAAATTTTGTGCGGGATTATAAATTTCTATATCTGAAAATTCATTTTCAAGTGCCTTTTGAATTTCTAGTGCTTGCCATCTTTGTCCTTCTGTAAATAAATCACAACCTAAATATATTTTCATATTACCACCTTTCATAAGTATATTATAGCACAAAAAAATAAGGGCGAACCCTTATTTAAATTGTATATTTATTGTATAATCTTCAAGACTATTGTCTATGTTGATTATATCTTTTATTGCTTTTTCACATTTTTTGTTGGCTTCTATCAAGATTCCTTTGTCTATTGCTCTTTTTTCTACTGATTTTTTTTGATTTTTGGCAAAGTCATTGTAGTCTTCAACTTTAATT
Organism: Anaerococcus sp. HMSC068A02; assembly: GCF_001811125.1. Taxonomy (NCBI): domain Bacteria; kingdom Bacillati; phylum Bacillota; class Tissierellia; order Tissierellales; family Peptoniphilaceae; genus Anaerococcus; species Anaerococcus sp. HMSC068A02. The sequence goes on along the minus strand of NZ_KV803757.1, from coordinate 85,655 downwards.
GGATTAAAAATTGAAGTTTTTTGGTCGAAAATTTTTAGGGAATCTTCATAAATTTCGTGCGATAAAATTTTTGATTTTGGTAATTTTATGTTTATAGTTTTTCCTGAAACTCTTACATCCATTTTTTCAAGATCTACTCCACAAGAAATCATTCCATCATAAGAAACTATAAATTTCTTTTGGGTAAATGGTATATCGTAGCCATAAAATTTATTTGAATTTTCAAATTGTCCCATATTTGTGTAGGAATATTTTAAACTTGTTAGCTCTTTTGCATTTTCTATTCTATTTTCTATTAATTTGTTGTCTATTTTATTTTCATTTTTTGAAGAAAAATAATTGAATGAAAACAATAAACAAACGGCTAAAAGAATTGCTATAATAATATTTTTTATTTTTGACATTTTTGCTCCTTTATTCATAATTAATATTATCTTATTATAAATATAATGAATTACAAGTCGTAAATGAAAAATATTAAAATTTATCAAAAAACTTTCTTGACAATTAAAATTTACCTTGGTATTATGAATTTGAACGAAGAATAGGCTCATTGAAATGGGCGAAAGTGTACCTAGGGATCTGTTTTTTTCAAGACCGAGCGGTACGGATATTTTTTAGTATTACACCAGAGGGACAAAAGCCCAGGAGGATAGGTTTCGTAGCCTGTCCTTCTGGGCTTATTTTTTGTAAAAATTTTTAAGGAGAAAAAAATGCATACAATCTACGAAGGTAAGACAAAAAATTTGGTTGAAAATGATGGAAAATATTTTTGTTTATTTAAGGATACTATGACTGGTACTGATGGAGTATTTGATACTGGTGGAAATCAAGTTGCTGGAGAAAAAGAAGGCGCTGGTCAAGAGTGTCTAAAAGTTTCTAAATTTTTCTTTGAAAAAATAAATGAGGCTGGTGTAAAAACTCATTATCTTGGAGCGGACCTTGATAAAAATCTTATGGAAATTGAAAAATGTACAGTTTTTGGAAAAGGTTTAGAAGTTATTACAAGATTTAAAGCTGTTGGATCTTTTATGAGAAGATATGGTCTTTATGCAAGTGAAGGACAAGATCTTGATGCTTATTCTGAAATTACTTTAAAAGATGATGATCGCGAAGATCCACTTATAACTGAAGATGGATTGGTTGAATTAAATATTTTATCTCATGATGAATACAAAAAAATAATTGAAGAAAATAAAAAAGTTGCAAGACTTGTAAAAGATATTTTGGCTGAATATGGACTTGATTTGTATGATATAAAATTTGAATGGGGAAGACTTGCTTCAAGCGGAGAAGTTGTTTTGATTGATGAAGTTTCTGGTGGAAATATGAGAGCTTACAAAGATGGAACTTATATTGAACCTATGGAATTGTCAAAATATTTGGGACTTTAATAAGGAGTTTATATGAAAGTTTCTATAATTATGGGATCTTTGTCTGATAGTCCAATTGCTGATAAGGTTGTTTCAAAATTAATTGAATTTGGAATTGATTATGAAGTCAAAGTAATTTCTGCTCACAGAGCTTTAAAAAGTTTAGAAAAATATGTAAAAGAAAGCGAAGATGAAAGTGAAGTTTATATTGGAATTGCTGGAAAGGCTGCTCATTTATCTGGAGTAATTGCAGCTTTGACAATAAGACCTGTAATTGGAATTCCTGCAAAATCATCTCATCTTGGTGGACTTGAAGCTTTACTTTCTACAGTTGAGATGCCAAGTGGCGTTCCTGTTGCAACTGTTGCAATCGGAGGAGGAGAAAATGCTGCAATTTTGGCTACAGAAATTCTTGCAATAAAATATGATTCTTTAAGAGAAAAATTAAAGGATATGAGAATAAAAATGAAAGAAACTATAGATAATTCTGAATATGAATATAAGGCAAATAAATGAGTGGAATTGTAGGAATATTTTCAAAAAAGAAATATAAAAATGTTTTTCCCGAATTATACTCTGGCCTCTATGCAATCCAACATAGAGGCCAAGAGTCAATGGGAATATCACTTCTTGCTCATGAAAAATTATCAGAAATTAGAGGTAAGGGAGAAATTGCCAACAATATTAGCCTAGATAATATTTCAACTCTTGCAGGAAATGTTGGTCTTGGATATGTAAAATATAGATTTGCTGAAGATGATAAGTCTCTTATGCCCATGCCATGGTTATTTTATCCTAAAAATTCAAATTTTAAAAATTTGATTGCAATTGATGGAAAATTTCTTGATGAAACAAGTCCTGAAGATGTTGTAAATAAATTAAATTCGAATAATATAGATGAAATTATACAATTTATAAACAATTTAAAGGGAGCTTATTCTATTATTCTAGTAAATGGAAATAGGATGATTGCGATTAGAGATCCTTATGGAATTAAAAATCTTTGCGTTGGTAAAAAAGAAGATTCTTATATAGTTGCAAGCGAATCTTGTGTGATTGAATCAATTGATGGGCAACTTTGTCATGAATTAAAACCAGGAGAAATTTATATAGTTGATGATAAGGCAGAAGAATCCTATTTTGCAAAAGAGCTTTCTAATTCTCCTTGCATTTTTGATTTTGTTTATACTGCAAGACCAGATTCTTCAATAAATGGTGTTAGCGTCTATGATGCAAGAATTAAAATGGGAGAAATTCTTTACAAAGAACATCCTGTTGATGCGGATATTGTTGTTGGAAGTCCTGATAGTGGATTGATTTCAGCTGTTGGATTTTCGCGTGCATCAAATATAAAATACGAAAGAGCAATCGTAAGAAATAGATATATAAATAGAACATTTATTCTTCCAACAAATTCAATGAGAAAAAAAGGAATAAGAATTAAATTAAATCCAATAAAACATCTTATTGAAGGAAAAAGAGTTGTTCTTGTGGATGATTCTATTGTAAGAGGAAATACTATAAAAAGAGTAATAGAAATTTTGAGAGAGTCAGGAGCAAAGGAAGTCCACATTAGGATTGCATCTCCTCAAGTGACAAAAGAAGAAACTTTTACCTTTGATGTGCCAGACAAAGATCATTTAATTAGCAACAACAGAAGTGTAGAAGAAGTTAGAAAAATTATAGGAGCAGATTCTTTGGGATTTATTTCCCTAGAAGGATTAAGACAAGCTTGTGGAAATAAAACATATTACGAAAATTGTTTTAATGGATATAACCCTTTAGAAAGGATATAAAATGCCAATAAATTATAAAGACGCTGGAGTTGATGTAGCTAACGGTCAAAAAGAAGTCGAACTTATAAAAAAATTAGTAGAAAAAACTCAATCAGAAAATGTTTTGAGCAAACTTGGAGGATTTTCTGGTCTATTTAGTTTGGAAAATTTAAATATAAAAAATCCAGTTTTGGTTTCAGGGACAGATGGAGTTGGAACTAAAGTTATGCTTGCTCAGATGATGGACAAGCACGATACAATTGGAATTGATTGCGTGGCAATGTGCGTAAATGATATTCTTTGCCAAGGAGCAAAGCCTTTATTTTTTCTAGATTATATAGCGTGTGGCAAACTTGTTCCAGAAAAAATGGAAAAAATTGTAAAAGGAGTAGCTGATGGCTGTCTTCAAGCTAATTCTTCTTTGATTGGCGGAGAAACTGCAGAAATGCCAGGTCTTTATAAGGAAAATGACTATGACCTTGCAGGATTTTGTGTGGGAATAGTTGATAAAGAAAAAATAATTACTGGACAAAAAATTAAAAAAGGCGATCATATTTTTGGTTTAAAATCTTCAGGAATTCATTCAAATGGATATTCTCTTGTAAGAAAAATTGTTTTAGAAAAAGAAAAATTATCTTTGGATGAAAAAATTGAAGGACTTGATACAAGTCTTGGAGAAGAATTATTAAAACCAACCAAAATTTATGTGAAAGAAATTTTAGATCTTCTTGAAAAAATTGAAATAAATGGCCTAAGCCATATTACTGGTGGTGGATTTTATGAAAATATTCCAAGAATGATTCCAGATGGACTTTGTGCAAAAATTGATGTGAGAAATATTCCTCTTCCAAAAATATTTTCACTATTAGAAAAATGGGGAGAGCTTGACAAAAAAGATATGTACGAAACCTTCAACATGGGCGTTGGACTTGTTTTTGCAGTCGATAAAAATGATATTGAAAAAGTTAAAGAAATAATTGATGAAGATGAGCTTTTAGATCTTGGAGAGGTTATAGAAAATGATGAAAAAATCGACCTCAAATTCTAAAAAAATTGCAGTTTTGATCTCAGGCTCAGGAACAAATCTTCAAGCTATAATTGATTCTTGTCAAAATAAAATTATTAATGGAAAAATATCTGTAGTAATTTCAAATAAAGAAAATGCCTATGGACTTACAAGAGCAAAAAATGCCTCAATTAAAACATTGGTTTGCAAAGATAATGATATTTTGCTTGATACTTTAATAAAAGAAAAAATCGATCTTGTTGTTCTTGCAGGCTACCTTAAAATTTTACCTCAAAAAATAATTGACAAGTTCGAGTCAAGAATTATTAATATCCACCCATCCCTTATACCATCATTTTGTGGGATGGGATTTTATGGAAGAAAGGTTCATGAAAAAGTCTATGAAAAAGGAGTAAAATTTACTGGAGCAACTACCCATTTTGTTACAAAAGATGCAGATGATGGTCCAATAATTTATCAAGAAATTGTAAAAATTGACCAAGAAGATACAATCGATGATATAGCAAAAAATGTTTTGGAAAAAGAACACGAGATTTTGATAAAATCAGTAAAAGATTTTTGTGATGATTTATTTTACATAAAAAATAATAAGGTTTTCGTAAAAAAATAGGAGTTTTTGATGAAAGTTTTAATAATTGGAAATGGTGGAAGAGAACATGCACTTGCTTGGAAAATTTCACAATCAAAAAAAGTAGACCAAATATTTATGGCAAAAGGAAATGCTGGCACTAATTCTTTTTGCAAAAATATAAATATCGAACCAACAGATATAAAATCCTTGGTTGATTTTTCTAAAAAAGAAAAAATTGATCTTACAATTGTAGGACCAGAAGATCCTTTGTGTATGGGAATTGTTGATGAATTTGAAAAAAATAATCTTAAAATTTTTGGTCCAAACAAAGAATGTGCAAAATTTGAAAAATCAAAAAAATTTACCAAAAATTTCCTAGAAAAATATAAGATACCGACAGCAAAATATAAATCTTTTGAAAATTTTGACAATGCCTTAAATTCCCTAAAAGATTTTTCCTATCCTTTAGTAATAAAAGCTGATGGGCTTTGTCTTGGAAAAGGCGTTATAATTTGCGAAGACGAAAAAAAAGCTAAAGAAAGTCTTGATGATATTTTTAATAAAAAAATATTTGGCGATGAGGGAAAAACTGTTGTAATCGAAGAATTTTTGAAAGGCGAAGAAGCTTCACTTTTGTGTTTGGTGTCAAACAATAAATTATTTCCATTAGAAACTTGCAAAGACCACAAGCAAATTTACGATGGAAACAAAGGTCCAAATACTGGAGGAGTTGGCACATATTCTCCAAGTAAATTTTCGCAAAAAACAGGGGAAAATATAGAAATAATTTTAAAGCAAATTGAAAAAGGACTGGATGATTCAAAACTTTCTTACAATGGAATTTTGTTTATTGGATTTATGATTGATAAAGATAAACCAAAAATATTAGAATTTAACGTAAGATTTGGAGATCCAGAAACAGAAACCCTAATGCCAAGACTTGAATCAGACCTTGTAGAAATTATAGAAAAAACTCTTGATAAAAATCTAAAAAAAGAAGACATAAAATGGTCAGATGATTATTCTCTATCATTAATTCTTGTTTCAGATGGTTATCCATTAAAATATGAAAAAAATAAAGAAATAAGTGGACTTGAAGATGTAAAAGATTCAATTATTTTCCACAATGGAACAAAATTAGAAGATGGAAAAATTTTAACAAATGGCGGACGAGTTCTTACAATAAACGCAAAAGCAAAAACTTTAGAGCTTGCAAGAAAAATTGCCTATGATGATTGCGAAAAAATAAAATACGAAAATAAATATTATAGAAAAGATATTGGATTAAATTAGCTAGTTTAACTAGCTTTTTTTATTTGCTTAATTTATTTATTAATTTTTATGTAAGATAAAGAACAAACAAAAATGAAAAATAATTTGCAATATGTTATAATAAAACATATAATTGTTTTTTTAAAAAAATATAGAAAGGAAAATTTATGAGAATTAATACAATTTGGATTACAGGAGCTCATGGAAGACTTGGCTCGACTCTTGTAAGATATTTAGATCCTTTGGAAGCTGAAATAATTGCAACTGACAAAGATGAAGTTGATATTACAAAACAAGAAGAAGTAAATTTGTTTGTAGATAGAAATAGACCAAAAATAATTATCAATTGTTCGGGCATTACCAATAGATTAAAATGCGAAAATGATCCTGACAAAGCATATTTGTTAAATGCTTTGGGAGCAAAAAATATTGCTATTGCGTCAAATAGGGTTAGAGCAAAACTTGTTCAATTATCAACAGCAGATGTTTTTGATGGACAAACAATTCATCCATACAAAGAAATTGATAAGGCAAATCCAAATACAGTTTATGGAAAAAGTAAATTTTTGGGAGAAGAATTTGTAAAAAATTTTGCTAATAGATATTTTATAGTTAGGGTATCAAGACTTTATTCAAAAGAAAATAATTTGGTTGAATCAATTATTGAACAAGCAAAAAATGGTATTGTTAAAGTGCCAAAATCAAGATATGGTTCGCCAACATCAGCCTATGAGCTTTCAAAATTTTTGATTTCAATAATGGGAACTAATGCCTATGGAATTTATCATGCTTCATGTGAGGGAACTTGTTCCTTTAGAGCTTTTGCTCAAAAAATTATTGATATTACAAAAATCGATGCAAAGGTAGAAGAAGTTAGAGATTCTGATAGAATTGATTTTGAACCAGCCTTTAGGGGAATAGATAATTATTTTTTAAATCTTTTGGACAAAAATACTTTTTCAACTTGGGAAGATGCCTTAAAAGATTACCTGAGAAGGGAGTATGGTTATGAAAGCTAAATCTAATAAAAAATTAGGCTTAACTTCTAAAATTTTTATTGCCCTAATTTGTGGAATGATTCTTGGAATTGTAATGCATTATTTTGTTCCAAAAGGTCATATTAAAGATGATATTATAATTGATGGAATTTTTTATTTATTAGGTCAAATGTTTATAAGAGCTATGCAAATGCTAGTTGTGCCATTGGTATTTTTTTCAATCGCTGATGGCTGCAGAAATATGGGAGATACAAAAACTCTTGGAAAAGTTGGAATAAGAATTGTATTATTTTATCTTTTGACAACAGCCCTTGCAATAATTATTGCTCTTTCTTTGGCGTCAATTATAAATCCTGGAAAAGGTATGAATATGAAATTGGGTTCAAATGAATTTAATATGGATGCTGGAGAAAAAACTTCAATGAAAGATACGCTTTTAAATATGATTCCAACAAATCCTATTGAAGCTTTGGCAAAAGGCGATATGCTACAAATAATTATTTTTGCAGTTATAGTTGGACTCTTAATTGCATCTATGGAAGATAGGATGGAAACTTTAGGAAATATAATTACAGAAATGAATGATTTGATGATGAGTATGACAATGGCTGTAATGAAACTTGCACCAATTGGAGTATTTTTCTTAATAGTAAGAACATTTTCAAATCTTGGTTACGATGTAATTTTATCTATGCTTTCATATATGATTTCTGTAATTTTGGGACTTGCTTTCCAACTTCTGATAGTTTATATGCTACTTTTAACGATTTTTGTAAGAGTAAATCCATTTGCTTTTCTAAAAAAATATTTTCCAGTTATGACTTTTGCATTTTCAACCGCATCATCAAATGCAACAGTTCCATTAAATATTCAAACTCTAGAAGATATTGGGGTTGATAAAAAAATTTCTTCATTTACAATCCCTTTGGGAGCGACAATAAATATGGATGGAACTGCAATAATGCAAGGAGTAGCTGTAGTATTTATTGCAAATGCTTACGGAATTGATTTAACGTTGAATGATTATTTAACTGTAATATTAACAGCGACGATTGCATCAGTCGGTACAGCAGGAATTCCATCAGTAGGACTTGTTACTTTGTCAATGGTCTTGTCATCAGTTGGACTTCCAGTAGAAGGAATTGCTATGATAATGGGAATAGATAGAATTTTGGATATGGCAAGAACAGCAATAAACACAACAGGAGATGCATCGGGAACAATTATAGTTGCAAACTCTGTAAATGCATTTAATAAAGAAAAATTTAATAAAAGAGTTTAAAATAAAAAAGTTGGTAAAGAATTTTCTTTATCAACTTTTTTATTTATTTAATTTTTTTTTTGACACTGTGGGCAAATTCCTGTAAATTCAAAACTGTGTCCTTTGATTACAAAGCCAGTATCTTTTTCTATCTCTTCTTCAATTTCATGGATTGGGCAATTTTCTATTATAAATTTTTTATTACAAGAAATACACCTTATAAAATGTTTGTGATTGTTAGAATTTAATTGAAAATAAGAAATACCATCTGTATTTGTATTTTTTAAAAGGAGATTTATCTCTTCCAAGGTATTTAAATTTCTATAAATTGTTGAAAGATCCATATTGATATTTTCTTCTTTTAATTTGTCTAAAATTTCTTCTGCAGAAATTGGATCATCATTTTCAATTATTTTTTCTAAAATTATTTTTCTTTTTTCAGTAACACGAATCTCATTTTGCTTTAGTAAATCTTCTGCTTTCACAATCTCACCTCTATAAATATATTACCATATTGACAAAAAATGAAACAGCTATATAATATTCTTTGCAAATGATTTGCAATTAAGGAGGAAAAATGAAAAAGAAAATTTTAGCAATGATTTTGGTTTTCGGAATTTTTGTTACAGGATGTGCAAAAAATAATGAAAAATCAAATACAAATTCAAATAATTCAAATGAAACAAGTCAAAGTGAAGATAAAGATAAAGAAACAATTTATGCTTCTTTTTATCCAATTTATAATTTAACAAAACAAATTGCAGGAGATAAATTTAATGTAAAATCTTTTACAAATTTGAATACAGAAGTTCATGATTTTGAACCATCTGCAAAAGATATGGCGGATTTATCAAAAGCAAAAGTTTTATTTTTAAATGGAGCAGGGCTTGAATCTTGGCAAGAAAAAATAGCAGAATCTTCAAAAGTTGAAATTGTTGATACTTCTAAAGGAATTAATTTAATAGAAAATACGCATGAAGATGAAAAAGAACATGATAAAAAACGTGAAGATAGACCTAAATCTTGTTGTGATGCTCCTCATTATCACGAATCTTTAGATGAAGATGAAAAAGAGGATAATGATAATCATGAAGATAATGAAAAACATGAAGATAGCGAAAAAGAAGAACACGAACATGAAGATGGAGAAGAAGATCACCATCATGGAGCATATGATCCTCACGTTTGGTTATCTCCAAAAAATGGAATAATTCAAGCAAAAAATATTGCAGAAAAACTTTCAGAAATTGATCCAGAAAATAAAGATTATTATATGGGAAATTTTGAAAAAATAAAAAAAGAGCTTGAAGAAATTGATAAAGAATATGAAAAAAAATTAGAAAATAAAGAAAATAAAAAATTCTTAGTAGACCACGAGGCATTTTCTTATCTTGCTCGTGATTATGGTTTAATTCAAGTTCCGCTTACATCAATAACTTCAACAAGTGAAACTGATGCAAAAACTATGAAAAATGCGATTGATTATGTAAAAAAAGAAAAAATTACTGCAATTTTTTATGAAAAAGGTGGATCAGATAAAAATGTAAAGACTTTGGCAGATGAATTATCTCTTGACGCAAAAGCTATAAATACTATAGAATATGCAAGTGATGATGATTTAAAAAATGAAAAAACTTATCAAGAATTGATAAGAGAAAATTTTGAAATAATGGAAAGTAGTTTAAAATAAATGAAAGATATAGAAGTTAAAGATGTAGTCTTTTCTTATGGCAAGGATGAAGTATTAAATAAAGTTAGTTTTGATTTAAATAAGGGCGATTTTTTGACTATTCAAGGAGAAAATGGCTCCGGCAAATCAACTCTAATAAAATTAATTTTAAAGGATTTGAAAAAAAATTCGGGAGAGATTAAATTATTTGGGACAAATATAGAAAATTTTAATGCATATTCAAAAATTGGCTATGTACCTCAAGTAAATGATTCAAATAAACTTGCCTTTCCAGTAACAGGAGAAGAATTTGTAATTTTAAATTTGTATAAGAAATTTAATATTTTTAACAGACCAAGCAAAAAATGCTATCAAAAGGTTCGTGATATTTTTGAAATTTTAAATATTGAAAATCTTTTGCATATTCCTTTCAATCAACTTTCAGGAGGGCAGGCTCAAAAAGTTATGATAGCAAGGGCAATGGTAAATAATCCAGAGGTTTTGCTTTTGGATGAGCCAACTGTTGGTGTTGATGAAAAATCAAAAAGAGACTTTCTTAAACTTCTAGCTCACTTAAATGATAAACACAAAATTTCAATTTTGATGATAAGTCATGAAATGGATGTTGTTAGGGAATTTTCTAAAAGAGAAATAAGGATAAAAAATGGAAGGATAGTTGATGCTTAGTTATGAATTTATGCAAAGGGCAATTTTAGTTGGCCTTATGCTTGCAATAATAATTCCTATGATTGGAATTGTTATGGTAAACAGGAGAACTTCTATGATTGGAGATGCCTTATCTCACACAGCTCTTTCTGGAGTTGCTCTAGGTTTAATTATTGGAATAAATCCTGTTTTTACTTCAATAATAATTTGTATTGTTGCAAGTTTTGCAATAGAAATAATTAGGAAAAAATTTAAAAGTTTTGGCGATATGGCAACGGCTATCATTATGAGTCTTGGAATTGGACTTGCAGGAATTTTATCAGATTTCACACCGGGCGGAACAAGTTTTGAATCATTTTTATTTGGTTCAATCACAAGTGTTACAAGAGTCGATGTAATTATTGTAAGTGTAATTTTCATTCTTGTTCTATTTTTTAGCCTTTATTTATATTATCCGCTTTTGTATAATTCAATTAGCCCTTTGATGGCAAATCTTGCGGGAATTAATTCAAAATTAATTTCTAGCATTTTTACATTTTTGACAGCCATTACCGTGGCAATTTCTACAAAAACTGTAGGAGCTTTGATGATTTCCTCATTAATGGTTTTGCCAGTTGCAAGTGGGCTTTTGATTTCAAAATCTTATAAAGAAACTTTTATAAAATCAATTATAATTGCAATTATTTATATGATGACAGGAATTAGTGCAAGTTTTTATCTTGGAATAAAACCAGGTGGAGCCATAGTGGTTATTGCAGTTTTTGGAATGATAATTTCTCTAATAATTCAAAAAATTTTAAAAAGATAGGTTTGAATTGAACCCCAAAATCCGGAATACGGATTGAGGGGTTTTTTCTATGATATAATTAATTTAGAATGAAAAATAGAAAGGTTTGATATGAAAATTATAATTTCGCCTGCAAAAAGGTTTAAACATTTTGAAAATGAAAAAACAGAAGGGCTTTTGTTTGAAGACGAAACAAAAGAATTAGTTGAAAATTTAAAAAAATATTCAATAAATGATTTAGCAAATATGTTTTTTTGCAATGATGATCTTGCTATAAAAGCTTATTATGATTACAAGGATTTCGATTTTGAAAATTTAAAAAATCCAGCGATTTTTTCTTATGATGGACTTGTTTTTAAGCAATTTAAAAAAGAAGATTTTAATGACTTGGCTTATTTGAATGATCATGTTTATATTATTTCTGCCTTATATGGTTTGTGCAAGCCTTTTACAGGAATTTCTGATTATAGACTTTATATGGATTCAAAAGGAGTCGATATGTATGGATTTTGGGCTGACAAAATTTACAAAAAAGCTTTTGAAAATGAAAATTTTATTATAAATTTGGCAAGTGCTGAATACGCTAAGCTCATAAAAAAATATTTGAAAAAAAATCAGAAATTTTTGACCTTGACTTTTAAAGAAAATAGAAATGGAAAAATCCGTTCAATTGTTTCATATACAAAACAAATGCGTGGGAGAATGTTAAAATATCTAATTAATAATAAAATTTCAGATATTGAAGAAATTAAAAAAATAAATCTTTGTGATTATATTTATGATCCAATTAATTCAACAAAAGATGAGTATGTTTTTGTGAGGGAAAATAAATGAAATTATTACATTTATCAGATCTTCATATAGGAAAATCAATAGGCTCATATTCTTTGCTTGAAGATCAAAAATTTTGTCTTAACCAAATTTTAAAAATTATTGAAGATGAAAAAATAGATATTGTTTTGATTGCAGGGGATATTTTTGATACAGCTATTCCAAATAATGAAGCTATGAAAGTCTATTCTGATTTTGTGGATGAAATTATTTTTAATTTGAAGAAAAAAATTATAGCAATTTCTGGAAATCACGATTCGGGAAAAAGGCTTGAAATTTCTAAAAGTTTTTTTGAAAAAAATTCTTATTATATTTATGGAAATTCTTATGATGGAAAAATTTCTTTTGATGATGAATATGGTAAAGTTAATTTTTATCCGATTCCTTACATTTCCCTTGCAAGGGCAAAAAATGAAATTGATTCAAATATAGAAAATTTTACTGACCTTTATAAAGTTTTATTAAAAAATATAGATTATAAGGATAGAAATGTTTTGATAAGTCATTGTTATGCAAATGAAAAGCCGTATGAAGATGAAAAAATAGAAGGAGAAAAACCTCTTACAATTGGTGGAAATGACGCTATGGATGCCCACTTATTTAAAAAATTTGATTATGTAGCTTTAGGTCATCTTCACAGAAAACACTTTGTTCTTGATGAAAAAATTAGGTATTGTGGGACTTTTATGAAATATTCATTTTCTGAAATAAATCAAAAAAAATCAGTTACACTTATAGATTTAAAAGAAAAAATTTCAATAAAAGAAATTGATATTAAACCTTTAAATGATTTTGAAAAAATTTGTGATTATTTTGAAAATATTTTAAAAATGAAAAATTCAAATGCTTATATAGAATTTACTTTAAAAGATGATAAGCCAATAGATTCTCCGATGGCGAAATTAAAAATGAAATTTCCTCATGCAGTTTCAATAAAGTACGAAAAATCAATAAATATTGAAAAGGATGAGGATATTGATATTGATTTTGAAAAATTATCAAGCTTGGAAATATTTGAAGAATTTTATAAGTTTAAAATGAATGAAAAAATGACAGATTTAGAAAAAGAAATACTTAAAAAGGTGATACAATGAAGCCAGTAAAACTTGAAATGTATGGATTTATGACCTACAAAAATAAAACTTTTATAGATTTTACAAAAATATATGATTCTAAAATTTTCATAATTTCAGGAGATACTGGAAGTGGAAAAACTACAATTTTTGATGCTATAAGCTTTGCGCTTTTTGGAGAAATTCAAAGAGAAGGATTTAATTCGAACGATATTAGAAGTGATTTTCTAGGTGGAGATGATCCTATAACTTATGTAGATTTTTATTTTGAAATTGATGGAAAAAATTATAGGATAAAAAGAATTCCAAATCAAAAAGCAAAAAAAACAAGAGCCAATGTCAATGTTTCTCACAGCGTAGAATTTTATAAAATTGAAAATGAAAAGGAAATTTTAATATCTGATGGGCCACAAAAAACAGATAAAAAAATAATTGAAGTAATCGGACTTGATTATAATCAATTAAATAGGGTTATGATTCTTGCGCAAGGAGAATTTTCAAAATTTTTAAAATCAAATTCAGATGAAAAAGCTGAGCTTTTGTCAAAAATTTTTTCGTCTTACCTTTACAAGGAAATAGAAGAAAAATTGAAAGAAGCAAGCAAAAATTCAAAGAGAAATTTGGATATGATTTCTAATAGCTTAGAAAATGAAATTGTAAAAAATGAACTCTTAGGCGATAAAGTTGATGATGAGTTAATAAAGCTTAAAGATTTTCAAAAAATTATAGATATTATAGAAGATTTGCTTTTAGAAAGTGAAAAAAATATTCAAATAAAAAATGATGAGAAATTATCTTTAAACAAAAATCTAGAAAATGAAAATTCCAAGCTAAATTTCTACGAAAAAGAAAATGAACAAATAGAAAACTACAAAGATTTACTTAAAGAAAAAGAAAAGCTTTTAGAAGATGAATCTTTTTATAAAAATTTAAAGAAAGATTTGGCTTACGCAGAAAAATCTATAGCAATAAAACCATATTACGAATCTTTTCTTGATTTAAATAAAAGCCAAAAAGATTTGAAAATAAAATTAGATTTTGAAAATGAAAATTTGAATTTTATTGAAGAAGAATTGAAAGAAAATAAAACTTATCTTGGAAATAAGGATGAGCTTTTAAAAATTATAGACCAAAAGAAAGAAAATATAGTAAAAAATCTTGAAATATTAAATAAATTTGAAAATTTACAAAAAATTAAAGATGAATTAGATAAAAATAAAAAAGCATTTGAAGATGGAAAAAATTATAAAAAATCCATAGAGGATAATTTAAAAGAAAAAGAAAAAATAAATGAAAAAATAAGAAAAAAATCAGATGAATTGCTAGATTTTTCTAGAAATCTTGAAAAAATTACAAATGAAAGCCACAATGCATATCAAAAAGTTTTTGAAATTCAAAATTTTTATGAAAAAGCGCTAATTAATGATGAAAAAATTAAAAATTTAAATGATGAAAAAATTCAATTTGATAAGGCAAATAAAGCTTATGAAAAGGCAAAAATCTTATTAGGTAAGGCAAAAGAGAACAAAAAATCTATACAAATAAATGAATTTAGGAAAGATTTAAAAGAAAGAGGAATTTGTCCGATTTGTGGAAGGATTTATAAGGGAGAAATTGAGTTTTTAGAATCTTTTGACCTTGATATAGAAAAAATTGAGAAAGATTTTTTTGATTTGGAATTAAAAATTAATCTTTCAAAAGATAAAATTTCAGATTTGGAAAAATCAATAGATTTTAATATGGAAAAGGCGGAAGATATTGAAAAAAATCTTCAAAATTATAAAAATGAACATGAAAAATTGAAAAAATCTTACGACAAATCCAATCAAGAATATAAAAAAGAAATAAGCTACAAAAAAGATTTGGAAAAAGAAGCTTTTGAGATTGAAAAAATAATTGGAGATTTAGAGAATAAATTAGATAATTTAGGTAATTTGAATAATATAGAAGAGCTTGAAAATAAATTTAAAGTAAAAAAAGAAGAGCTTGATGATTTTGATGAAAAAAAAGTTATTGAAAATGTAAATTTTGACAAAAAATTTGTCGAAAATGAAGAAGGAAGAATTAAAAAAATTGATGAGAAAATAAAAAACTTAGAAAAAGAAAAATCTTCATCAAATTCAAAGGTGGAATCACTTAGCTCTTATATAAAAATAAATCAAGAAAAAATTTTAAAGGCTGAAAATATTTTTGAAAATAAGATTAGGGAAAATTTTAAGTGTATAGATGAATTTTTGAAATACTTAGAAAAATCCAAGGACTTAATTGATAGAAAAGAAGAAATTCGAAAATATTTTGAAAACTTAAACAATATTTCTATAAGGCTAACAAGTCTTAAAGATTACGCAAACAAAGAAAAATTTGAAACGGATAAAATAAAAGAAAAAATTAAAAATTTAAAAAATATTTTGGAAGAAACAAATGATTCAATTTTTTCTCTAAAATTAAACGAAACAAGATTAAAAGATAGCAAAAATGAAATATATTCGATAGAAAAAAACTTCAATAAATTAAAAAACGAGGATGGAATTTTATATAAACTTTCAAGAATAGCTGATGGTTCTTTGTCAAATGTTTCTGGAAGGGAAAAATTAAATTTTGAAACTTTTGTTCTTTCTTATTATTTTAGAAAAATATTAGCTCTTGCAAATATAAGGCTTAAAGAAATGACTGATGGTCAATTTACAATGATTAGAAAAAAACAAACTAACGATAAGAGAAAAAATTATGGGCTTGATATAGAAATTTTGGATGCGAATACAGGAAAGATAAGGAGTGAGGCTTCTCTTTCTGGTGGAGAAAGTTTTATTGCATCACTTGCTTTGGCTCTTGGACTTTCTGATGAAATAAGTATGGAAAATGGTGGAATAAAAATCGACACGCTTTTTATTGATGAAGGTTTTGGAACTTTATCAGATGATTATTTGGAAAAAGCAATAAGAACAATTGAAAAATTATCCTA
This sequence comes from Anaerococcus sp. HMSC068A02, assembly GCF_001811125.1. Lineage (NCBI taxonomy): Bacteria > Bacillati > Bacillota > Tissierellia > Tissierellales > Peptoniphilaceae > Anaerococcus > Anaerococcus sp. HMSC068A02. The sequence goes on along the minus strand of NZ_KV803757.1, from coordinate 69,390 downwards.
TGATAATAAATTTATTGGTTTAATTTCTCATGTAAAGGAATTAAAAGATGCTATTGATGCAAAAATTGAAGTTTCATATTCAAAAACAGAAGGGTCAAGTTTGAAGGTGGTTGTATGATAAAAATAATTATGAGCAAATTTCCTAAAGAAAATTCATTTTATATTTACAAAGACATTGAAAAAAATTTGGATAAAAAAGAAAAAGCATTTCTTATAGTTCCAGAACAATATACACTTGAAAGTGATATGGATTTTATTGATTCAATAAAATATAAGTCGGTTATGGATGCAAAAGTTTTATCATTTTCATCTTTAATTTCATATATTTCTCAAAGACTAAGTCTTAAAAAAAATGAAAATTTAAATCAAGTTTCTAAGGCGATTTTACTTACAAGCGTACTTGATGAAATAGATAATAAATTAAAACTTTTTTCAAACAAATCATTTGATATAGATTTTGTAAATAATCTTTCTGATTTTTTCTCAAATATTAAGGAATATTATTTTGATGATGAATTTTTTGGAAAAATTAATAAAAATGAAAATTTAGATCCAATGACAAAATTAAAATTTGAAGAAATTAAATTGATTTATGATTCTTATATAAAAAAGCTTGAAAATTCTTATATTGACAAAGAAGATGAGCTTGAAATTATAAAAGATAATATTAAATATTGCGATTTTTTTAAAAATGTTAATTTTTATTTTGATAAATTTGATTTTTTGTCTGACCTTAAAATAGATTTTATAAAAGAGTTAATAAAAATCGGAGCAAAAGTTACGATTTCAATTTGCCTTGATTGGAAATATTATGAAAATAATATGGCAGGCGATATGGATATATTTGATCAAGCAATTCGCTTTGTCGAAAGCTTAAAAAATATAGACAAAATCAAAATTATAAATTTAGAAAAAGAAAATGAGCTTTTAGATATTAAGCACCTCTATGAAAATTTTGAAAAATATAATCCCCAAATTTATCAAGAAAAAACTAAAAATATAAATCTTGTTGAATCAATTTCTTCAACAAATGAAATTGAAAATAGTAGCCTAATTATAGAAAAATTGATTAGAGAAGGTCATAGATATTCAGAAATTTCTTTGGTTTTGGCAAATAGCGATGAGTATGAAAATCTTGTAAAAAGAATTTTTGCAAGGAGCGAGATTCCTATTTTTGTAGATAAAACAAAAAAATTATCCGACAATCATATTTTAAAAACATGGCTTTCTATGATTAGACTTGTTGTTTTTAATTTTAGAAAAACAGATCTTGAGGCTTTTATAAGATCAAATGTAATTGATTTTGGAGAAAATGCCTACGAAAGGATTTTAGATTTTCAAAATTATATTGAAAATAGAAAAATCAAAGGGGCGATGATTTTTGATGATAAGTATTTTGTTTTAGATGAAAAATTTTATGAAAATGATGAGAAATTAAAAAAAGAAAAAGAAGATGAGCTTAAAAATGTAAATTCAATAAGAAAAATTTTAATCGACTTATTGTATGACCTATATAAAATTAGAAATGAAAAGATTAAGGCAAATGATCTTGTAAAAGAAATTTATAAGAGTTTTGATAAAAAAATAATAAAATCAGGTTTTAATCATTATCAAGAAAATATAAGGGAAAATAGGCTTGAAATTTTTGAAGAAAACAAACAAGTTTGGGATAAATTTTTGACGAATTTAGAACAAATAGCAACAATTTTGAATGATAGTCCTACAAAGCTTAAAAAAATTTACAAATTAATTGAAAATTCTTGTAAGGCAACTTCAATCGGAATAATTCCTCCTGCAATCGACCAAGTCTTAATTGGAGATTTTTCAAGAGATAGGATAAATGATAGAAAAATAAAAATTTTTGTTGGAATGACAGATATTTATTTTCCAGGAAATAACAATAGTGAGATGTTAATATCAGAAAATGAAAAAACTGCTTTAGAAAACGAAGGCATTGACCTTAAAATTTATAGAGAAAAAAAGGATGATAAAATTCTTTTAAATTTACTTAGGATGTTTACATCATCGCAAAAAATTATTTTTTCATATTCTTTAATAAATAAAGAAAATGACCCAATGAATATGGCAACAAGTATTTCTGATATTATAAATATTTTTCCAAATATTTCTTACAAAAAAATTGCCCAAAGTAAATTTGATTTTATAAAATATTCCACAGATCTTTTGGACTTAAAGGCATATCAAATTTTATGGAATATAAAAAACAAAGAAGATACAAAAAAATCAGAAAAAGAATTTGTAAAATCATATCTTAAATTTAAAAAAGATAATATAGAAAATTACAATTATTCAAAAAATTCATCTTATGACTTATTTATAAAGGGATTTACTTATTCTAATGATAAAAATTTATTGGCTCCTGAAATTTCAAAAAAACTTTATGATAAAAATAAATTTTCAGTTTCAGAAATTGAAACTTATGCAAAATGTCCTTACAAACATTTCATAAATTATGGGCTTAGGGCAAAAGAAAATAAAAAGTTGGATGTTGATAATTTAGAAATTGGAAATATTGTTCACTATAATATGGAAAATATTTCAAAGAAATTGATAGATAAGGATCTTAAAGAAGTTGATGATGAAAAAATAGAAAATCTAGTAAAAGAAAGTTTCAAAAAAGCAATTGAAAATTCTCTTGATTTGGGAAGGGCAAATGATAATAAAAATAAATTTATTTTATCAAATATTTATGAGTCAACTCAAAAATCATCTAAAAAAATAATCAATCAAATCAAAGAAGGAAATTTTAAAATTGATAGTGTAGAAGAAAAATATGGAAAGGGACAAAAATATCCAGAAGTTTATGTGGATGACAAAAATTATCTTGAGGGACGAATTGACAGGATTGATAAGTGCGATAATTTACTAAGAATTATTGATTACAAAACGGGCTCAAAAGAAATTAAAATTTATAATTTATTAAATGGCTTAGACCTTCAATTGTTTGTATATATGTTGGCTGCAAAAGAAAAAAAATCTGAAAATTTGTTTCCAGTTGCAAGTTTTTATTTTCCTTTAAAAGATGAGGTTAAAAAACTTGAAAAAAATTATGATAAGGATGAGATTAAAAAAATTTATGATGACAAAACAAAAATGAATGGACTTATTATAAAAATTGATGAGGAAATTTTAAATCTTTTGGATAAGAATTTTGACGGCAAAAAATCTGATATTTTTAAAATTACAAGAAGTAAGGATAATATTTTTTCTCTTGAAGAAGAAAAAATAGTGGAAAAATTTATTAAAAAATTAATTTCTTCTTATATAAGTGAAATTAAAAATGGAAATATTAAATTAAATCCACTTAGAATAAATAAAAATTCTTATGAATGCATAAATTGTCCTTATAAATCAATTTGCAAATTTGATTACACAAGAGATCAAGACAAATTTCATGATATAAATAAAAATATTTCCATAAATGATATTAAAAAGGAGCAAGCAGATGAGTAAATTTAAGCCAACTGATGATCAAAAAAAAGCAATAGAAACAAGAGGAAAAAATATTATTGTTTCTGCTGCGGCAGGAAGTGGAAAAACTAGAGTTTTGGTTGATAGGCTTGTTTCAATTATGCTTGAAGAAAAAATTCCCATAAAAAATATGATTATCGTAACTTTCACAAACAAGGCATCTGTTGAAATGAAAGATAGGATAAGACAAAAATTAAATGATTTATTAAAAGAGGAAAACTCTGATAAAATTTTCATAAAAAATCAAATCAAATCTATAAATGATGCTTTTATAAAAACCCTCCATTCATTTTGTGCAGATATGCTAAGGGAAAATTTTTATTTGTCTGATAATCTTTCTCCTTCTTTTAAAATTGCTGCTGATTCTAAACAAGCACTTTTGAGAAAAGATGCTATTGATGAGCTTTTTGAAGATGAATACGAAAAAAATGATCCAAATTTTATAAATTTTTTGCATAATTTTGCTTCATCAAAAGATGATAAGGATGCAAAAAATATAATTTTGGACTTATATGATTTTTCAAAAAGTCAAATAAATCCACACCAATGGCTTTGTGATAACACAAATAATAATTTTGATTTTGAAAAATTTAAATTTTATATAAAAGAAAGAATCGAAACAATTATTTTAAATGCAAGAGATTTGGAAAATTATATAAAAGAAAAATCCATGAGGGATAAGTATTTTATAATGATTGAAAAAGATTTATCCTATTTAGAAAAAATAAAAAATGCCATAGAAGAAAAATCTTGGGATGAGGTCATAGAAATTTTTGAAAATGGATTAGCTAATATGGTTACAATTTCAAAAAAATTAGATGATCCAAATGAAAATTCCTATGTAAAAGCAAAGAAAAATGCCTACAAAGAAGAATTTAATATTGTAAAAGATTTTGTAAAAAATACAGATTCTATTACTAGGGGATTTTTTAATCCTTTGGAAGATAAAATTTTAAATGAATTAAAAAATCTTGTGTTTTCTTTTGAAAAAATTTATACAAATAAAAAAAGAGAAGAAAATTATTTGGATTTTTCTGATATGGAACATGAATTTATCAAATTATTGGACAATGAGAAATTACAAAGCAAATTAAAAAAGCAATTTAAATATATTTTCTTTGATGAATATCAAGACTCAAACGACATTCAAAATTATATAGTAGAAAAATTAAAAAATGAAAATAATTTATTTTTTGTAGGAGATGTTAAACAATCAATTTATGGTTTTAGAAATGCAAGACCAGAATTATTTTTAAAAAAGCTTGAAGATTATGACACAGATTCAAATTGCCTAAGAATTGATTTGTCCAAAAATTTTAGAACCGATAAGGACTTGATTGATTTTAATAATTATATTTTTGATAGGCTTATGACAAGAAAAAATTCTGACATAGCTTATAAAGATGACAATCATAGATTAAATTATCATTTTGAATTTGATGAAAAATATCCAAAAGTTTCAATCAAGGCTCTTGCAAAAAATGTAAGTGAAGAGGCTTATTTGACAAAAGAAATAAATAATTTAATAAATTCGGGTGTGGAATATAAGGATATTGCAATTTTACTTAGATCATCATCAAAAGCATATTTATTTGAAAATGAATTAAAAAAAGCAGGAATTCCATTTTCATCTGATATTTCAAAAATTTCATTTGAAACAGTTGAAGTAGAATTTTTCATAAATATTTTAAAATATATAGCCAATCCAAACGATGACATTAGCCTTCTTTCAGTTCTTAGGAGTGAAATATTTAATTTTTCTGAAGATGATTTGGCAGAAATTAGTTTATCATCTGAAAAATCTCATTTTTACAAAAAATTTAAGGAATATGAAAAAGAAAATGAAAATAATCTTTCTCAAAAAATTTCTGATTTTAATACGATTTTTACAGATTTTTCTTATATTTTAAATTTTTCAACCATGTATGACTTTGCAAATATTATTTTTGAAAAATCTGGTCTTTATGATTTTTTGAAAGCAAGAGACAGGGGAGAAGAAAGAGTAAAAAACATTGAGGCTTTTATTGAATTGATGGATGATTATGATAAAAATAATGAAAATTCTTTATTTGGATTTTTAGCCTACATTGATAATTTAAAAAACCAAAAAAAAGATAATTTAAAAGCTTCAAGAAATTTATCTGATGATGAAAATTTAGTGAGAATTATGACAATTCACAAGTCAAAAGGTCTTGAATTTAAGGCTGTAATTTTACCAGATTTTTCTAAAAGATTTAATACTCGTGATAATTCAAAAGATATGGTTTTGGATAAGGATTTGGGAATTGGGATTAATATTGCCGATTGGGAAAATAAAATAAAAATTTCGTCCATAAAAAGAGATTTGATTTTAGAAAAATCTAATCTTAATGATAAAAAAGAAGAAATGAGAGTTTTATATGTTGCGTTAACTCGTGCTGAAAGAAAAATTTCTATAATTGGAAAAAAAGATTTAAATGAAAAAGGACTTGAAAAAATTTTAAATGCAAACTCAGTTTTGGATTTATCATCTTATATGGATTGGATTTTTAAAATTTTGTGCGATGATAAAATAATGAGTGACTTTGTCGATATAGATTATAAGACAGATGCTTTTAATAAAGGATTTTTGGAAATAAAATATATTGAAGATTTCATAGAAGATTATAAAAAAGATTATACAGATGTTGAAAAACTTATTGGGGCAGATGAGTATAATCAAAAAATTTATAAAGATATAGAAGAAGTTTTTAATTTTTCTTACAAAAATAAGGAAAATATAAATAAATCTTTGAAAAAATCTGTAACAGAAATTGCAAAAAATTATGATTTATCAAAAGATGGCTACGAAAAATCTCCTTTTGAAGAAAATGAAGATTTTTATGAATTTAGAAAACCAAATTTTGAAGAAATAAAATTATCAGCAACTGATAAGGGAACTTTAATCCACAAAATTTTCCAAGAATTAGAAGTAAAATCTTATGATTTAAATTCATTAGAAAAAGAAATAAATAAATTAGTCGATTTAGGAAAAATAAAAAAAGAATATATACCATATATAAATTTTGAAAATATTTTAGGATTTTTTAATTCAAGAATCATCCAAGATTTAATGAAAAAATCACCAAAAATTCGAAAGGAAGAATCATTCCTTAGAAAAATTGATGATTTTTATGTAAATGGTCAGATTGATATAATGTTTGAATCCCAAAATGAAGTTGTACTTATGGATTTTAAAACAGATTCTTTAAAAAGAGAAGGATTTTATGATAAGCAACTTGAAATTTACAAGGACTCCATAGAAGAAGCCCTTGGAAAAAAAGTTATATCATCTTATATTTATTGGTACAATTTTAAAGAATTTGAACAAGTTAATAAAAACCACCGTTAATATCAAAAATGGAACCTGTAATATAAGAGCTTTTTTCAGATATTAAAAATTCAACGAGATTTGCAATTTCTTCGGATTTTGCAAATCTTTTTTCTATTAAATCTTCTTTCAAAGATTTTTTATCATCTTCAGATAAATCAAATTTTGTCATATCGGTATCTACAATTCCTGGCGCAATCGCATTTACCCTAATATTTGATGGCAAAAGTTCTTTTGATAGAGCCTTTGTAAAAGAATTCACTCCACCCTTAGTCGCAGAATAAGCAACTTCAAAACTTGCTCCTAAACTTCCCCAAATTGATGAAATATTTATAATAACTCCAGATTTTTGACCAACCATATTTGGAATTGCTCTTTTTGAAGTTAAAAAAATTGAGGATAAATTTGTCTGTAAAATTTCATTCCAATCGGACAAAGTCATATCTTGAATTAAACCAAAATAAGAAATGCCTGCATTATTTATTAAAATATCAACATGAGAAAAATTTTTCTCAGCAAGATCAAATAAATTATTTATTTCATCTTCATTTTTAACATCACATTTTACAGCAATTACATTTGGATTTTCTTTTCTCAAATCTTCTAATAAATTTAAAGCTTTATCCTTATTTTCCTTATAAGTTAAGATTAAATTGTAGGATTTATTTAATTTTTTTGCAATGGCAGCACCAATTCCTCTTGATGCGCCCGTTATTAATACAGTTTTCATAAAATGATTATATCATATATTTAAGGGTAAAACTTAAAACAGGAGGATGATATGAAATATTACAAACTAAATGACGGAAATGAAATACCAGCTTTGGGTTTTGGTACTTATAAAATTACTGACAGAAATGACATGGCAAATGCAATTGAGGCATTTTTTGAAAATTCTTATGAATATTTAGATACAGCAAAAATTTATAATAATGAAAAAATGATAGGAGAAGAACTTAAAAATTCTGGTAAAAAAAGAAATGAATACAAAATAGCAACCAAGGTTTGGCCAAGTGATTTTGGCTATGACAAAACAAAAAAATCTCTTGATGAATCTTTGGAAAAATTACAAACAGATTATTTGGATGTGGTTTTACTCCATTGGTTTGGAAAAGATTTTGAAAAATCTTGGAAAGTTTTTGAAGATTATAAAAGACAAGGGATTATAAAAACAATAGGAGTTTCAAATTTTGAAATTTCTCAATTAAAAAAACTTTTAGAAGTTGGAGAAAAACCAGCAATCGATCAATTAGAATCAAGTCCACATTTTCAAAATGACGAAACGGTTAGATTTTTAAAAGAAAATAATATTCTTCATCAATCTTGGTCGCCAATTGCTAGGGGAAGAAGTGAATTATTAGAAGAATTTGTAATAAAAAAACTTGCAAATAAATACAATAAAACTCCAGCTCAAATAGTTTTGCGTTGGCACATTGAAAGAGGCTCAATGCCAATTCCAAAATCAACAAATCCAAAAAGAATAAAAGAAAATATAGAAATATTTGATTTTTCACTTGACGAAAAAGATTTGAAAGCAATAAAATCAATTGATCTTAAAAAAAGATATTCATCAGATCCTGAAGATGAAAATTGGTTAAAAGAATTATTAAAAAGAATATAAAGAAAAAATTCTGCAGTTTAATGCAGAATTTTTTTATGGGGCATATTGTTTGATTTTTATTTTATCTATTTTCAAAAATTTCTTTTATTTCGTCTTCATTTATTCCAACCATAGCTTCGCCAAGATCTTTTGAAACTTCTAAAATAATTTCTGGTTTATCAAAATTTTCTACGGCTTTTACAATTGCATTTGCTCTTTTTTCTGGATCTCCAGATTTAAAAATTCCACTTCCTACAAACACACCGTAAGCTCCAAGTTGCATCATCAAAGCAGCATCGGCAGGAGTTGCAACTCCACCAGCAGAAAGATTTGCTACAGGAAGTTTTTTATTATCTCTTACATATTTTAAAAGATTTACATCAACAGCTAATTCTTTTGCGTATGAAAAAATTTCATCATCAGTTAAAACAGAAATTCTTTGGATTTCCCTGTTAATTTCTCTCATGTGTCTTACAGCTTGGACAATATTTCCTGTTCCAGCCTCTCCTTTTGTTCTAATCATTGAAGCTCCTTCAGAAATTCTTCTCAAAGCTTCAGAAATGTTTCTTGCTCCACATACAAAAGGTGTTTTAAATTTCTTTTTGTCGATGTGATTGTAATCATCAGCCACAGTCAAAACTTCAGATTCATCTATGTAATCAACTCCCAAAGCTTCAAGAATTTGTGCTTCAACGAAATGTCCAATTCTTACCTTAGCCATTACAGGAATTTTTACAGCATTCATTATTTCTTCAATCATTTTTGGATCGCTCATTCTTGAAACGCCACCAGCAGCTCTAATATCTGCAGGAACTCTTTCAAGAGCCATAACAGCACTTGCACCAGCTGCCTCTGCAATTTTTGCTTGTTCAACGTTCATTACATCCATAATAACTTTTTTTTCAAATTGAGCATTTATATTTTTTTCAATCATTTTTTTCTCCTTAATATTTATCTTGATTCTATTATATGATAAACTGTAACTAATAAAAGTGACAAAAAATAAAAAATGAGGGTTACAGATGTATTTAAATTTACCAAATGACAAAAAATATTTATATGAACAAATATATGAAATTATAAAAAATAAAATAATTAATGGAGAAATAAAAGAAGACGAAAAGCTCCCATCAATTAGAAATTTATCAAAAGATATTAATGTTTCAAAAAATACAATAAAAAAAGTTTACTATAAACTTGAAGAAGAAGGCTACGTTTATGCAAAAGATAAAAGTGGATTTTATTGTCGAAAAATTGATGATTTAATTATTTTGAACAAGAAGGAATTGAAAAATAATAAAATAGATGATGAAAAAATAAAATATGATTTTTCAATTAGTGGCGTAGATTATGATAATTTTCCTTATAAAGTTATGCAAAAATATATGAAAGAGGCAATAGATAAGGATGATATAAAAATTTTGGACAAAGGCTCTTATAAGGGATACGAGCCTTTGAGAAAGGCTATAAAGACTTATTTGAAAAATTCTAGAAATATAAATACAAATTCTAGAAATATAATTATTTCATCATCAACTGAGCATTTATTTTCTATGATAAAAAAACTTCTCACAGACCAGACTCTTTTTGCTTTTGAAAATCCTGGTTATGCTTTTGGAAATAAATTTTATACTTATGATTTGAAAAATCCAATTCCTTTAGATTTAGATGATGAGGGTGTAAAAATTGATAAGCTCACAGACCTAAATGCTTTGTGTTTATTTGTAACCCCTTTTCATCAATTTCCGATGGGTACAGTTATGTCTATTCAAAGAAGAATTGAATTACTAAATTGGGCATCTCTTTCAAAAGATAGGTATATAATTGAAGATGATTATGATAGTGAATTTAAATTTAAGGGTTATCCAATAGAAAGTTTAAAAGCAATGGATAAAAATTCTGATGTAATTTATTTTGGATCTTTTTCAAAATTAATTGCTCCATCAATGAAAATTTCTTATATGGTTTTGCCAGATGATTTATTAAAAAAATATGAAAATAATTTTAAAGATTTATCGAATACAGTTTCAAATTTTTTGCAAAAAGCTTTGGCAGCCTTTATAGAAAGCGGGGAATTTGAAAAGCATATAAACAGGATGAAAAATATTTATTATAAAAAATTTGATTTTATAGTAAAAAAATTAGAAGAAATTGAAGAAATTTCTTTTCCAACAAAGGCAAATTCCTTAAATTTACTTATAAAAATTGATAAGTCTGTAGATATAAAAAAATTTAATGAAGTTTTAAATGAGAAATCTTTAAGACTAATTAATTTGAATAGATTTTCTTTTAGAAAGGCTGGAAAAGAGAATTATTTTATTTTAGGATTTGCAAATTTAAGCAAAAAAGAAATTGATGAAGGAATAGAAATTATTAAATTTGCAATAAAAAATTCAAAAAATTCCTAATGAAAGCTTGATTTTATAATGTTTTATGTAATAATAAAAAAATTTTAAAATTTTTTACAAAAAAAGTTGAACATCGTTCAGGAAGTTGTATCATATAAATGTAGCAACGAATGAACGGTGTTCATTTTATATTATTATATAGGAGTAGATTAATTTATGAGTGATGTAGAAAATAAAAAAGAAAAAATTATGAATGCAGCCCTGAAAATTTTTCAAGAAAAAGGTGCTGAAAAAACTTCTGTTAGAGATATTATGACAGAAGCTGGATATGGTTTGGGTACTTTTTATTTGTATTACACAGATAAAAATGATTTGGAAGAAAAAATGGTTTTAAATATTGGTACACAGATTATTTTAAATGCTGAAAAAATGTGCAAGGAAACTGATCCAATTGAAAGATATATTTCTTTTGTAAACTATATAATTGATTATTTGATTGCTCATCCTTTTGAGCTAGATCTTTTGAGCAAAAATATTACTTGGACTCTTTATACAAAAATTGAAAATGATTATGGGCTTAGCGAGGCAGATTCGACTTTAAAATATATTTTAAATAAATATGATAATCTATTTTTAACAAATCATACGGAGTCGCAAAAACTTTATATACTTTCTCTAACTCTTGAAATTATGATGTCTACTTGTAAAAGTGCTGTATTAGAAGAATCAATTTTATCAATTGATGAAATGAAACCAGTTTTATTTGCTATTATTAGAAAAATTTTCGATAGAATAGGAGAGAATAAATGAAAAAAATAACGAAATTTATTTCGCATCATCCTAGACTTGTTTTATTAATAATGACTTTATTATTAATACCTGCTTGGTTTGGATACAAGAATACTGGTGTAAATTATGATATTTTGTCATATTTGCCTGCTGACTTAGAATCAACTCAAGGGCAAGAAATTCTTGATAAAGATTTTAAAAATGCTGCCACGGGCATGCTTCTTTTGAAAGGCGATGATTATGATGCTGATAAAGTTAAAAATGAAATTTTAAAGGTTGATGGTGTAGAAGATGTAATTTCAAAATCATCAATTGTTGGAGATAGCATTCCAAATGAGTTTTTACCTGATGAGATAAAAGATATTTTTTATTCTAAGGATTGTACTTTGCTTATGGTTAAATTTAAAGAAAGCTCATCATCTTTTAAGACTATGAAAGCTATTGAAAATATTAAAAAAATAGAATCCAAGGAGAAATTTTTAAGTGGTATGAGTTCACTTGTAAAGGATACAAAAGATTTAATAGATCACGAAACGCCAATTTATGTTGCCTTGGCAGTAGCTTTGGCTTTGATTATTTTATCTCTTACAAATGAATCAACTATCATACCATTTTTATTTATTTTGAATATTGGATATGCAATTTTATATAACTTTGGTACAAATTTATTTTTGGGAGAAATTTCTTATATAACAAAAGCTATTGCAGCTGTTTTACAACTTGCTGTAACTACAGACTATTCTATATTTTTATATCATAGATATGTCGAAGAAAAAAAGAGCAATGAAGATAAAAATGACGCAATGGATATAGCTATTCAAAAAACTGTATCATCAATTTTTGCATCATCGCTTACAACTTTTGCAGGATTTATTGTATTAATTATAATGCGTTTAGGACTTGGAAAAGATATAGGTCTTGTTATGAGTAAGGGTGTTTTATTGGGACTAATTTCAACTGTTGTAGTTCTACCACCAATGATTTTGATTGCAGAAAAAATAGTTGCAAGATTTAATCATAGAATATTTTTACCATCATTCGACAAGACATCAAATTTTGTACTAGGTCATAAAAATGGATTATTTATTGCATTTTTGATTTTGTTTATTCCTGCTATATATGGGGCAAGAAACGCAGATCTTTATTACAATCTTGATAGGTCTTTGCCACAAGATTTGGATTCAATTGTTGCTTTAAATAAAATGAAAAAAGATTTTAATATGGCTTCTACACATTTTGTAGTTGTTGATGATAAATTAAGCAAAAAAAATGTAAATGGACTTGTTGATGAATTAAAAGATGTTGACGGAGTAAATAGTGTTTTAAGTTTGAATTCATTTACAGGACTTACCTTACCAGATAGCGTATTGCCAGATAAAATAAAAGATAATTTTAATAAAAATGGCTATCAAATGATTATGATAAATTCAAAATATCAAACAGCATCTGACAAGGTAAATAATCAAGTAGATAAAATAAATAAAATTGTAAAAGAACATGATAAAAATGGATATTTAACAGGAGAAGCTGTTTTAACAAAAGACCTTACTATTTTATCAGATAGGGATTTTAAAATGGTAAATATTGCATCAATTATTATAGTTTTTCTAATAATTGCAATAGTGTTTAAATCATTTGCTATTCCTGTGGTTTTAATTGCAGTAATTGAGCTTGCTATTCAAATAAATATGGGAATTCCATTTTATTTAGGTCAAACTATTCCTTTCGTAACATCAATAATTATTGGAGTAGTTCAATTAGGATCAACCATAGATTATTCAATTCTTATGATGGATAGGTTTATTGGAGAATATAAAGAAACTAAAGATGTGGATATGTCTTTAAAATTGACAGTAAAAGAAACATCAAAATCAATTGTAACATCTGCTTTGTCATTTATGGCAGCAACTGTTGGAGTTGGTTTATATTCAAAAATGGAAATTGTTTCAACGATTTGTATGTTTTTGGCAAGAGGAGCAATAATAAGTATGCTTGCAATAATATTATTCCTTCCAGCCATAATAAAAATAGCATTTCCATTTATTAAAAAGACAACAAAAGGATTAAATTAGGAGGAAAATATGAAAAATAAATTAATGAAAGGATTCTCATTAGTTCTAGCAAGTTCATTATTGATGACAAATGTGGCTTATGCCAAAGATTTAAACGTTAGAAAAAATGAGACAATATATGTTACAAAAGAAGCTGATAAAATAAAAGATAAAACTGGTTCAATTTGGATAAATTCCGATAATAATATCAAAGTAAAAGATAAAACCAATTTAAAAGAAATTAAAAATTTAAAAACAGACAAAAAAGTAAATTTAGATAATGGATATATAAATTGGAATGAAGACAGCAAAGATATTTACTATCAAGGAAAAACAAATGAAGATTTGCCAGTTGATATAAATGTAAAATATTTTTTAGATGGAAAGGAAATGACTTTTGATAAATTAAAAGGAAAATCTGGACATTTAAAAATCCAAATTGAAGCTGTAAACAAGAAAAAAACAAAGGCAAAAATTGATGGGGAAAATAAAGAGATATATTCTCCATATCTTGCCCTTGCAGAAATAAATTTCAATTCAGATAAGGTAAAAAATCTTACAACAAAAGATGGAAAACTTGTAAAAGATGGAAAAAATGAAATAGTTGCAGCAATTTTGACACCAGGACTTAAAGAAAATTTCCAAGGAATTATTGAGGCAGATAAACTTGATAATTTTAAAGATAAAGTAGAAATGGAAATGGATGTTAAAGATTATGAACCAACAGAGGTGTATGCACTTATAACTAATGAATTTTTCCAAGAAGATGCAAAACTTGATTCTTTAGATGAATTGAAAAATGGAATAAATGAATTAGAAGAAAATGCAGCAAAACTTGTTGATGGTTCAAACAAATTAGATGAAGGAAGCAAAAAATTAAATGATGGAATTGGAAAATTAAATGAAGGAGCAGAAAAGTTATCCCAAGGCTCAAACAAAATAGTAAGCTCATTTGACCAATTATCAAATGCTTTTTCAAGTTTGCCAGGCAAAATTCAAACAGTAAATTCAGCAGTAAACCAACTAAATAACGGTGGCTCAAAACTTTATACAGGAGTAAACCAATACACAATGGCTGTTGGACAAATAAATAATAATATGGCAAAATTACAAGAAGGCTCTGTAAGTTTAAATAATGGAGCAAGCGAATTAGATTCATCACTTTTAAAATTAAATAAAGGAACAACAAGCCTAAGAAATAGTTTGTTACAAGCAACAAACGGAGATGACATAGGAAAATTGACAGATTCAATGAATCAATTATCAAATGGACTTGAAGAATTGTCAAAAGGAATTAGTCCGTTTGCAGATAGCGTTAATCAATTAAGTGGGGGACTTTTAAAAATTGAAGAATCTTCAAAAACATTAAATCAAGGAATAAATAATTTAAATAACAGTGCTCAAAATGTGCCAAGTGTTGATTCATCTATTCAAAATATAAATGCTCAAGCAAGTTCAATTGACCAAGTTATAGCAAATTTACAAGCAAAAAATGAAGATGGCTCACTATCAGCAGAGATTGAAAATTTAAAAGCAGTAAAACAAGGGCTAAATAATGATATAGCCTCATTAAGTGCAAATAGCCAAGCAAATGCTGCAATAAAAGCTGGACTTGGACAAGTTGCTAATGGCTCATCAGAGCTTACAACATCAATTGGACAAGTAAATGATGGATTATCCCAAGTAAACACTAAATTAAATGATTCAAAAACAAAAATACAAACATCATCACAAAAGCTTGCACAAGGAAGCAAAAAAATAGGCGAAGCTTTGTCAAAGAGTAATATTAAAAAATTACAAGAATCAGTAGTAATGCTTGATGAGTCAACAAAACAAATTAAAGCTGGATCAGAAAAATTAAAAAATGGCACCCAACAAAACCAAGATGGAGTTAATAAACTTTCTAATGCAATTAGTAAGCTAGATTCAAATTCAGAAGAATTAAGAAATGGATCAGCATCTCTTTCTAGTGGATTAAAACAATTCCAAGAAAGATCAAAAGCTCTTTCACAACTTGCAAATATAAATGAAACAGCAATAAATCCAATGGCAAATGGAATCAAACAATTAGATAATGGAATTAACAAATTGAGCAATTCCACAGGTCAACTTAAAAATGGAAGTGACGAATATGTTTCATCATTTGGAAAATTCAAAGAAGGACTTAGCGATTACAAGACAAAAGGAATAGATAAATTAGCTGATAAATCAGAAGATGTAACAGAAATTAGCGAAATTCTAGACCAAATGTCAAAAATAGCAAAAGAAAATAAATCAATAACAGGAACAAGTGATAATTTCGAAACAAAATCAAGAATAATCGAAAAAATCAAATAAAATATAAAATAAAAATCCGATTACACGATAAATAATCTGTGAATCGGATTTTTATTTTTTCTAAAATATCTTAAAAAATTTTAAAATTAAAATATCTAGAGATGATGTAAAATTAAAAATTTAATTTGGATTTTAAGATTTCATCATAAGCTAGGTTTAAATTTATTTTGCTTTATTTTTTATATATTTATCAATATTTTCAGCTGCTTTTTTACCAGCTCCCATTGCAAGAATTACAGTTGCAGCACCACTTACGGCATCTCCTCCTGCAAAAACTCCATCCTTACTTGTCATTGTAGAATCGTCAATTATAATTCCACCCCAAGATTCAGTATTTATATCATCATTTGTTTGTTTAATAAGTGGATTTGGAGATTGTCCTATTGAAACAATTACAGAATCAAAATCAACTTCTTCATATTTTCCAGTTGGAACAGGACGTCTTCTTCCAGATTTATCTTCTTCTCCCAATTCCATTACTTCTAATTTAACTTTTTTAACCCAACCATTTTCTCCTTCAATTTCTACAGGATTATGGAGGTTCATAAAGTTAATTCCTTCTTCTTTTGCGTGGTGACTTTCTTCAGCTCTTGCTGGCATTTCTTCAAAACTTCTTCTATAAACAACAGTTACATCAGCGCCCATTCTTTTAGCACTTCTTGCCGCATCCATTGCTACGTTTCCACCACCAACTACACAAACTTTTTTTCCTATATGAACTGGTGTATCATATTCTGGGAATTTATAAGCTTTCATCAAATTCATTCTTGTTAAAAATTCATTTGCTGAATAAACTCCGTTTAAATTTTCTCCTTCAATTCCTAAAAATTTTGGAAGACCTGCTCCGGTTGAAACATAAACTGCTTCAAATCCTTCTTCAAATAATTCATTAATTGTTTTTGTTCTTCCAATTATTGTATTTCTTTGAAGTTTTACACCAAGACCAATTACATTTTTCAATTCTTTTTGAACCAAAGTTTTTGGTAACCTAAATTCTGGAATTCCATACATCAAAACTCCACCTGCTGTATGGAAAGCTTCAAACATTACAACTTCATAACCTAATTTTGCAAGGTCAGCCGCACAGGAAAGTCCAGAAGGACCAGATCCAACAATGGCAACTTTTTTATTTTGTCCTGTAACTTCTGTTGGTTTATTATATTCTTTATTCATGTGATAGTCTGCTACAAATCTTTCAAGACGACCAATTCCAACAGGCTCTCCATTTTTTCCTCTTGTACAAACTCCTTCACATTGATTTTCTTGTGGACAAACTCTACCACAAATTGCTGGAAGGTTATTTGTTGATGAAATAATTTCGTAAGCTTTATCCAAATCTCCTTCAACTACTTGATGAATAAATTCTGGAATTCTTACAGAAACTGGACAGCCTTCCATACAAGGTTTATTTTTACATTGAACACATCTAAGTGCTTCTTCTTGAGCCATTTCTAAATCATAACCAAGAGCTACTTCCTCAAAATTTTTGTTTCTAACATTTGGATCTTGTTCAGGCATAGAAACCTTTTGTTTATTCATATTAAATTTTGCCATTTCTCATATCTCCTGTTAGTCTACAAATGTGTTCTCTTTCTTCTTGTTGGTAATTTCTTCCTCTGTTCATGGCTTCATCAAAATCAACTTCAAAAGCATCAAAATCTGGACCATCAACACAAGCAAATTTCATTTCGCCACCAACTGTAATTCTACAACATCCGCACATGCCAGTTCCATCAACCATAATTGAGTTTAATGAAACAATAGTTGGTATGTCATATTCTTTTGTTACAAGGGCAGTATTTTTCATCATAATCATTGGACCTATGGCTAAAACTAGGTCATATTTTTTTCCATTTTCAATATTTTCTTTTAAAACTTCAGTAACAAATCCTTGTTTTCCATAAGATCCATCGTCAGTTGTAATGTATAAATTGTCAGAAGCTTCTTTTAATTCATCTTCTAAAATTATTATGTCTTTATTTTTGAAGCCCATTATTACATCAGTGTGAGCTCCAATTTTATGTAAATATTTTGCTTGAGGATAGGCAATAGCTGTTCCCAAACCTCCACCAATTACACAAACATTTTTTCCTTTATATTGGTCAAGTTCAGTTGGTTTTCCTAAAGGACCAACAAAATCTAAAAATCCATCGCCTGCTTTTAATTCGTTCATTCTAATTGTTGTTCCACCAACAATTTGAACAATTATTGTTACATTTTCATCATCAGTTTCAGAAATTGTAAAAGGAACTCTTTCGCCTTTTTCATCTATCCTTAAAATTATAAATTGACCAGGTTTTGCTCTTTTTGCAATATCTGGAGAATTTACAACAAATTTAATGGTTGAGTCATTAAGATTTGTTTTTTCAATTATTCTTGCCATTATTCCTCCTTATGTGTCTTTATTAATATTTTAACAATTAATCTAAAAAAATCAAGTGAATAAGTTTAAATTAATAGTAAAATACTATAGTATAAAAATTTTAATAAGGAGGAGAAATGGAAAAAAGAACTTATTCTGATAAAGAATTAATTAAAAAATTTATTCCTTATTACAAGGATTACAAAAATATTTTGGCTATTGATTTATTTTCTGCATTTTTAACAACTGTTTGTGAATTGATTTTACCAATTATTTTATCATCACTTACAGATCACGCATCAAATTCTAGCCTAACATATTCAATTATTTTAAAATTAACTTTAATATATACTCTTACAAAACTTGTAGAAGTTTGTGGAAGATATTTTATGCAATCTTATGGACACATAATGGGAGCTCACATTGAAAAAGATATGCGACGTGATATTTTCAAACATTTTTTGACAATGTCAACAGCTTTTTTCAATGAAACAAAAATTGGGCAACTTATGAGTAGGATGACAACAGATTTATTTGATATTACAGAATTTTCTCATCATTGCCCTGAAGAATTTTTTATCGGTTTTATAAAACTTACGATTTCTTTTGTAGTTTTGATGACTATAAATATTCCTTTGACTTTAGTTTTGTATATAATAATTCCACTTATGGTTTATGCTGCAAGAATTAAAAGAAGAGCTTTTTCAAAATCTGTTAAAAGTGAGAAAAAACAAATTGGAGAAATTAATGCAAGCATTGAGGATTCTCTTTTGGGAATAGACGTTGTAAAATCTTTTGCAAATGAAAATTTAGAAAAAGAAAAATTTAAAAAGGGAAACGACAAGTTTGTAGATATTAAAAAAGTAAAATATTACAATATGGCATCTTATAATATGATTAACCAATTATTTGCGGGAAGTATGTATGCGGTTTTAATTATTATTGGAGGAAATTTTGTAATAAAAAATTTAATGAGTCCAGGAGATCTTGTTGCTTTCGTTTTATATTTAAATACAATAATTGCAACTGTAAACAGGCTTGTAGAATTTACAGACCAATATCAAAAAGGAATTACAGGAATTGAAAGATTTTATGAAGTGATTAATTTGAAATCTGATATTTTTGATAAAGAAAATGCGAAAGAACTTACAGATGTTAAGGGAGAAATTTCCTTTGACCACGCTTATTTTAAATATCCAGACCAAGATGAAAAAGATTCTTGGATTTTGGAAGATATTAATTTTAACATAAATGTTGGAGAAAATGTAGCTCTTGTTGGACCATCTGGAGCAGGCAAGACTACTATTACAAAACTTATTCCAAGATTTTATGAAATTAATAAGGGAAAAATATTAATCGATGGCAAAGATATAAATGATTTAACTCTTGATTCTTTGAGAGATAATATTGGAATTGTCCAACAAGATGTGTATTTGTTTGGAGCTACAATTAAAGAAAATATTTCTTATGGTAAAAAAGATGCCAGTGATGAAGAAATAATAAGAGCAAGTAAGCTTGCAGGAGCTTATGATTTTATTATGGAACTTTCAGATGGCTTTGACACCTATGTTGGAGAAAGAGGAGTAAAACTTTCTGGAGGTCAAAAACAAAGAATTTCTATTGCAAGAGTATTTTTGAAAAATCCTCCAATTTTAATTTTGGATGAGGCGACTTCATCTTTGGATAATACAAGTGAGGCTATAGTTCAAGATTCTTTGGAAAAATTATCAAAGGGAAGAACAACTTTAACAATTGCCCACAGGCTTTCTACAATTATAAATGCAGATTCAATTTTAGTTTTAACAGAAGATGGGATTGTTGAAAGAGGAAATCACAAAGACTTGCTTGATAAAAAAGGAATTTATTATAAGCTTTATAATTCTAATAATGAGGAGCTTTTTGGCTAGTAGACAGATAAAAATAACTTGGGTATAATCAAGATAGATTGGAGAAAAAACGTGAAAAAAATATTTGGAAAATTTATCCACGGACTAGCAAGCGTATTAAATTCAATATTTAATTTTTTAATAAATATTTTAAATGCAATAGTTACAGTCTTTGAAGGTTTAAGCCAAGTTATAATGCTAATTGGATGTTCAGTAATATTTGTACTTCCTTTGTTTTTTATAGCTATACCGCCTGAACTTTTTACTATTTTTTTGATAATAGCAGTAGTTCCATTTCTAGGAAAATCTTTCATTTCTCTTTTGAGATATGGAAATTATACTTTGATAGAATGGATGTACGATAAGGCTGATACTTTAATTTCTGGAAAGAAAAAAGGATTTGATAATTTATCAGATTATGCAAAAAAATATAAGCTAGACCAAGAAAGAGAAAGAAGAAGACAAGCTGAAGAAGAAAGACAAAGAAGACAAGAAGAAATGAATCAAAGATTTGAGGAATTTTTTCAAGGTTTTAATTTTTCGGGATTTGATTTTGACGAAAGAAATTATAACGGAGGATACAATACAGGTTCTTATCAAAATGGTAGCTTTGTAAATGACCTTGGTTTTAAAGAAAAATATCAAAAAGCTTGTGATACTTTGGGTGTACCATATACAAGCGACCAATATGAAATAAAACTTGCCTACAGGAAACTTGCAAAAAAATATCATCCAGACATAAGCCAAGATCCAAATGCAACTGAAAAATTTCAAAAAATAAACGATGCTTATGATTTTCTTTCATCAGATAATATAAATAAATACAAAAATATGTAAAATTTTTTTAAGTAACTTTCCTTCAATTTTGGAAAGTTACTTTTGCATTGAAAAGGATAATAAAATGTATAAAGAAGATGATATAAATAAATTACTTGAAATAACATCAAGGGCGGGAGCTATGATGTTAAAAAATGGAGCAGAAATTTATAGGGTTGAAGACACAGTCGAAAGAATAATAAGATCAATTTATGAAGCAAGCGACATAGATGTTTTTGCAACATTTAATGCTTTAATGTATTCCTTTAATGTTGATGGCAAAACTTATGCAAATGTTAAAAGAGTAAAAAATAGGGGAAATAATTTAATAGTTGTAGATAGGGTTAATTCATTTTCTAGAAAATTTTGTAATCACGAATTAAATCTTGATCAGGCTTTGATGGAACTTGATAATATAAAAAATACTACAAAAGCAGACATAAAATTAAAAATAATAGGAGCAACCCTTGCATCAACAGCCTTTCCTTTGTTAGTAAATTCGAAAGCTCCAAATTTTTTGGATTTGCCAGTAACCTTTGTTGTTTCCTTACTAACATATCTTCTTTTTATAAAAATAGAAAAGAAAATGTACGGATATTTTATTGAAAATTTTTTAGCAGGAATTATGGTTTCACTTTTTGCCCATATTATAGGAAAATTTGTTTTTGGATTTAATATGGCAAATGTAATTGTTTCATCGATGATGCCTTATGTTCCAGGATTTTTGCTAACAAATTCTATAAGAGATCTTATGAGTGGCGATGCAACAAGTGGACTAACAGGACTTGCCATGTCATTTTTTGTATCCCTTGCCCTAGCAATTGGCGTTGCCTTCCCAATGACTTTATTTTAAGGAGGAAATATGCATTTAATAATAGGTTTTATATCTTCATATTTATCAGCCGTAGGCTTTGCTATGTTTTTTTCTTGCCCAAAAAGATCAATTGGATTGTCCTCACTTGCAGGAGCAATAGGATTTTTGATTTATATGATAGTTGGAGATTTTTTTGAAGGAGTATTTTTACCAGCACTTGCAGGAGCATATTTTACAGGAATTTCTGGAGAAGTTTTTGCAAGAAAATGTCACATGCCGGCAATTTTATTTATAGTACCAGGAATTATAAATTTAGTACCAGGAAAAGGGATTTACAATACACTTTTTTATTTTGTAGATGGAAAAAAATCACTTGCCATTGTAAATTTATTTGATACCCTTGCAGTTGCATCAGCAATTTCATTTGGAATTTTGTTGGCATCAGTTTTATCAAAATCACTTAGAGGATTTAAATTTAGAAAGCCAAGTAGAAGATATGATTGGAGAAAGAAAAAATGAAAAAAATTTATTTAGCAGGCGGATGTTTTTGGGGAGTTGAGGCATATTTTAAAGACATAAAAGGAGTAGAAGATACCCTTGTAGGATATGCAAACGGAAATAGTGAAAAAACAACTTACGAAAATTTATACCAAACAGACCATGCTGAAACTGTAGAAATAAGCTACGATGGGAAAGAAGAATCATTAGAAAGAATTTTGGAATATTTTTATTATATAATCGATCCATTTTCAATAAATAAACAAGGAAATGATATAGGACGTCAATATAGGAGTGGAATCTTTTCAAAAGATGAAAAAGATTTAGAATTTGCAAAAAAATTTTTACAAGAAAAACAAAAAAATGAAGAAAGAAAAATCCAAATACAAGTCGAAAAATTAGAAAATTTCGTAAAAGCCGAAGATTACCATCAAGATTATTTAGAAAAAAATCCAAACGGTTATTGCCACATTGATTTATTAGATAAACCAAACCTAGATTAAACTAGGTTTTTTCTTTTGGAAAAATTTATAAAAAGATATAATAAAAATTATGAATTGATTTTTAAAAACTTTATAATACAATCCTTGTAGAAGAAAATATTCTATGATATTATACTCAAAGGAGAGGATAATATGGATCTTATTGATGAAAATAATTTAACTAAAAATCAAAAAAATTTGTTGGATTTAAAAATTCGTCTTATCAAGGCTGAGTATGAATTAAATTTTTATTTGACCGGATATGAAAATCTTAGTCAATTCTATGATGATAAGGAAAAACTTGATAGGATTTTTGTTGATTCTTATGTTTCATTGAGAGATCATAATCTCTATGATTTTGTTGAAAAAATTGATAGAATTAAAGAAAGTGATTTTTTCTATAAAACTGACGATAGGAAAATTCAAAATTTTCTTAAAAGTTTAGAAGATATTAAAAATTTAGATGATGATGAGATTATAAAACAAAAGGGTAGAATAAAAAACAGAATTCGTAAAATGGAAATGGCGACAAGTGAGATTGAATATGTTTTGCTTGGATTTTTGCCAAGAAATTATTATAGTTAGGAGTTTATATGGCAATAAAATATGATATAGTAGAAAATTTGGGAGTTCTTTCAACAAATGCAAAAGGATGGACAAAGGAATTGAATCTTGTTTCTTGGAACGATAGAGATCCTAAATATGATTTGAGAGATTGGAATGAAGATCACACAAGAATGAGCAAGGGAATTACTTTTACAAAGGAAGAAGCTGAAGTTTTAAAAGAAATTTTAAAAGAAGAATTTGACGACTAAGACCTAAATTTTTAGGTCTTTTATAAATTATAAGGAAATTTTGATGATATATTTTGATTATGCAGCTACATCAATAAAAAGAAAAGAAATCTTGAAAGATATTTTTGAAAATATGGATGATTTTGATGGAAATCCTGATTCTTTGCACGCTTTGGGAAGGGCTGGAAAAAAAGTTTTGGAAGATTCTAGGGTGGAAATTGCAAAATCTATTAATGCAAATCCAAACCATATAATTTTTACTTCATCTGCAAGTGAGGCAAATAATACAATTTTGTCAAATTTTAAGGATGATTTTGTAATAACTTCAAAAATTGAACATGATTCTATTTTAAATACTGTAAATAAGGAAAAAACAATTTTTCTTGATGTTGATGAGAGTGGATATTTTTCCCTTGATGAATTGAAAGAAAAACTTACAGATGATGTAAAATTGGTTTCTTTGATGTTTGTAAATAATGAAATAGGGGCAATTGAGCCAGTTTATGAAATTGGAGAATTTTTAAAAGACAAAAATGTATTTTTTCATGTAGATTGCGTTCAAGCTTATTCCCATATTGATATTGACGTAGAAAAACTTCATTGCAATTCTCTTTCTCTTTCAGGGCACAAAATTGGTGGGATAAATTCTTTTGGGGTTCTTTATTGCAATAAAAAAATCAAGCCTTTTATTAAAGGAGGAGAGCAAGAAAAAGATAGGCGTGCTGGAACTTCTTTTACAATGGGCGCTTATTCAATGGCAAAATCTTTCCCAAAAGCTATTGGTGAAAGAGAAAAAATTAAAGAATTAAAATCTTATTTTGTTGAAAAATTAAAAGAGTCAAATTTCTTATATGAAATAAATGGGAGTTTAGAAAATTCAACTGACCATATATTAAATTTATATTTTCCAAAAGTTAAAAATGAACTTCTTCTTACATATTTGGACATGAATGGAATTTGCATTTCTGTTGGTTCTGCTTGTAGGGCAGGAAGTGTGGAAGCAAGTAATGTTATAAAAAATATGTATGATGAAAAAAGAGCAAGACATTCCGTAAGATTTTCTTTTGGATTTACAAATACAAAAGAAGATATTGACTATACATTTGAAGTTTTGAAAAAATTGAGGGGGATAGATGGAAAAGAAAGATAAAAAAGATATAAAAGTTATCGTTGGTGTAAGTGGTGGAGTCGATTCATCTGTTGCTGCCCTTTTATTAAAAAATGAAGGTTATGATGTAAGCGGAATTTTTATGAAAAATTGGGACGAGGAAGATGAAAATGGAGTTTGTACTGCAGAAGTCGATTACGAAGATGCAGTTAAAGTTTGCAATCAAATTGGAATTCCATATTATTCAATAAATTTTGAAAAAGAATATTATGACAGGGTGTTTTCATATTTTCTCGATGAATATAAAAAGGGCAGAACTCCAAATCCTGATATAATGTGTAATAAGGAAATAAAATTTAAGGCCTTTTTGGATTATGCAAAAGATTTGGGAGCAGACTATCTTGCAACAGGTCATTATGCAAGAGTTGATAGGGAAGATGATGAAACCAAAATGCTAAGAGGTCTTGATTCAAACAAGGACCAAACATATTTTCTTTCACAATTATCTCAAGATCAAATAAAAGATGTTTTATTTCCAGTAGGAGATCTTGATAAAAAAGAAGTTAGAAAAATTGCTAAAGAAAATAATTTGGCAACAGCTGATAAAAAAGATTCAACTGGAATTTGTTTTATAGGAGAAAGAAATTTTAATGAATTTTTATCCCACTATCTTCCAGCAAAAGAAGGAAATATTGTCGATACTGATGGAAATATTATGGGAAAACACTATGGTTTAATGTATCACACAATTGGACAAAGAAGAGGACTTGGAATTGGTGGAGAAGGAGAAGCTTGGTTTGTTTGTGGAAAAGATTTAGAAAAAAACGAACTAATAGTTTGCCAAGGAAAAAATAACGAAAAATTATTTTCAAATAGATTAATAGGATCAAATTTATCATCAATTTCAAAAAAGGGACTAAAAAAAGAATTTGATTGCACCTGTAAATTCAGGTACAGGCAAAAAGATATAAAATCTCATGTGAAAATTTTAGATGATGGGAAAGTAGAAATAACCTACGACAAAACAAAAGCTGTAACCCCAGGTCAAGCTGCAGTTTTTTATGATGGAGAAGTTTGCTTGGGATCTTGCATTATAGATGAAGTTTATAATGGAGAAAAAAAATTAAAAGTATAAAAAAATCGGAGTAAAAAATCTCCAATTTTTTAGTTTGTATTTAAAAATATTTTTAAAAATTTAAATTTAAATTATATATGTCTTTTTGACTATCTTTTTATATCTTCTTAAATGTCCGCAAAGCCTTATTTTATCAGCTCTACGGGCATTTTGCTTTTGTGGTAAACCTCACATATCTAGGTCTATCTTCTTATATTTTCACTATCAAGCAGTTGATACAGCGTCAAAAACTGGAAGGCATGATAAAAGTACATAAGGAAATGCGAGGGTTAGACCGATACAGAGAACAGCCCAAAGAGTATAAATACCATGACCCTTATGATGATTGGATATTTCGTTAGCTTGCGGATATAGACAACAGAAACAACATTCCCGACACTTCTCCACAAGTAGACTTCAATGAAGCAGACTATGAAGATTATCTAAAGGCGAAATGGAACAGAGGTCTTTAATTTCCTCTTGCATGGAAGATACAGCAAACAAAAAGCCCAGTAAAGAGTGCAAAGCACCACCAATGGTGGCAATGCTCTTGACAGTGCTTTTTCTTTTCTGTTGTGGGGTAATCAAGAGGAAGAGAGAAAAAGTGTGCATTTTTGTTCCATAAATGCTAAGGGTATGCTGATTTTTATTGTGGCGGATATATGGAACTGTTATAATATGGATATGAAGAAAGCGACAAATTTGAAAGTGTTAATAATTTTCAAACAGCCTCATTGCATGGAAATAAGAAACAGACTATCCTTAAAGTAGGAGGTGGCACAAATGGCAAATGAAGATAAAAAAGATTTTAATGCTATGTTGCATGATAGTAAGGATATGCCAAAATTTCAAATTATCATAGACCAGAAAAGTATTGAGAAATATGGTGGAAACAAAATGTATTTTGCTCCCCCGATTGACTATGACAAAGTAATTAAAAAAGTTCCGTATGGGAAAGTGATTACGGTTGGAAAAATACGAGAATACTTTGCAAAATTGAGTGGTGCAGATTTTACAGAGCCGATTACAGCGGGTATATTTGTTTCTATTGTAGCGTGGGCGAGTTATCAGCGTTCCGAAGATGAAACACCCTATTGGAGAACATTAAAAGCAAACGGAGAATTAAATGCTAAATATCCAAATGGTATTGAAGCACAGAAAGAAAAATTAGAAGCAGAGGGACATACCATTATTCAAAAGGGGCGTAAAAATATACGATACTATGTAAAGGACTATGAAAATTCTCTTTTTGATTTGAAATAGGCAAATTCTATTTCACAATTTCATATCTCTATAAACAAAGCAGTTAGTCTTAGGATTGACTGCTTTTTTCATACCTAAATTTCAGATTGGAGTGATGAAACGGTGTTTGTTAGAGCTGTTCAATAAGATTATCGGTGCATAAAATTTTATTGTAGTGCTGATATAGGAATGGTATAATTTTCAAGAAAGGTAATCAAATAATGATTATCTAAAATGACAAAGATAAAAACGCAAAGCATTTTATTATGTGAGAGCTGGTAGGTAGCCCAGCCGTCCTATGTTTATAGGGTAAGTAACCTGCCCCTCCGGGTTGTCCGTTCTTTGTTTGGAAATAAACAAGGAGGGATTGATATGAAGACAATAAAATGTAAATTGACTGTGTATTTTGCAGAACCTTTTTGGGTTGGAGTTTTTGAAAGAATTTGTGATGGAAAACTTTCCGTAGCAAAGGTAACATTTGGTGCAGAGCCAAAAGATTACGATATTCAAGAATTTGTGTTGAAACATTATTATGATTTACAATTTAGTCCAGAAGTTGAAACGATTGTAAAAAAGGATAAGAAAAATCCTAAAAGAGTTCTTAGAGATGTAAAGAAACAATTACAGAACAATGGAATTGGGACAAAATCGCAACAAGCTTTAAAATTACAACATGAATTAAAAAAAGAAGAATATAAATCTAATTCCAAACATAAAAAGCAAATGGACGCAGAACAAAAGTTTAAGTTGAAGCAACAAAAGAAAAAAGCAAAACACAGAGGACATTAAATGATGTTGCAATATCATAAACTAAATATTTTATAAGTTCATATCTACACAAAGCAGTTAGTCTTATGATTGACTGCTTTTTTCTTGCCAAAATTTCAGATTGGAGTGATGACATGGTGTCTGTTAGAGCTGTTCAATAAGATTATCGGAGCATAAAATTTTATTGTAGTGCTGATATGAGAATGTTATAATGTGGATATGAAAAAACGATAAACGGTAATTTAAAAAGGGGAAATGAAAAAGTGGCAATTTCAAATATAAATACAATTAATAGTAATGATATTCAAAAAGTTTGGAACATTGTTTTAGCTGTTGATAAATATAACTCATGGCGAAGTGATTTGAGCAAAACAGAAATAATAAATGACAAACAATTTATTGAATACACAAAAAATGGATATGCTACTACATTTACCGTTACCGTTGTAGAACCATATAAACGCTGGGAATTTGATATGGATAATAGCAACATGAAAGGTCACTGGATTGGTATTTTTACAGACAAAGGGAATGAAACACAAATAGACTTTACAGAAAATGTGATACCTAAAAAGTGGTTTATGAAACCTTTTGTAAAAACCTATTTGAAAAAACAACAAAAGCAATTTGTTCTGGACTTAAAGAAAGCATTGGAATAATAAAATTCAAGATTGGAGATTTAGAAATGGCTTCAAGTAAAGATTATTTACAATTTGTTTTAGAACAATTATCAGAATTACAAGGAATAACATATCGTGCAATGATGGGAGAATTTATTATCTATTATCGTGGAAAAATCGTTGGCGGTATATATGATGATAGGTTACTGGTAAAACCAACAAAGTCTGCAATTTCTTATATGCCAACAGTTACTTATGAAATTCCATACGAAAACGCCAAAGAAATGTTATTGGTGGAAGAAGTTGATAATAAAGATTTTCTGACGGGGTTATTTGATGTGATGTATGATGAACTACCAACGCCAAAACCTAAAAAGAAAAAATAAACAGCTTCTAGTTTACAATTTCATATCCATATACACAAAGCAGTTAGTTTTAGGATTGACTGCTTTTTAAAAAGACACCATTTAGGTGTAATGATGTCTTTTGGGTGTTATTTTATAGGTCATATCAAGGCTCATTCAATCGTGGTAAATTCGTGGTAAAATGAGTTTTTTCTATACTTCAAAATACTTGAAAGTATAGTGTTTATGCGGATAATCGAAAATTAAATATAAAATTTTAATTAAAATAATAAATTGAATCTAAAATTTCTTCAAAGCTTGTGACTCCTTCTAGAACTTTTTTTATTCCATTGTAGGTCATGGACTTGAAATTTTTCTCTTTATTTAATAAATCCAAATCATTTTTGCTGAAATTTTTATTTTCAAAGAAAAGATTTTTGTAATCATCATCAAAATCTACAATTTCTTCAACGGCTTCTCTTCCTAGGTAGCCATCGTGACATTTATCACAAGATGACGCTTCATAAATATAAGTGTTTTCATCTATATCAAAATAATTTTTTACAAAATTGTATTCTTCTTTTGATATTTTTCTTTTTTTCTTGCATGAACAAAGTTTTCTAACAAGCCTTTGGCTTGCAAGGGTATTTACAGATTGTTTTATTAGATAATCTTCAACTCCCAAATCACGAAGTCTATTTATTGATGCAAAACTATTGTTTGTGTGAAGAGTTGTTAAAACTAAATGTCCGGTTATGGCAGCCCTTACTGCCATTTTTGCAGTTTCCTTATCCCTAATTTCTCCAAGCATAATAATATCTGGATCTTGCCTTAAAATTGACCTGAGAGCATTTTGAAAAGTTAGTCCGATTTTTTCATTGATTGAAATTTGATTAATTCCAAAAATATTTATTTCAACTGGATTTTCAATGCTGATAATATTTCTTTTTTCATCATTTAATTTATTTAATAAAGAATAAAGGGAAGTAGATTTTCCAGAACCAGTTGGTCCAGAAAAAATTATCATGCCTGATTTATTTTTGATTGCATTTTCCAAAATTTTTTTTGAATCATCAGAAAAACCCAATAAATTTTGAGATTTTTTAAAATTTTCAATTGATAAAATCCTAAGAACTAATTTTTCCCCGACAATTGTGTTTAAAGTTGAAATTCTAAAATCGATTTCTGGGAATTTTTCTAATTTTAAATAACCGTCTTGAGGTCTTCTTTTTTCTGAAATATCTAATTTGGAAGATAATTTAATTCTAGTTAAAAGTTTAATATAAGAGGAATAATCCATCTCACTTATAACTCTAAGTTTGCCGTCAATTCTAAATCTTATTCTTGAAAATTTTTCATCCATTGGCTCTATGTGTATATCACTTGCATTTAATTTTAAAGCTTTTTCTACAAGCTCATTTATATACAAATCTATATTTGAATTTATCAAATTATTATCCATCACACGCTCCAATATTTATCATCCAAAGACCTATATCTTACAGCTTCAAGGAGATGTTTTGCCTCGATTTTTTCGCTACCATCTAGATCTGCAATCGTCCTACTCATTTTTATAATTTTATTGTAGGATCTTACAGAAAAATTATATTTTTCAAAAGCTTTTTGTCCGATTTCCTTTACATTTTTATCAAGTTTTATATATTTTTTCATAAGTCTTGTAGACAAAGATCCGTTTGTTGAAATTTTTTCATTTTCATATCTTTTTATTTGAATTTCTCTTGCCCTTTGAACTTCATCTTTCATTTGTTTTGAAGATTTTGTTTTTATATTATCATCCAAATCTTTGTACTTTACGGGTTTTATTTCTATATGAATATCAATCCTATCAAGAATTGGCGAAGATAATTTTGACAAATATTTTCTTATTTCATTTTGAGTGCAAGTACATTCTTTTAAAGGATTTCCAAAATTTCCACAAGGACATGGATTCATGGCAGCAATTAAAATAAAATCTGCTGGATATTTTATACTTGCCATTGATCTTGAAATATTTATTTCCTTATTTTCCAAAGGCTCTCTCAAAGCTTCTATGGTTTTTTTGGAAAATTCTGGAAATTCATCCAAAAACAAAACTCCTTTGTGGGCGAGAGTTATTTCTCCTGCTTTTGGAATATTTGCCCCTCCTCCAATCAAAGAAACCTCGCTTGCTGAGTGGTGGGGAGATCTAAATGGTCTATTATTTATTAATTTTCCACTTTCAAGAAGTCCCATCACCGAATAAATTTTTGTAACTTCAATTTTTTCTTCAAAATCCATATCAGGCAAGATCGATGGTAAATGTTTGGCAGAAAAAGTTTTTCCGCTTCCAGGAGGTCCAATCATCAATAAATTATGACCACCAGCTGCTGCAATTTGTAGAGCTCTTTTTAATGAATCTTGACCTTTTATATCAGAAAAATCAAAAGGATATGTAATTTTTTCATTTGTATTTGATAATTTTATTTTGTAAGGAGATTTTTTTGTATTTTCGTTAAGGTATGAAACTAATTCTTCTAAATTTAAGAATGGAAAAATATTGCAATCTTTTATTATTGCACATTCGTCCTTATTTTCATTTGAAATTATAAAATTTTTAAATCCTTTTTCTCTCATAGAAATTACCATTGCAAGAGCGCCTTTTATAGGAACAATTCTTCCATCAAGAGAAAGCTCTCCTATAAAAATAAAATCATCTTTTGCATTTTCAATTACTCCCATACTTTTTAAAAGAGAAATTGCAATTGGCAAGTCTAGTTGAGTTCCTTCTTTTTTTATATCTGCAGGCGATAAATTTATGGTTATTCTTCCTTGGGGAAATTTAAAACCAGAATTTATCAGAGCAACCCTAATTCTGTCTTTGGATTCTTTTATAGATGAATCTGGAAGACCGACAATATTAAAAGCTGGCATTCCACTAGTTATATCAGATTCAACTTCAATTGCCTTTCCATCAAGTCCCAATAGACTTACTGTATTTGTTTTTGAATACATTTTATTCTCCTAAACCCAAAATTTTTTGATATTTTTTAAAATCTTCATGAACTTCTGCACAAAATTCTTTGTAAATTCCATTTTTATCAGTAAATCCTAATTTGTGACAATGAAGTAGTTGATGGTCTAAATTAAATTTGTGTTTTACATTTCCATAAACAGGATCTCCCAAAAGTGGATGATTAATATAGGTCATGTGAACCCTAATTTGGTGAGTTCTTCCTGTTAAGATTTTTATTTTTACCAAGGAATATCCATTATTTTCTGAAATAACTTCATACTTACTAATTGCATCACGGCCAGAATTTGTTACTGCCATTTTTCTGCGATTATTTGGATCACGATCCATAAAAGTTTGAATAGTTCCAGATTTTTTTTGAAAAATCCCATTGCAAATTGCCAAATATTCCTTGTCAATTTTTCTTGTTTCAAAAAGATTTTTCAAATATTTGTAAGATGAATTATTTTTTGCAATTACCATAAGACCTGTTGTATCCTTATCAAGTCTGTGAACAATTCCTGGTCTGTCATCGCCTCCGATATGTGATAAATTATTATAGCCAAAATAATCCAAAAGACCATTAACCAAAGTTCCACTTACAATTGATCCTGCTGGATGGACAATTACATTTTCATCCTTATCAATAATTGCATAGTCTTCATTTTCATAAATGATTTTTAAATTCATTTTTTCAGCTTCGATTTTTTCTTTTTCAAATAATTTGTCAGAAATTTCTATTTCATCTTCTAAAATCAATTTGTAGGAAGGTTTTATTTTTTTGTTATTTATTTTTATTTTTTCGTCTTTGATAAAATCTTTTACCTTTTCTCTTGGAATTTCTTCAAAAAGATCAGAAAGATATTTATCAATTCTAATTTCTTTATTTGCTTTAATTTTCATAATTAAATTATAGCATTATGAAAAAATATATACAAAATCCTAATTTATTTACAAAGAAAAAATCATTTTAGCTTTTTATATTTAAGAATAATTCTTATGGTATAATCATATAGAGATAAAATTAGAAAGAAGGATCTATGAAAGAGAAAGAACTTAATCATCTTGCCATTATTCTTGATGGAAATGGTAGATGGGCTAAAAAAAGAAATTTGCCAAGATCTATGGGCCACAAGGAAGGTTCTGAAAATGTTGTGGATATTGCGCTCTATGCTAAAGAAAAAGGCATAAAATATCTAACTCTTTATGCTTTTTCTACAGAAAATTGGAAAAGACCACAAGTAGAAGTCAATTATTTAATGAAATTATTGGCAAAATTTATAAAAGATAAGACAAAATTACTCATGGAAAATGAAGTAAAATTAAATATAATTGGAGATATATCAAAACTTCCAGAAAAAACCATCAAGGCTTGTCTTGATGTTTGTGAGCTTACAAAAAATAATGACAAGCTCGTTTTAAATATGGCTATAAATTATGGGGGCAGAATGGAAATTGTAAAAGCCTTCAAAGATATGGCAAAAGATGGAATAGATTTTGAAAATATAAATGAGGAAGATATTTCAAATTATTTATATACAGCAAATATGCCAGATCCTGATCTTTTGATTAGGACAGGTGGAGATCTTAGGATTTCAAATTTTTTAATTTATCAAATGGCTTACACAGAATATTATTTTACAGATATTTTGTGGCCAGATTTTTCAAAAAATGATTTGGATGTGGCAGTTGATTCATATTTTGGAAGAGATAGAAGGTACGGTGGATTAAATGAACTTAGCTAAAAGATTATTTGGTGGAGGAATAATTCTTTTTATATTAATTGCAATTACTTATCTTGGTGGAATTTATTTTGCAATTGGTTTTGGAATATTTTCGTGTATTGCTGTAAAAGAATTGGTAAATGCACTAAAAAATTTGTCATACAATGTTCCTTTAAAATTTGCTATGTTAATAAATTTATTTTTTGTTGTAAATGCCTTTAGCAATCATCAAAATTTATTTATGTTTGGTTTTACATCTATACTCATAGCAATTTTTGTATATA
The DNA here is from genome assembly GCF_001811125.1 of Anaerococcus sp. HMSC068A02. NCBI lineage: Bacteria > Bacillati > Bacillota > Tissierellia > Tissierellales > Peptoniphilaceae > Anaerococcus > Anaerococcus sp. HMSC068A02. The sequence goes on along the minus strand of NZ_KV803757.1, from coordinate 35,579 downwards.
TGATTTTTAATAAAAAATATAGGATGGAAGACTTTTTTGCACTTTTATTTGTAGTAACCTATGTTTCTATTTTTATGTCAAGTGCGATAAGAATTAATAATAAAATATATCTTTATATGCTTTATATTATTGCTTGGGGCTCAGATACTTTTGCTTATCTTACAGGCTCAACTATTGGCAAACACAAAATCAAATCATTAGAATCTATTTCTCCTCACAAAACCATAGAAGGATTTATTGGCGGAGTTTGTGGAGCTGTGATTTTAAATTTGATTTATGTAAATTATGTAAAGCTTGACAAAAATATATTATTAGTAATTATTTTTACAATAATTGCTGCATTTTTGTCAGAAATTGGAGATTTAGTAGCATCGTTTATAAAAAGAAAATGTAAAATAAAAGATTATGGAAATTTAATTCCAGGTCATGGAGGAATTTTGGATAGGTTTGATTCAATCTTATTTATCAGCCCTTGCCTTTATTTATTTACATTAATATAAGTTAGGAGAAAAATGAAATCAGTTATTATATCGATTATAATGTTCTTATTTTTGATTTTAATTCATGAATTTGGACATTTTATTATAGCAAAAAAAAGTGGAATTAGGGTTAATGAATTTGCTATTGGAATGGGCCCTAAAATTTTTTCAAAACAAAAAGGAGAAACTCTTTATTCTGTAAATCTTTTTCCAATTGGTGGATATTGTGCTATGGAAGGAGAAGATAGCGAAAGTGATGATGAAAGATCATTTGACAAGGCACCAGCCTACAAAAGATTTTTTACAATTCTTGCAGGACCATTGACAAATTTGATTTTTGCAGGATTAATATTTGCTTTTGTATCTTTTAACACAGGAACTGCATCAACAAGCATTGGAAATTTTACAAAAAATTCGCCAATAGAAGCTCAAGGCTTTAAAGTCAATGACGAAATTGTAGAAATTGACGGAAATAAAATAAATAATTTTAATGATATTTCAAAAAATTTAGAAAATTATTATCAAAAACATGGGAAAAATGACAAAATATCATTAAAAGTCAAAAGAGATAATAAATATATAGAAAAAAATGTCAAAGTAAAATTTGAAAACAAAAGACCTCTTCTTGGTTTTATTCCAAAAAATAAAGACGTAGGATTTTTTGAATCAATTAAAATTGGTTTTAAAGAAGTTGGTTCAATGATTGTTTTGATGATAAATGTTCTTAAAAGTTTATTTACAGGAAAATTAGGATTTTCTGCTTTGTCAGGGCCTGTTGGTGTTGTAAAAGAAATGGGAAGACAAGCAAATCTTGGAATCATGAATTTATTATTCTTTTTGGGATATATAAGTGTAAATTTGGGATTTTTTAATTTGCTTCCAATACCAGCTCTTGATGGGTCAAAAATATTTACTTCCTTATTTGAAATGATTACAAAAAAGACAGTAAATAAAAAAATTGAAGAAAAATTTACAATTGGAGGATTTGTTCTCTTGTTAGGACTAATTCTTTTGGTTACGATTAAGGATTTAATTAGCTTATTTTAAAGGAGTAAAAATTGAAAAAAACTAGAAAAGTTTATGTAGGAGATGTTGCCATAGGAGGAGGATCTCCTATTTCTATCCAATCAATGACAACAAAAGAGACAAAAAATATTAAAGAAGTCGTAAAACAAATTAATGATTTTGAAAAGGCAGGTTGTGATATTTCAAGATCTGCTATAAATTCACTTGAAGATGCAAGGGCAATTTCTGAAATTAAAAAGAAAACCAATCTTCCTTTTGTGGCAGACATACAATTTGATTATAAACTTGCTCTTGCAGCTGTCGAAAACGGCTGTGATTGTCTAAGAATAAATCCTGGAAACATTGGTGGAAGTGACAAGGTAAAAATTTTAGTTGAAAAATGTAAGGAAAAAAATATTCCTATAAGAATTGGTGTAAATTCTGGTTCTGTGCATAAGGATATGATTGAAAAATATAAGGGAGTAAATGTTGATAGCCTTGTTTATTCTGCCCTTGATGAAGTAAAAGTTTTAGAAGATTTAGACTTTCACGACATAGTTATTTCTATAAAATCATCAGATGTAAATACAATGATTGATGTAAATAGAAAAATTTCTTCTCTTTGCGATTACCCACTTCATTTGGGAGTTACAGAAGCAGGTCCTCTTTATCAAGCTTTGGTTAAATCATCAATTGGAATGGGCTCACTTTTAAAAGATGGAATTGGAGATACAATTAGGGTTTCAATAACTGGAGATCCTCTCCAAGAAGTAAAGGCAGGAAAAACAATTTTAAAATCTTTGGGACTTAGACGAGATGGAATTGATTTGGTTTCTTGCCCAACTTGTTCAAGAACAAGTGTAAATTTAGATGAAATTGTAAATGAGGCAAGTGAAAGACTTGATAAATTGAATTTAAATTTAAAAGTTGCCATAATGGGCTGTCCTGTAAACGGTCCAGGAGAGGCAAAAGAAGCAGATTATGGAATAGCTTGTGCAAAAGGCTATGGATTTTTATTTAAAAAGGGAATTACAATAAAGAAAGTAAAACAAGAAGAAATAGTTGACAGTTTGATTGAAGAAATTTTGAAAGATGAAAGAAATGAAAATTAATCTAAAATCTATTATTGAAATTGACAAAGATTATTATATAAACAAGGCGATTTATTCAAAAAAATTAAATAAATTGAAATTAAATATTATAGGAGAATATGATGAAAATATTGAAAAAAAACTTGAATCATATTTTTCTTATGTTAATTTGTCATTGCAATTTGAAAAGGAAAATAAAAAAGAAACAAATTCCATAGATGATTTTTATGAAAGCCAACCTCTTCCAGATTATTATGAAACAGGTTATGAAAATCCAGAAAATTTGGGCGAAAATATTGAAGAAAAAAATCAAGAAAGTAAAGAGGCTTCATTAAACAATCAAGATATATTTGATTTGCCAAAAATTGAAAAAGACAAGAAAGAATCTTCAAAAAGCCAAGAAGAAGAAAAAACATCAAGCCTTAGAGATTTGAAAAAAATCGAGCTTGAAAATATGATTGAAAATGCTAGAAACAATAAGAAAAATTCTGAAAAAAAAGAAATAAAGCAAGCAGAAATTTTAAAATACGGCAGAAATATAAATGAAGATTTTTTTAAAATTGAAGAAATTTATGACAAAAAAGGCATGAATCTTTCTATAAAGGGAGAAATATTTGGCATTGATGTTTTTGAATCAAAAAGAGGAAACTTTATTTATTCTTTTGACCTTGAAGATGAATCTGATGCCATAGCTTGCAAGATGTTTGTTCAACCAAGAAATAAATCAAAACTTGAAAATTTAAAAGAAAATATGATAGTTCAAGTTCAAGGAGTTTTAAACTATGATAGCTTTTCACATGAAGATGTTTTTACTGTAAATTCTATGGTGGAATGTGAAAAAAAAGAAAGACTTGACACTTATCCTAAAAAAAGAGTTGAGCTTGAAATTCATACGAAAATGACAAACCTTGATGGATTTGTTGATATGGATGAGCTAGCAAAAAAATTAAAAGCTTGGGGACATAGCGCTTGTGGAATTACAGATACAGAAACCCTACAGGCTCTTCCAGATATGTATGACAAACTTGGAAAAAATGATATAAAAATGCTAGCAGGTGCAGAGCTTTTGTTGGTTGATAAAAATTTAAGGATTTTAACTAACAACTACAATAAAAAAATAAATGATATAAGCGATTTAAAAAATCAAAGATTTATTGTATTTGACTTGGAGACGACAGGACTTTCAAAATATATAGATAAAATCACAGAAATTGGTTCGGTAAAAATTGAAAATGGAGAAATAATTGAAGTTTTTAATGAGCTTGTAAATCCAGAAAAAATGATTCCTCAAAAGGTTGTAGAGCTTACAGGAATTACAAACGAAATGGTAATGGATAAGCCGAAAATTGATGAAGTTTTGCCGAAATTTTTAGAATTTTCAAAAGATTCATATTTTGTAGGACAAAATACAGATTTTGATATTGGTTTTATAACAGAAGCTTGTCAAAAATTATCTTATAAATTTGAGCCGGTTTATTTGGATACTTTGCCAATGGCAAGAGCAGTTTTCCCATATATGGGAAGATTTTCTCTTGATAAACTTGCAAAAAAATTAGGAGTTGGACCTTTTAACCATCACAGAGCAAGCGATGATGCAATGACAACTGCCAAAATTTTTATTAAATTATTTGAAAAAATTAAGGATAAAAATAAAGACCTTAGTCTTGAAAAAATTAATTCAATAAAAACAAAATGGCCTATAGCTCGTCACGAAAATTTCTCATCAATTATTTTTGCCAAAAATTATCATGGACTTAAAAATCTTTATAAAATAATTTCAGAATCTAGGATGAAATATTTTAATTTAGAAGCAAAAACGCCTTTTGATTTGGTAAAAGAAAATAAAGAAGGTTTGATAATAGGCTCTGGCGGCAAAGATGGTCTTTTGTTTAAGGCTATAAGAGATGATTTTTCTGAAGAAAAAATAGAAAAAATTTGCGAATTTTTTGATTTTTTCCAAATAGAGGCAATGGGAGTTTTTGCTGATGATTTAGAAAATGGATCTATAAGAGATAAAAATCAAATTATAGAAATAAATAAAAAAATAATCGAGCTTGGTAAAAAATATAAAAAGTTGGTTGTTGCAACAGGCTCTGTAAGATATATGGAAAAGAAAGATTATGTTCTTAGAAATATTCTTCACAAGGGACAATTTTTCCATTACAAGGAAAATAATCCTCTTTATTATTTAAAAACAACTAATGAAATGCTTGATGAATTTTATTATTTAGATGATCAAACAAAAATGGAAGTAGTAATTGATAATACAATTAAAATTGCTGATAGTTTGGAAAGCATTATGCCAATTCCTCACGAAACTTTTCCACCAAAAATTGAAGGCTCTGATAAAAAATTAAAAGATACAACTTATGAAAAAGCAATCTCAATTTATGGAGATCCTCTTCCTGATCTTGTAAAAACAAGACTTGATAAGGAGCTTGATTCTATAATTTCAAATGGATATGCAGTTTTATATATAATTGCAAAAGAGCTCGTAGAAAAATCAAATGAGGATGGATATTTGGTTGGATCAAGAGGTTCTGTTGGTTCATCTTTTGCAGCAACCATGGCAAATATTACAGAAGTAAATCCGCTTGCTCCTCATTATGTTTGCCCATCATGCAAGCATTCAGAATTTATAACTGATGGTAGCGTTGGAGCTGGAATAGATTTGCCAGAGAAAACTTGTCCAAAATGTGGAGCAGAGATGAACAAAGACGGCCACGATATTCCTTTTGAAGTTTTCTTGGGATTTGAAGGAGATAAGGAGCCAGATATTGATTTGAATTTTGCTGGAGAATATCAACCAACTATTCACAAATATACTGAAGAATTATTTGGAGAAGGAAAAGTTTTTAGGGCAGGAACAATTGGAACTATAAAAGATAATACTGCTTTTGGTTATATCAAAAAATATATGGAAGATAATGACCTAAATCTTTCTAATGCACAAATTAGAAAATATCAAAGAGGACTTTTTGATGTAAAAAGAACAACAGGTCAACACCCAGGTGGTCTTATGATTGTGCCAAATGATAAAAATATTTACGATTTTTCTCCTGTTCAATATCCGGCAGATGATGGAAAAGACGATATAAAAACAACACATTTTACCTACAATATGATGCATGGAGTAATTTTAAAACTGGATTTATTGGGCCACGATGTTCCTACAATTATTAGAAGTCTTCAAGATTTAACAAATACAGATCCTTTGAAGCTTCAAATGGATGATGAAAATGTAATGAATATTTTCTCTTCAACAAAACCATTAAATATAAAATATGATTTTTCAAATAACGAAATTGGGACTTTAGGAATTCCTGAATTCGGAACTTCTTTTGTAAGGGGAATGTTAAAAGATACTTTCCCAACCAAATTTTCTGAAATGACAAGAATTTCTGGACTTTCTCATGGAACTGATGTGTGGCTAAATAATGCCCAAGATTTAGTTAAATCAAAAACTGCAGGTTTTGATCAAATAATTTCAACTCGTGATGACATAATGAATTCTTTGATTAATCTTGGACTTGATAAGAAAAAATCTTTCCAAATAATGGAAAAAGTAAGAAAGGGAAAAACTCTTTCAGAAGAAACTTTGGCTTATATGAAAGAAAATAATGTTCCTGATTGGTACATTGATTCTTGTTTAAAAATAAAATATCTATTCCCAAAAGCTCATGCAGTTGCTTATTGTTTGATGAGTTATAGGATTGCATATTACAAAGTTTATTATCCTAAGGCATTTTATGCAACATATTTTTCTACAAAATTAAATGATTTTCAATATTCAGTAATTGTAAAAGGATTAAAATCAATCCAATATGCTTTAAATGAAATTAATCAATTAGAAAAACCAACGCAAAGAGAAAAAAATCTAAGATCTTTGTTGGAAGTTGCTGAGGAAATGGCAGCAAGAGATATAAAAATTAAAAAAGCAGACTTATACAAATCTGAAGCTGTTAAATTTATTTTGGATGAGGATGGAGAAATTTTGCCTCCGCTTTCAGCAGTTGATGATGTTTCAGAAGCCATGGCAAAAGATATAGTTATTGAAAGAGAAAAAGCCAAATTTATTTCGATTGAAGATTTGAAAAAAAGAACTTCACTAAACAAAAATGCTTTGAATTCTTTAAAAAATTTAGAAATAATTGATGGATTGCAAGAAGAAAATCAAATGTCTTTATTTGATTTGTAAATTAAAACTCTAATAGAGATTAAATCTTTATTAGAGTTTTTTTATTATATTTTTTTAAATAACAATTTATGCATATATATAACAATAAAAATTAATTAATTATCAAAGTTAAGCGACTTGTGTAGGATTTTTATTATTTTTATTAAAAAATCTTACAAAATTTAAAATTTTTGATATAATACAAGCAAGCGGAAAAAAATCTATTAGGAGTAAGTATGAAAAATAAACATAGGGGAGAATTACTTTTACTATTGACTTCCTTTATTTGGGGATTTGCTTTCATTGCCCAAAAATTAGGAAGTGATTACATAGAACCATTTACCTTTAATTTTTTTAGAAATTTGACAGCTGGAATTTTTTTATTGGCTTATTCATTTTTTAGAAAAAATAAATCGAGAAAAAAAGTAGATAGTATTACAAAAACTGCAACAATCAGAGGTGGAATTGCCACAGGTCTTGTTATGGCAGTTGCAGTTAGCTTTCAACAAACTGGAGTTTATTTTACGACAAGCGGTAAGGCAGGTTTTATTACATCACTTTACGTTGTCATAGTTCCGATTTTTGCAATTTTTATGGGAAAAAAAGTTTCCAAAAAAACTGCAATTTCTATAATACTTGCTCTAGTGGGTTTATACTTATTAACTGTAAGAGTTGATGACGGATTTTCTATAAATAAGGGAGATATTTTAATTTTTATAGGATCCTTATTTTTTGCTTTTCATATTTTATTTATTGATAAATTTTCTATAAGAGCTGATAGTGTAAAAATGTCTATGATTCAATTTTTTGTAGCAAGTTTAGTATCTTTGCTTCTTATGATTTTATTTGAAAAACCAAATTTTGATTTATTAATGAAAGGCATGCTTGCTATTTTGTATCTGGGTATATTTTCATCAGGTTTGGGTTATACTCTCCAAATTGTCGCCCAAAAAGATACTGATCCTACAATTGCTAGTTTGATTTTATCCTTGGAATCAGTTTTCGCTGCATTTTTTGGATTTTTATTTTTGAAAGAAAGACCAGTAGATAGGGAAATTATTGGAGGAATAATTATGTTTATTGCAATAATTTTATCTCAAATTCCCGAACAAAAAATAAAAAAATTTTTTAAAAAGTAAAGCACAAATTTCTAGTTATTTAAAATAAAATGCTAGAGATTTTAATTTTATATTTTATTAAATTTTATTTTGTTAAATTTATTTTAAAATTGAAAGTTAAGTCTTTTATAGTATAATAATTTTAAGCGAAGAGTGGACAAATCCACTCTTTTAATATGTAAAGGGGAAGTTATGGATATAATACGCAAATTAAAAGAAAATTTAGAAAGTGATATTAATGGGCTTGGTTACGAGCTTGTTGATATTGAATTTGTTAATGAGGGTAAAAATAAAATATTAAGGTTTTTTATTTACAAAGATGGAGGAATCACAATTGATGATTGTGAAAAGACTTCTAATTTTTTAAGCGAAAGATTAGATGAAATTGATCTTATAAAATCTTTTTATTATTTGGAAGTATCTTCTCCTGATCTTTCAAGACCATTAAAGACTGACAGAGATCTTGAAAGAAACAAAGATGAGCTTTTAGAAATAAAGCTTAAAAATGGCGAGAAGTTTATAGGAAAAATTAAAGAAATAAAAGAAAATTCCTTAATTTTTACACTTGAAAATGAAGAAAAAGAAATTGAAAAGAGTGAAATTAAGACTATTAAAATTGAGATAGTCTTCTAGGGGGACAAATGAATAAAGAATTTATAATTGCCTTAGAGGAGCTTGAAAAAACTAAAAATGTTGACAAGAGAATAATCCTTGAAGCATTGGAAAAAGCTTTGGTAAAATCTTACCAAAAAAACTACGATAATAATGAAAATGTTGATGTAAGCATTGATGATGAAACTGGAGAAATCGAAGTGTATTCTCTAAAAAATGTAGTTGAAGAAGTAAATGAACCAATAGCTGAAATTTCTAAGACAAAAGCAAAAGAAATTGACCCTAAACTTGATTTGGGCGATATTTGTAGGGTTAAAATTGCACCGAAAAATTTTGGAAGAGTTGCAGCTCAAACTGCAAGAAATATTGTAATCCAAAAAATTAGAGATGCCCAAAGAGATTCAGTTTATTCTGAATATTTGGATAGGGCAAATGAAATTATAACAGGCGTTGTACAAAGAGAAGATAAGTTTAATGTCTACATAAATCTTGATAAAATTGAAGGAATTATTCCGATAAAAGAGCAAGTAGAAAATGAAACTTATACTCCAAACCAAAGAATAAAAGTTTTAATTAAAGAAGTAAAAAATACAACAAAAGAGCCGCAAATTATTTTATCAAGAAAAGATAAGGCCTTGGTTGTAAGATTATTTGAGCTTGAAGTTCCAGAAATTACAAATGGAATAATTGAAATTTATGGAATAGATAGAGAAGCAGGTTCAAGAACAAAAATTGCAGTTTTCTCAAATGATCCAGAAATTGATTCTATTGGAGCTTGTATTGGCTTTAAAGGAAGTCGTGTAAATTCAATAGTAGAAGAATTGCAAGGAGAAAAAATTGATATTATAAATTACGATAAAGATATAAAAGTATTTATAAAAAATTCCTTATCTCCAGCAGAAATTAACGAAGTTTATATAAACGATAAGAAAAAACAATCCTTGGTTGTTGTAAGAGAAGATCAATTATCTCTTGCTATTGGAAAAGAAGGACAAAACGCAAGACTTGCAGCAAGACTTACAGGCTGGAAAATTGATATAAAAAGTCAAGAAGAATTCGACCAATTAAGCCAAGAAGAAATTGATGAGATACTTGGACTTAACGAACAAACAGACAAAGATTTAGAAAATATTGAAGAAAATTCAAAAGAAGATATTTTAGAAGATGAAAATGCACAACAAGGCGAAAATTTAGATATAGATAAAGAAAATATAGAAGATTTATCAAACGACCTTGACCAAATTATTAAAGAAGATATTGAAGAAAGTGATGAATAATAACTTATTAATAATGGTGAAAAAATGAAACAAAGAAAAATACCACAAAGAAAATGTATAGTTTGTGGAGAAAACAAAGACAAACACGAATTAATTAGGATAGTAAAAAATAAAGAAGAAGGAATTATCCTAGATCCTACCGGCAAAAAAAATGGTAGGGGAGCTTATATTTGTAAAAATGAAACTTGCATAAACGAAGCCAAGAAGAAAAGAAAATTAGAAAAAGTTTTTAAAACTGAAATTAGTGATGATCTTTATGAGGAGATAATTGCTATGAAATAAAAGAGGTGATTAGATGGCTAAAAAATTAAGAATTTATGAATTAGCAAAAGAACACAAAAAAAGTACGAAAGAAATGCTCAGTCTACTAAAAGACGAATTTGGACTAAAAATAAAATCCCACATGTCAGTTTTAAGTGGAGATGAACTTGCAATAGTTGAAGAATATTTTAGTGAAGATAAAAAAATAAAAGAAGAGAAAAAAGAAATAAAAGCAGAAAAAAAATCAGAAGAAAAATCTTTGGAAGATAAAAATTCAAAAAATAAAAAAGAAAAGAAGTCATCAAAGAAAAAAGAAAAAAAGAAAAACAAAAATAAAAAGCAAAATAAAAGATCAAAAAAATCAACCAAAAGAGAAGTAAAAGCAGAAAATAATGATGATGGAAATATTTATATTCCAGAATCAATTTCAGTAAAATCTTTTGCGGAAAAAATCGATGAAAATGCCAACCAAGTTATTATGAAACTTATGGGACTTGGAGTAATGGCTGGTTTAAATGATCAAATAGAATTTGAACAAGCAGAGCTTGTTGCTCTTGAATTTAATAAGGAAATTGCAAAAGAAGTTAAGCTTGATGAAATTGAAATTCAAGAAAAAGATTTAGATTTCGAAGATGACGAAAAAGATTTACAAACTCGTCCGCCAGTAGTTTCAGTAATGGGACACGTTGACCACGGAAAAACTTCAATTCTAGATGCGATTAGAGATACACAATTTGCATCTGGAGAAGCTGGGGGAATTACTCAACACATTGGTGCTTCAACTGTAAAAATTAATGATAAAGAAATTGTATTTTTGGATACACCAGGCCACGAAGCTTTCACTCAAATGAGAATGAGAGGAGCTCAATCAACTGATATAGCAATTTTGGTTGTTGCAGGTGACGATGGAGTAATGCCACAAACAATTGAGGCAATTAACCACGCAAAAGCTGCAGAAATTCCAATAATTGTTGCCATTAATAAGATGGATAAAGAAGAAAGTGATCCAAATAGAGTAAAACAAGAATTAACAGAATATGGTTTAGTTTCTGAAGACTGGGGTGGAGATACAATAATGGTAGAAGTATCTGCAAGAACTGGCGATGGAATTAAAGATTTGTTGGAGATGGTTTTGCTTGTTGCAGAAATGAGAGAATTAAAAGCAAATCCAGACAGAGCTGCAGTTGGAATTATCATTGAAGCTCAACTTGATAAGGCAAGAGGTTCTGTAGCAACTGTTCTTGTTCAAAAAGGAACTCTTCACGACAAAGATTATGTAGTTACTGGTTCATCATCAGGAAGAATTAGAGCTATGTTTAATTCAAAAGGAGAGCCAATCTCACAAGCAGGTCCATCAATGCCAGCCCAAATTTTAGGACTAAGCGATGTGGCAGAAGCAGGAGATAAAATTTTTGCTGTAGAAGATGAAAAAACTGCAAGAGCTTATGCAGATCGTGCAAAAGAGCAAAAAAGAGAAGAAAGACTAATTCAAAAATCTAATACAAACCTTGAAGATATGTACGAAGGCATCGAAGATGGAGAATTAAAAGAATTAAATATTATAGTAAAAACTGATGTAAAAGGAACAGTAGATGCAGTTTCAAGTTCATTTTCAAAACTTTCAAACGAAGAAGTTTTTGTAAATGTAATTGCAGGAGCTGTTGGAGGAATTTCAGAATCAGATGTTCTTCTTGCTCAAGCATCAAATGCTATAATAATTGGATTTAATGTTCGTCCAACTCAAGGTGCTCTTCAAATGGCAGAAGAAAATAATATAGAAATAAGAACTTATTCTGTAATTTATGAAGCGATAGAAGATGTAGAAAAAGCTCTAAAAGGAATGCTTGATCCAGAATTTGAAGAAAAAGTTTTAGGTCGTGCAAAAGTTCAAGAAACTTTCAAAATTCCAAATGCAGGAATGGTTGCAGGTGTTCTTGTAACAAGTGGTTCAATTCCAAGAAGAGCAAAAATAAGATTATTAAGGGACAATGTTGTTATCTTTGATGGAGAAATTGAATCTATGAAAAGATTTAAAGATGATGCCAAAGAATTAAATAATGGCTACGAAGGTGGAATTGGCCTTGAAAAATTCAACGACATCAAAGAAGGCGACGAGCTTGAAGCCTACGAAATGATAGAAAAAGAAAGAGAATAGAATGGATAAAAGAAGAACCTTAAAAATATCTTCACAAATGCAAAAAGAATTATCAAAAATTTTGGCAGAAGATATTAATGATCCAAGATTATCAGATAATGTAATAGTTTCTATAACTGAAGTAGAAGTTACAAATGACTTATCCTATGCTGATATTTTTGTTTCAGTTTTGGGAGATGAAAACAAAAAAGAATCTGTAATAGAAGCTCTCGATCAAGCAAAAGGATATATGAAAAAATTAATTGGCGAGAGAATGAGATTAAGATCTATGCCAGAATTTAGGTTTAAATATGACAATTCTATCGAACATGGCGTGTATATGGATAAGCTAATTGCTGAAACCATAAAAAGGGATGAAAAAAATGCCAAAAATCGAGAAGATTAGCCAAAAAGAATTAGAAAATTTTAAAAAATTTATTGATGAGGCTGACACAATTGCGATTTCAGCTCATATAAATCCAGATGGAGATGCCCTAGGATCAGCTCTTGGTCTTAGGAAATCTCTTGAGCTTTATGGAAAAAAATCTGATGTTATAAAAATTAGCGAAGTAGATGATTATTTAAAATTTTTACCACAAATTGATTTTTATAAAAATCCTAGCAAAAAAGAATATGATTTGTTTATTATTGTTGATTGTTCAGAATTTGATAGGATTGATAAGGCAATAGAAATTTGTAAAAAATCTAAAAAAGTTCTTGTAATTGACCATCATGAAGGTGGCTCTATCAAAACAGATTTAAATATAATTCATTCAGATTCTCCTGCAAGTTGTGAGCTTGTTTATGAAATTATAAAAAGATTAAAGCTTCCGATTGATAAAGAAATTGCTACACTTTTGTATGCTGGCTTGGTTACGGATACTGGTAGATTTTTATATTCAAATATAAGTGAACTAACTTTTTATACTGCAGCAGAGCTTTATAAGATTGGGGCAGATTTTGAAACGATTTATAAAAATCTCTACCAAAATAAAGAAATTTCAAAATTACAATTTGAAAATCATCTTTTAAACAAAGTAGAATTTAAAAAGCCTTATGCTCTTGTTGGAGTAAGTCAAAAAACTTGTAAAGATTTTGGCGTACAAATGGGCGATAGTGAATCGGTTGTAAATATGCTTAGAGATTTAAAGGGAATAGAAGTAGCTTGTCTTGTAAAAGAATATGGAGAAAATGAATTTAAAATTTCTTTAAGGAGCAAAGATTATCTTGATGTTTCTAAAATTGCAAGAGATAATGGTGGTGGTGGCCACATTAGAGCTTCTGGATTTACAATAAATACAGATTCAATGGATAAGGCTTTAAATATAATGAAAAAAATTTTAGAAGAGGCAATAAATGACTAGTGGAATTTTGTTAATTGATAAAAGTACAGGAATGTCATCAGGAAAATGTGTATATCAAGCAAGAAAAAAACTAGGCATAAAAAAAATAGGCCATGCAGGAACTCTTGATCCTCTTGCAACTGGTCTTTTGCCACTTTTAATTAACAAAGCAACAAGAGTTTCAGATTTTTTAATGGATGAGGTTAAAATCTATGAAACTCTTGCATTTTTTGGGCAAAAAACAGATACCCAAGATATTACAGGGGAAATTTTAGAAAAATCTTCAAAAACTTTTGAAAAAAAAGATTTGGAAAAGGCAATAAAAGAAAATTTTTTGGGAGAAATTTTCCAAACTCCTCCTATGTATTCAGCTTTAAAACAAAATGGCAAAAAATTATATGAGCTTGCAAGAGAAGGAAAAATTGTAGAAAGAAAACAAAGAAGAATTAAAGTTTATGATTTTGAAATCCTAGATTTTGATTTTCCTTATGCAAGATTTAAAATAACTTGTTCAAAAGGAACCTATATAAGAAGTCTTGTAAATGATTTGGGAGAAGTTTTAAAATCATTTGCCACAGTAAAAGAACTTAGAAGGCTTAAAGTTGGAAATTTTGATGTAAAAGATGCCATAAAAATTGAAGATTTTGAAAAAAAAGATCTTGATAAGCTTTTAAAAAAGCTTATTCCAATTGATGATGCCCTAAATCAATATGAAAAAATAATTTTGGATAAGTCTTATTACAAACAAGCTACAAATGGGATGACTATGAAAATTGATCTTGGAAAAAATTTTGATGGACTTATTAGAGTTTATGTAGAAGATTTATTCATTGGGCTTGGAGAATATAAAAATAAAAACAAGACTTTGAAGTTAAAGAAGGTGTTTTATGAAGGATAATATAAAAATATTTGACCTAGATTTTAATGAATTTGACTTATCGCCAAAGGCAGTAAGCCTTGGAAATTTTGACGGAGTCCACAAGGGTCATCAAAAACTTATGAAAGAAAATATAAAAATTTCAAAAGCAAAAAATCTTACCCCATCTGTATTATTATTTAAAGAAAACACCAAAAATATCCTAAATGGAGAAAGAGAATATCTTACAAGTCTTGAAGATAAAATAGAAATTTTGAAAAATTTGGGCATAGAATGTTTTTGCCTTTTGGAATTTTCAGACAAATTTAAAGATCTATCTCCTTACGAATTTATTGAAGAAATTTTATATAAAAAATTAAATACCAAATATGTAATAGTTGGAGATAATTATAGGTTTGGAAAAATGGCAAAAGGAGATATAAAAACTTTAAAAAAATATGAGGAAGATTTTGCCTACAAAACAAAAGTAGTAGATTTTGAGCTTGATGAAGGAAAAATTATAAATTCCACAGACATAAGACAAATGGTAAGAGAAGGAAAAATTGAAAAAGCCAACAAAGACTTGGGACATCCTTTTAAAATGCAAGGAAAAGTTATAAAAGGTGCCCAAAGAGGAAGACTTTTAAATTTCCCAACAGCAAATCTAAAGCCATCATTCAAATACGTTACAGCAAAATCTGGAGTTTATTTTACCAGAGTAAATATAGACAGAAATATTTATTATGCCCTAACAGATATAGGAACAAATCCAACCTTTGAAAATAAAAAAATGAAAATTGAAACTTATATAATGGATTTTTCAAAAGATATATATGGAAAAAATATAAGCATAGAATTTTTAGAATATCTAAGACCTGATTATAAATTTAATTCTCCTGAAGAATTAATCGCACAAATGGAAAAAGATAAAAAAATAGGAAGAAAATTAATAGAAAAATATAGAAAAGAGTAGGAAACTGCTCTTTAATAATGTAAACAAATCCTCAAGCACGAACATCTGACTCCAAAAATTGTTGATTTCTAAATTTTAAAATTCTAAAATCGCAAACTCGCTAACGCTCAAACAGTGCGATTTTTGACGAATTTTCAAATTTGAAATCAAATCAATTTTTTCCGTATGATATTCTTAGCGTGAGGATTTGAATACATTGAAAGCAATCTAAAGAGAGGTAACTGCTCTTTTTTTTGTGCCCAAATTTATTTTTAATACTATTGGGTATTTATAATATAGAATTTAAAATTGTTATTTGGAAAATTTTAAAAAAAGGAGATTATTATGAGTAGTTCAAAAAAAGTATTTGATAGACTTAATAAATTAAATATAAAATATGATATGGTAGAACATCCTCCAGCTGAAACTACAGAAGAAGCTGATAAATATATTGAAGGAAAAAAAGGTGCAAGGACAAAAAATCTTTTTTTGGCTAATAGAAAAAATAGACAATATTATTTGATAGTTATGGATGATAAAAAAATGATTAGCTTAAAAGATTATAATAAATTATTAAATGAAAAAGGAATGCACTTTCTTGATCCGAAAAAAGTTTATGAAATAATGGAGCAAGAAGTAGGAATTATATCAGTTTTTGGTTTGATGAATACAAATGAAAATATAAAAGTGTTCTTTGATAAAGATATGATAGAAGAAAATGATCTTATGACCTTTCATCCAGACGACAACACTAAAACTCTTTTTATAAAAAACGAAGATATTTTCAAATTAGTAAAAGACTGTGGATATGATTATGAAATTTTTGATTTTAAAGCAGGAATTAATGAATTAGATTTTTAAAAAATTGGGATTAATTTTATTTTTAAATAAATAAAATTAATATGCAATTTTTTCTTTGCAAAAATAAAGATATTTGGTATAATATCAAAGATACCTTAACTATGGACTAAGTTTCCTCGGACTATTTCATGGTTATGGCGAATAAATTTTAGGAGGATTTTATGTTAAATAAAGATCAAAAAACAGAAATTATTAAACAATTTCAAAAAGACGAAAAAGATACTGGTTCACCAGAAGTTCAAATTGCTATTCTTACTCAAAGAATCAAAGAACTTACTGAACATTTAAAGGCAAACAAAAAAGACCACTCATCAAGAAGAGGACTTTTCAAAATGATTAGACGTAGAAAAGGTCTTTTAAATTACTTAATGGAAAATGATATTGAAAGATATCGTGAAGTTATTGAAAAACTTGGATTAAGAAAATAGTTAAATATGACGGGACTTATCCCGTCTTTTTTGTAGTTAGGAGAAAAAATGGAAAAAACTTATGAATATAAGTCACAAAATGGTTCCGATCTTTCTATAACAATCGGAAAAGTTGCTGAGCAAACTAATGGCGAATGTTTAATTAGAACAGGCGATACAATTTTATTAGTTACTGCTGTTGCAAGTGACAAGCCAAGAGAGGGAATTGATTTTTTCCCACTTATTTGTGATTATCAAGAAAAACTTTATGCAGTTGGGAAAATTCCTGGTGGATTTATAAAAAGAGAAGGTAAGGCATCAGACAATGCTATTCTAATTTCTCGTCAAATGGATAGACCTTTAAGACCTTTGTTTCCAGAAAATTTTTACAATGATGTACAAGTAATTGCAACCCCATTTTCAGTAGATGAAGATAATGAACCTGATTGTATGACAACAATCGGTGCATCTATTGCTCTTGGAATTTCTGATATTCCTTTTTATGGACCAGTTGCTGCTGTTTCTGTTGGATATGTTGATGGAAAATTTATTGTGAATCCAAATAAAGACCAAAGAGAAAAATCATCTCTTGATTTAACAGTTGCAGGTACTGCTGATGCAATTAACATGGTTGAAGCTGGTGCAAATGAATTATCAGAAGATGAAATGCTTGAAGCTATGATGGTAGCTCATGCAGAAATTAAAGAAATTTGCGCTTTTATCCAAACAATTATTGATGATATTGGCAAGGAAAAAATGGAAGTTTGTGAAGAAGTTGAAACTGAACTTCAAAGAAAAATTAAAGATAAATACACACAAGATATTAAAAATTCTATAAGAACAACTGATAAGGTTCAAAGAGAAGATGATATTAACGAAATAGAAGAAAAATGTAGGGAAGATTTCTTAGAGGAATTTCCAGAAAGTGAAGATGAAATTCACAAAACTGTAGATTCTATTATGAAAAAAGAAGTTAGAAGAATGATTTCAATTGATAAAATAAGACCTGATGGACGTAAGATGGATGAAATTCGTCCTTTATCTGCAGAAGCTGGGCTTTTGCCAAGAGCTCACGGTTCTGGATTATTCCAAAGAGGTCAAACTCAAGTTTTATCAGTTCTAACATTAGGATCTCCTGGGGAAGAACAAGTAATTGATTCAATGAACAGAGAAGAAATTACAAAAAGATATATTCATCAATATAATTTCCCACCATTTTGCGTTGGAGATATTAGACCACTAAGAGGACCTGGAAGACGTGAAGTTGGACATGGACATTTGGCTGAGAGAGCTTTAATTCCAGTTTTGCCTGATACAAATGATTTTCCTTACACAATAAGAGTAGTAAGTGAAGTTTTATCATCAAACGGTTCATCATCACAAGCATCAATTTGCGGTTCGACTTTATCACTTATGGATGCAGGAGTTCCAATTAAAAAACCTGTTGCAGGAATTGCTATGGGCTTAATCAAAGAAGAAAATTCAATTTCAATTCTTACAGACATTCAAGGACTTGAAGATCATCTTGGAGATATGGACTTTAAAGTTGCTGGAACAAAAGATGGAATTACTGCTCTTCAAATGGATATGAAAATTTCTGGAATAAATAAAGGAGTTTTAGAAGAAGCCTTGGCTGATGCTCATAAGGCAAGACTTAAAATTCTTGATGTAATAACATCAGCAATTGACAAGCCAAGAGAGGACTTATCAAAATATGCCCCAAGAATTTTTTCAATAGATATTGATCCAGAAAAAGTTAGAGATGTAATTGGTGCCGGCGGAAAAACAATCAACAAAATAATTGATGCAACTGGTGTAAAAATTGAAACTGAAGACAATGGACACATAACAGTTGCAAGCAATGATGGAGAAAGCGGAAAAAAAGCTATCCAAATGATTAAATCAATTGTAACTGATCCAAAAGCTGGCGATATTTATGAAGGCGAAGTAAAAAGAATAATGAACTTTGGTGCCTTTGTAGAAATTGCAATTGGCAAAGAAGGACTTTTACACATATCTCAAATTGATACAAAAAGAACTGAAAAAGTTGAAGATGTTTTAAAAATTGGAGATAAGGTAAGAGTAAAAGTTACAGAAATTGATAGGCAAGGAAGAATCAATCTTTCAAGAAAAGCCCTATTAATTGAAGAAGAAAAAAAACAATCTAAAGAAGACTAAGTCTTAAAAGATTTTATAAACTAACTACAAAAAATTATGGTTAAAATGAATTAATTATTTTTCTTGTGCGAAAATTTTTAATTCATTTTGCACCATAAATAAAATTTTGTAGAAGTTAAAAGAAGGCTGCCATTTATTAGGCAGTTTATTTATTTTCTCCTTTGTTATATAATCTATGTGAGGTGAATATGGCAAATACAAATTCAAATAGAAAAAGAAAAAAATCTAAATATTCAAAAAAATCTGCAAATAGAAAATTTAATAAGAAATCATTTTCTATATTTTTTATGTTTATCTCTCTAATAGGATTAATATTTTTAATACTTCCAAATACTGGAAGATTGGGAGATTTTATTACATATACAAATTTTAGAATTTTTGGATTTATGTCTTACTTTGTTTTTATTTTTGTTTTTATAAGTTTTTTATTTGTATTTATGGATAAGTTAAAAAAAAATTTTAGGATATTTAATATTTTATTTATCCTGATTTTATTAACTATGGCAATTTTATCTATGAAATTTTTGGATAAAACTTTGTCCCTATCAATTAAAAATGCTGAAAGAATGATAAGAGAATCTGGTGGCATTTTGGGAGTAAATATTAGTTTTTATCTAGAAAGGCTTATAGGTAGTGCAGGAATAATAATTTTATATATTATTTTTTGGATTTCTTTAATTAAAAATTTATTAGGCATATCTTATAAGGACTTAATTACAAAGACCAAAGAAAAAACTGTAATTTTTGGAAATTTTATTGGAAAAAACTATATGAAAATTTCCAACAAAATAAAAACCTACTTTAGAGAAAAAAAGCTTAAAAAAATTAGAAATAATAGAGAAAACAAAAAAAGAGAAGATATAGATAAAAAAGAAGATTTAAGCAAAAATAAAGTTATAAAGATTGAAGAAGAAGTAGAAAAAGAAAATAAGGATGATTTTGACCAAAGATTTGAAAAGGCAAAAATAAATTCCTACAAATCAAAACAAGTCGATTTATCAGATTTTGACCAAACTTTTAAGGAAGAATATACTTTAAATTATAAATTTCCAAAACTAGATCTTCTTGATGATAGAGATGATGATAGCGAGCTTGACCAAAATGATATAAAAGATAAGGCGAGAAGGATTGAGGAGTGCTTGGATTCTTTTGGTATAAAATCAAAAGTTGTTCAAATTAATATCGGACCAAGCGTAACCTGTTTTGAATTAAAACCTCAAAGAGGTGTAAAAGTTTCAAAAATTTTAAATTTATCTGATGATTTATCCCTTGCACTTGCGACAAGCGATATAAGAATTGAAGCACCAATTCCAGGCAAAAGTCACGTTGGAATAGAAGTTCCAAATTCACAAAAAGAAGTTGTTGGCTTAAAAGAAATGATTGCAAGCGAAGAGTTTATGAAAAGCACTAAGGAACTTCCTTTTGTTTTGGGAAAATCTATATCAGGATTGCCAAAAGTTTCTGCAATAGAAAAAATGCCCCATCTTCTTGTATCTGGTGCGACAGGATCTGGAAAAAGTGTTTGTATAAATACGATTATAATGTCAATTTTATATAAGCATTCGCCAGATGAAGTTAAATTACTTTTGATAGATCCGAAAATCGTAGAGCTTTCAATTTATAATGGAATTCCTCATTTAATTATGCCAGTTATAACTGATCCAAAAAAAGCATCGTCTTCATTATTTTGGGCAATTAGGGAAATGGAAAGACGTTATAAATTATTTGAAGAAAATCACGTAAGAGATATTTCATCATACAGAGATTTATCAGAAATTGATGAAAATATAGAAAAACTTCCTTATGTTGTTATAATAATAGATGAGTTATCAGATTTAATGATGACAGCAGCAAGTGAAGTTGAAGATTATATTACAAGACTTGCTCAAAAATCTAGAGCTTGTGGAATTCATTTGATAATTGCAACTCAAAGGCCAACAGTTGATGTTATAACTGGAACAATCAAGGCAAATATTCCATCAAGAATTGCTTTTGCAGTTACAAGTCAAATTGATTCAAGAACAATTCTTGATATGAGCGGAGCAGAAACTTTGCTTGGAAAAGGAGATATGTTATTTTCTCCATCAGATGCAATGAAGCCTATGAGAATTCAGGGAGCTTTTGTATCGGATTCTGAAGTTTTGAGAGTTGTAAATTATATAAAACAAACTCGCGAAGAAGAATACGATAAAAAAGCTATGGAAACTGTTGAGGAAAAAACAAAAATTGTTGAAAATGATGATGAAGATGAATTAATTGATGAGGCAATAGAAATTATTATAAATGAAAACACTGCTTCAGTTTCTCTTTTGCAAAGAAAATTAAAAGTAGGATATGCTAGAGCTGGGAGAATAATTGACCAATTGGAAGCTCGTGGCGTAATCGGTGGTTACGAGGGCAGTAAGCCTAGAAAAGTTTTGGTAGATCATAGCTATTTAGAAGGAGAGTAATATGAATATAGCAAATAAAGTTACAACCGTAAGAATGATTTTGGTGCCAGTATTTGTGGTATTATATTTAATTTTTGGTAGAATGTATAATGTTGCTGCAATTTTATATGCAGTTGCATCTTTGACAGATGCTCTTGATGGACATCTTGCAAGAAGTAGAAATTTGGTTACAACTTTTGGGAAATTTATGGATCCATTAGTAGATAAAATTTTGACTATGGCAGGATTTGTTTTATTGACAGCAACAAATATAATCCCAAGCTGGGCAGTTATTTTAATAATTTCAAGAGAGCTAATTATTACAGGGCTTAGAACACTTGCAGCAAGCAATAATATAACAATTGCAGCAAGCAAGGGCGGAAAAGCAAAAACAATGAGCCAATGCGTATCTACTGTAATGCTATTATTAAATAATCCTACATTAAATTCAATAGGTCTTGTTTTATTTTATGTAGCAGTTGTATTGACAGTGCTTTCAGGAATTGATTATTTAGTTAAAAATAAAAAAGTTTTAAATTTAGACGATATATAAATTTTAAAGAAAATTTTTTAGATTTTTGAAGACAAATTTTATTTTTAAATTTATAAAATAGGAAGGAAAATATATGGCTAAAGAAAAAGAAAAAAACACAGATAATGATAAAGAAAAAGCCCTAAGCCAAGCTTTTAAAAATATTGAAAAAAAATATGGTAAGGGTGCTATTATGAAAATGGGCGAAGCTCCAAAGGTTGATGTAACTGTAATTCCAACTGGCGCAATAAATCTTGATATTGCTCTTGGAGTTGGTGGACTTCCTAGAGGAAGAGTTATAGAAATATTTGGACCAGAATCTTCTGGTAAAACAACTCTTACTCTTCACTGCATTGCTGAAGATCAAAAATTGGGAAATACTTGTGCCTTTATTGATGCTGAGCATGCTATGGATGCAGAATATGCAAAAAAATTGGGAGTAAATATTGACGAATTAATTTTATCTCAACCAGATACAGGAGAACAAGCGCTAGACATTGCAGAATCTTTGGTAAGATCTGGTGCAGTCGATTTGATTGTTGTCGATTCAGTTGCAGCTCTTGTTCCAAAAGCAGAAATTGAAGGACAAATGGGAGATAGCCACATGGGTCTTCAAGCAAGACTTATGAGCCAAGCTTTGAGAAGGTTAACTGGAATTATTTCAAAAACAAATACCACAGTTATTTTTATAAATCAATTGAGAGAAAAAATTGGAGTTATGTTCGGTAATCCTGAAACAACAACTGGAGGTAAGGCTCTTAAATTTTATTCTTCAGTAAGACTTGATATTAGAAGAATTAAAGGAATCCAACAAGGCGATGATTATATAGGAAATAGAACTAGGGTAAAGGTTGTAAAAAATAAAGTGGCTCCTCCTTTTAAAGTTGTAGAATTTGATATTATGTATGGACAAGGAATTTCAAAATCTGGAGTAATTTTGGATTCTGCCGTTGATGAAGACATAGTAGAAAAAGCAGGAAGCTGGTATTCTTATAATGGAGAAAAACTTGGCCAAGGTAGGGAAAATGTAAAAACATATCTTGAAGAAAACGAAGACATTCTCCACGAAATTGAAGAAAAATTAAGAGAGAATATAAATTCTGACAAAAAAGATTCAAAAGAATCTGGAAATGTTGAAGAAGATTCTGAAAACGAAGAAGAATAAAAAAAATCGCAAGCTAGTAGAAAATTCTATTATCTTGCGTTTTTTTATTTATGAAATTTTAAAAAATTATTTATCGAATAAGCTTAATTGAGTATGATTCTTTTTTGATAAATTTGATAGGGAAATTCCTATAAGCCTTAAATTTTCGTTTGAAATAATTTGGTCTAACAAGTCCTTGGCAATTTCTGTAATATCTTCTTTTTTTGATATTGGAGAAAGTAGGGTGTAGGATTTTGTATGAGTTTTGAAATATTCTGTTTTTATTTTTAAATTTATAGTGTAGGCTTTTATGTCTTTTGCTTTCAAATCTTCTTCGATTTTTTGGGAAATTTCGTCTATATAAGCGTATAAAATTTTTAAATCTTTTGTATTTTTCCTAAAGGTAAATTCTCTGCCTATTGATTTTCTTTTTGTATTTGTTTGAACTTTCCTATTATCTTCGCCTCTAATAACCTTATAAACATATCTTCCTTGCTTGCCAAAAAGTGATTGTAAAAATTCTTGGTCAAGTTTTAACAAATCTGCAATTTTATAAACTCCAATATCTTTTAATTTTTGAACAGACTTATTTCCAAGTCCATGAACTTTTTTAATATCTAAATTTTTTAAAATTTCAGGCACTTCTTCTTTGCTTATTTCTTTTATGCCCATTGGTTTATTCCAGTCGCTTGCAAGTTTTGCCAAAAATTTATTGTAAGAAATTCCAATTGATACTCCAATTCCCGTTTTTTTTAAAACTTGATTTTGAATTTTTTGAGCTAAAATATTTTTATCTTCATTATTGTCTATAAAAATATATGCCTCATCAATTGAAACTTGTTCTATTGTATGAGAATAAGATTCTATAATATCAAAAACCTCTATGGATTTTTTCTTGTAATATTTTCTGTCGACTTTTACCATAATTAAATCTGGACAAAGTTGTTTGGCAATAAAAACTGGCATGGCAGAATGGATTCCATATTCTCTTGCCTTATAATTTGCTGTTGTAATTATTGATTTATTTGAAAGACCGCCGACAGCCATTGGGAATTTTTTTAAATTTGGATTTCTAAGCTCTTCGCATGATGCGTAAAAGGCGTCGCAGTCTATATGAAAAATTTTATTCATAATATCACCATTACAATTATACTCATAATAAAAAATAAATGAAATTGTTTTATTATGGACTAAATGGGTCTTTATTTGTTATAATTAATTAAGGTGATTTAATGAGAATAGATAAATTTTTAAAAAATTCAAGAATAATTAAAAGAAGGCAGGTTGCAAAAGACGCTTGCCTAAATGAAAGAGTAAAAATAAATGGTAATATTGCCAAGGCAGGAAGTGATGTAGAATGTGGAGATATAGTTGAAATTTGCTTTGGAAAAAGCAATTTAAAAGTAAAAGTTCTTGACTTGATTGATGGTGCTAAAAAAAATGATGCAAGTGAAATGTATGAGGTTATAGATGAATAAATGTGAAAAATACCTTAAAAATAGGTCAAAAAAGAATAAAAGATTTTTGATGGGAAGTATCCTTGTTTTTGTATTAGTATTTGTTTTGTCAAAATCATTTAATAGCAAAGTAAATGCACAAATTGTGGATTTAAATGCTAATATTAAAACAACAAACAGCAAAATTTCTAGCATAAGAGGAGAAATTGACTCTATAAAAGAAGACTATGAAAATAGAAATACAGATGAGTACAAGGAAAAAATAGCTAGAGAAAAATTAGGTATGCTTAAGAAAGACGAATATGTGTACAAAGACGAAAATAATAAATAAGTTTAAGTCCAAAATAGAAAAAAATAATCTAATAGAAAAAAATGATACCATAATTGTTGGAGCAAGCGGTGGCCCTGATAGTCAATTTTTAATTTATTTGTTAAATGAAGTAAAAGATTACTACAAAATAAATATAGTTCTTGCCCACCTAAATCATCTGCATAGGCTTGATGCAAATGAGGATGAAAAATTAGTTGAAAAAACAGGAGAAAAATTGGGATTTAAAACATTTATAGACCATAAGTCTATGGATGATTACGCAAAAAAAGAAAAAATTTCAGCAGAAAATGCTGGAAGAATTTTAAGGTATGATTTTTTTAGGTCAATAAAAAATAAATACAAAAATGCAAATATAGCAGTTGCCCACAACAAAGACGATCAGGCAGAAACGGTTCTTATGAGAATAATAAGAGGATCAGGTCTTGATGGACTTAGGGCAATGGATTATAAGAACAAAGATATAATTAGACCAATAATGGACTTTACTAAAAGTGAAATTTTGGAATTTTTAGATGAAGAAAAAATTTCCTATCACATAGACTATACAAATTTGGAAACTGATTATACCAGAAATAAAATTAGACTAGAAATAATACCAGAAATTGAAAAAATAAATCCGAATTTCAAAAATTCTTTAATTTCCTTATCAGAAATTGCAAAAAGTGATTATAAAATTATAAGAAAAGTTGAAGACAAAAAGCTAGAAAAAATTCTTATAAAAAAAGATAAAAACCATATTTCTTTTGATAAAAATGAATTTGAGGAAATTTCAGATGCGTTGAAGGCAAGGCTTATAAGAAGGGCTGTAGAATTTTTGTATGGAAATATCAATGATTTTTCAAAAACAAATATAGACGATTTTATAAAAATAAGGTCATTGGAAAATGGGAAAAAAATTATTAAAGATGATTTAATTTTTGAAAAAAATTATAGGTCTTATGATTTTTACATAAAAAGAAAAACTATTGAAAAAAATTTAAAAGAAATCTATATGAATTTAAATGATAAGAAAATTTTTGGAAATTATAAATTTAAAACAGCTCTTGTTTCTTATGATTTTTATAAAAATTCTAGCAAAAAAAATAGAGTTTTTTATAGTTTGGAAAATTTAGATGATATTTCAATAAAAATCAGGTATAGAGTAAATGGCGATTATTTTACAGCAATGAAAAATGGAAAAAGAAAAAAACTCAAAGATTTCTTTATTGATGAAAAAATTGATAGAAAAGATAGGGACAAAATTCCACTTTTATTTTTAAACAACAAGCTAGCATGGATTGTTGGAAAAAGAAGAAGTGAGGATTTTAAAGTAAAATATGACGATACGAATATTTTAATGGTAAGTGTGGAGGAGTTATGAAAATTGATTTAGAAGATGTAATAGACCAAGTACTAATTGATGAAGAAAGTTTAAATAAAAGAATAAAACAGCTTGCAGGTCAAATAAACGAATATTATTTAGACAAAAATGAGCTTGTACTTGTGGGAATTCTAAAAGGTTCAATTATGTTTATGGCTGAACTTGCCAAAAATATTAAATTAGATTGTACTTTAGAATTTATGGATGTTTCATCTTACGAAAATGGCACACAATCTTCAGGAAATGTAAAAATAATAAAAGATTTGGATACAGATATTACTGGAAAAGAAGTTTTATTAGTTGAAGATATAATTGATACAGGAAGAACATTAGATGCCTTGAAAGAGTCTTTAATAAAAAGAGGAGCAAATTCTGTAAAAATTATAACCTTACTTGATAAACCAGAAAGAAGAGAAATAGAAATAAAACCAGATTGGTCTGGCTTTAAAATTCCAAATGAGTTTGTAGTTGGCTACGGACTTGATTATATGCAAATGTATAGAAACCTACCCTTTATTGGGGTTTTAAAAAGAGAAGTTTATGAGTAAAATAAAGATAGAAAAATGTTAAAATCTTATTAAATTTGGCTTTATTTCATTTTTTGAAAAAAGCCTTATTTTTTGAGTTTAAATAAAAATAGGAGGTAATATGAAACAATTTGACAAATTTATTATATTAATTTATGTAGGACTTATAGCATGGCTTGGATTTAAATTATTTAAAAGCAAAAAATCAGTTAAAAATTTACAAGGCGATGTAAAAAGTTTTGGAAAAAGATCATCAACTATGGAATATATTTTGTTTGGGCTTTTAATTGTAACAGGAGCTATAAATTTATTTCAAGGAATCAGAATGAAGAATCAAACAGGTCTTATGACAGCATCTGTAATGATAGTTATGGGCTTAGTATTTTTCCTAAATACAAAAACAAAAATTTATATTGGAGAAAATGGAATTTTATTAAACGATTCATTTTATACTTACAAAGAATTAAAAAAATGGGGCTTTGATAAAGAACGTGGGAATTTGGTAGTAATTACTAGAAAAGACCATCAAGATAATCAAGAATCAGTCCAAGTTAAATTTGAAGATATTGAACAAATAAATACCCTAATAAGAAAATATAAATTAGGTAAATAATCTTGAAAAATCAAACAAGATGATGTATCATATTAGAGTTAATGTTGAGATTATAAAAATTTAGGAGAATATATGCTACTTGTAGTAGATGTCGGCAATACAAACACTGTGATTGGCGTTTACAATAAAAAGAAATTAAAAACAAAATTTAGAATTACAACAAATCAAATTGTAACAAGCGATGAAATAGTTCAAATTCTATATAATTTTTTGGCAATTCATAAAATTGATAAAGATAATATAGAAGATACAATAATATCATCAGTAGCACCCGATGTTTTATATTCATGGCAATCTGCAAATAGAAAATTTTTTGGAAGAGAAGCTATGATTGTAGGAATAGGCACAAAAACTGGAATTGATATAAAATATGATAATCCAAGAGAAGTTGGTGCTGACAGGGTAGTAGATGCTGTAGCAGCTTACGAAATGTATGGAGGACCTACTATAGTAGTTGATCTTGGAACTGCATCAACATTCGATGTTGTAAATAAACATGGACAATATTTGGGAGGATCTATTGCACCAGGACTCAAAACAAGTCTTGATGCTTTGATAGATAGAACAGCTCAACTTCCAAGAATCGAATTGCATGATCCATCATCAGCGATTGCAAAAAATACATCAGAATCAATAAATGCTGGAATGGTTTTTGGATATATTGGTTTGATTGATGGAATAATAGAACAGTTGATAAAAGAAATTATAAAAAAAGAAAAAATAACAAAAGAAGAAATAAATATAGTTTCAACTGGAGGATATTCTGAATTATTGGCATCAGAGTCCAGATACATCGAAATTGTAGAAAATGACCTAACCTTAGAAGGTTTAAGATTGATTTATGAGAGAACAATTAAAAAATAAACAAATAATGTTGGCACCCTTGGCTGGGGTGAGTGATGTTGGTTTTAGGTTGATTGCAGAAAAATACGGAGCAGACAAAACCTTTACAGAAATGGTTTCAGTAAATGCTCTTTATTATGACAATAAAAAAACTGACGATTTGTTGTTTATTTCTGAAAATGAAAAAAATTGTAACATACAAATTTTTGGTTCAAAACCTGACATAATTGAAAAAGTAGTAAAAGATAAAATAAATCCAATTGAAAAGTCAAAAGAAATTTCTTTTAATATGGGCTGTCCCGTAGCAAAAATTACAAAAAACGGCGAAGGAAGTGCCCTTATGGCAAAGCCAAAATTAGTTGAAGAAATTTGTAAGACTTTGAGAAAATCTACTGACAAAAAAATAAATATCAAATTTAGATTAGGAATTGATGGAAAAAATTTAAATTATTTAGAAATAGGAAAAATTGCCCAAGATACTGGAATAGATTATGTGATTTTGCATGCAAGAACAAAAGAACAGATGTATTCAGGAAAAGCTGATTGGAATCATATAAAAATATTAAAAGAAAATCTCTCAATTCCAGTTATAGCAAATGGAGATATATTTTGTGTAGAAGATTTTGTAAAAGTAATTGATAAAACAAAAGCCGATGGGGTAATGCTTGCAAGAGGAGCAATGGGCAATCCTTTTTTATTTAAAGAAATAAAAGATTATATAAATAAGGGATTTTATGAAAAGCCATCTTCCACACAAATAATTGACCAACTTATAGAACAATACAAATTAGAATTAAAATATAAAAAAGAAAAATTGGTAGTAACGCAGATGAGAAAACACCTATCATGGTATATAAAAGGACTTGAAAACTCAAGCAAGATCCGTGATTTGGTTAATAAATTAAATACAATTGAAGAAGTGATGGATGCCTTAGAAAAATATAAATCCACACTGAAAGGATGATAAAATGACAGAACAAAAAGAAGTAATTCTATCAAAAGAATACCTACAAAAATTACAAGACGAACTAGAATATTTAAAGACAAAAAGAAGACCAGAAATAGCAGAAAAAATTAAAGAAGCAAGATCTTTTGGAGATCTTTCAGAAAATGCTGATTACGATGAAGCTAAAAACGAACAAGGCGAAGTCGAATCAAGAATTGCAAAAGTTGAAGATATGATAAGACATGCCAAAACTTTTGAAGATTCTACAAATAAAGATGAAGTTAGCGTAGGAAGTAAAGTTTTAATTCACGATGAAGAATTTGATGAAGATTTGGAATATAAAATAGTAGGAACAGCTGAATCAAATCCACTTGAAGGATTTATTTCAAATGAATCTCCTGTTGGGGAAGCTTTACTTGGAAAGAAAAAAGGCGATAAAGTAGAAGTTGTTACACCAAATGGAAAATGCTACTATACTATTAAAGAAATAAGATAGGAGTAAATATGGATAATAAAAATCAAGACCTTAATGAAATGCTTCAAATTAGGAGGGAAAAGCTTGAAAAATTAAAAGCTGACGGCAAAAACCCACATGAAATTGTAAATTTTAGAAATAGAAGCCTATCCAAAGATATAAAAGATAATTTTGAAGAATTTGAAGGAAAAATCGTAAGAGTTGCTGGAAGAATTATGGCAAGACGTGGCCATGGCAATATGAGCTTTATGGATGTTCAAGATTCTCTTGGACAAATTCAAGTTGTAAATCGTAAAAATATCATGGGAGATAATTTCAAAGAAACAAAAGGCTATGATATTGGAGATATAATTGGAATAGAAGGAAAAGTTTTCAAAACAAATCAAGGCGAAATTTCTATAGAAACAGAACACGCAGATCTTTTGACAAAATCTTTGCAAATTTTACCAGAAAAATGGCACGGACTAAAAGATACAGATATTAGATACAGACAAAGATATGTAGATTTAATTGTAAATCCAGAAGTAAAAGATGTTTTTGTACTTAGAAGTAAAATAATTTCTGAAATTAGAAAATTTTTAGAAAATAGAGGATTTTTGGAAGTTGAAACACCAATATTAAATACAATTGCAGGTGGAGCAAGTGCAAGACCATTTATAACCCACCACAACAGTTTGGATATTGGAATGTATTTAAGAATTGCATCAGAGCTTTATTTAAAAAGATTAATTGTTGGTGGATTCGATAAGGTTTATGAAATAGGCAGAATGTTTAGAAACGAAGGCATGGATGCAACTCATAATCCAGAATTTACAACAATGGAATTATATCAAGCCTATGGCGATTTTGAAGATATGATGGAAATTACAGAAACAATGGTAGAAGAAGTAGCAAACAAAGTAAAAGGAACTACCCTTGTAGAGTTTGATGGAAAAGAAATCGAATTAAAAACTCCTTGGAGAAGAATTTCTATGATTGATGCTGTAAAAGAATATTCTGGAGTGGATTTTAACGAAATTACAGAATATGAAGATGCAGTAAAAATTGCTAAAGAGAAAAATGTAGAAGTAAAATCAACAAGAGGAGAAATAATTGCAGAATTTTTTGATGAATTTGTTGAAGATAAATTAATTCAACCTACATTTGTAATTGATTATCCAGTAGAAATATCTCCGCTTGCAAAAAGAAAAAATGATGACGAAAGCCTAACATATAGGTTTGAAGCTTTTGTAAACGGAGCAGAAATTGCAAATGCCTTCTCAGAATTAAACGATGCAGTTGATCAAAAACAAAGATTTTTAGACCAAGTTGCAAAAAGAGAAGCAGGCGATGATGAAGCTCACATGATGGATTACGATTTTGTAAATGCTCTTGAAGTAGGAATGCCTCCAACAGGTGGACTTGGAATTGGAATTGACAGATTAATAATGATATTAACAGGTCAACGTTCAATAAGAGACGTATTACTTTTCCCAACAATGAAGCCAATAGGCTTAGAAAAGGCAGAAA
>NZ_KV803757.1:312-4562 GCF_001811125.1 Anaerococcus sp. HMSC068A02 | reverse complement strand
CTTACGAAACTTACGACAAACTTACGACAGAAAAAATCGACTTTTCAAAAGTGAAAGTTGAACCATTATTTGAAGATATGGTTGATTTTGAAACTTTCTCAAAATCTGATTTTAGAGTTGTAAAAGTTAAGAACTGCGAAGAAGTTCCAAAGTCAAAAAAACTTTTGAAATTTACATTAGATGATGGTTCTGAAAAAGAAAGAGTTATTTTATCTGGTATTAAGGAATATTACAGCGCAGAGAGCTTAATTGGAAAGACATTGCTTGCAATTTGTAATCTTCCTCCTCGTAAGATGATGGGAATCGACTCAGAAGGTATGATTATATCTGCAATTTGTGAGTACGACGGAGAAGAAAAACTTAACTTAATAATGTTGGATGATAATATTCCAGCAGGATCAAAATTATATTAAAGGACACGCTAATTATGAAACTGGGGTTTGTTATGAATCCCAGTTTAATTTTTAGGGGTATGTATGAGATGGATAATTAGAATAATTTTATTACCGATAAGATTAGTGTTGAGTTTGCTAATAGCTTTTTTAACCTTCATATTAAGTTTGAGTACTGCGTTGTTAAGCGTAGTTTCTACTTTAATTTTTATAATTGGATTAGCTAGCATATTTCAAGGAGACAAGCAAATTGTAATTGAAGCACTAATATTAGCATTTTTATTTAGTCCATTTGGATTACCTAAATTAGGTATATATGTTATTGGATTATTAGAATTATTAAACTATACAATAAAATCAATTTAAAGAAAAATAAATATTAGACAATCGTAGACGATAGAAAGTAATAATTCTGTCGTCTTTTTTATTTCACAGAAAGGAGGTAAAGATGAATTTTGATTATTTCTATAATAGGCAATCTGAGATGTATAACTTCATTAGGTTGCCTATGGTATTAATGGAAGATGAAATTTTTGATAGCATTTCTATTGAAGCTAAAGTTTTGTATTCATATATGCTTAATCGAATGGGTCTTTCATATAAAAATGGATGGATAGATGAAGATGGAAAAGTCTTTATTTACTACACAATAGAAAGTATAAAAGATCAATTTAATTGTGCGAGTGAAAAAGCAAATAAATTAATAGCTGAGCTTGATATTAAATCAGGGATAGGACTGATTGAAAAGAAAAGACAAGGACTTGGAAAGCCTAACAGAATCTATGTTAAAGACTTTATGAGCATATTTAATAATACGAAATTTAAAAATCAAGAATTTCGAAAAACAAAATTCCAGAAGTTCGATAATCGAAATTCAAGAGATTCGAATATCGAAAATCAAGATTTTCGAAAATCGGAAAGTAACTATAACAATATTAGTAATAATGAGTTAAGAAAGAATGATTTTAGTAAAGGGCAAAAGCCTTATGGAATATATAAAAATATATTTTTGACTGATGAAGAATACAAGGACTTAACAAATGAGTTAGGAAGTAGAATTAGTGCATACATTGATAGGCTCTCGTCTTATATGAAAGCAAATAACAGAGAATATCAAGACCACAAGGCAACGATAATCAATTGGTATCTTAATGATCAGGCAAAAAACATTAATGATAATACAACAAGGAAAATGAATTACGATATAGGAGAGAGTTTATGAAGAGCTTAAAAGATTTTGTATTAAGAGAAAATGATATTGAAAGAAATGGGCATATCTATTGCAAGGTATGCGGTAAAAGAGTCGATGGAGAATTACTTGACCTTGGATTTACAAAGTTTATTCCAAGAATTAAATGTGAATGTGAAATAAAAAGAGATAAGAAAAATTCAGAAAGAGAAATATTAACGAGAATATCATCGCTAAAAAGAGATTGTTTTTCATCGCCAAACCAACACCAATATACTTTTGAGAGATTCTTAAATGAAAAAGGTCAAGCTTACAAGGTTGCTTACAATTATGCCAAGAGTTTTGAGCAAATGAAGGAAGACAATGTTGGACTTTTATTTTATGGAGATGTTGGCAGTGGAAAGACTTATCTTGCTTGTTCTATTGCAAATGAATTAATTGAAAGAGAACAAGTTAAAGTTAAGATTATGAATTTATCTCAGGTTATAAATCAAATACAAAAATCTGCATTTAAGGTTGATTCAAATGAAATAATAAGTAACCTATCTAATATTCCTTTATTAATCTTAGATGACCTTGGAATTGAAAGGGATACATCTTATGCAAGAGAGCAAGTATATAACATTATAAACTCAAGATACTTAAAGGGTAGGCCGACAATTTTTACTACAAATTTATCATTAGAAATTATTCAAAATCCTAATATTGAACTTGAGTATCAGAGAATATATTCAAGAATACTTGAAATGACAATACCAGTTAAAGTTACGGGAGAAGATTTTAGAAGAAAAATTCAACAAGAGAAGTTAAGAAAATACAAAGAGTTACTTTTATATGGAGGTGGAATAGATGATTAATGAAGAAGTATCCAGGTCAAGTCTTAATCTTGAAGTAAGACTTGCAAAAGCAACAAGTAAAGCAATTCTTGATGCCTTAAAGAAAGTTCACAAACAAATAGAAGAACAAGGAGGTTTGAAAAATGTAATAAAAAATAACGGAGAAGAAGTAAAGCTAAAAGATATGGTTAAAAAGGGACAGTTAGAAGAAATTAACCTAAAGGATCCTGAGTTAAAAGAACTAAAGAAAATTTTAAACAAACACGGAGTGAAGTTTTCTGTTATGAAAGATAAGGAAACTGGTAACCACTCTGTGTTTTTTCAATCTAAGGATATAAAGGTAATGGAACATGCCTTTAAAAAAGCAGTTAAGGCTTCTGAAAGAAAGGCCGATAGAAAAGATTCAATAACGAAGACTATAAATAAGTTTAAAGATATGGCTAAGGACACTATCAGCAAAGATAAGGTTAAAAATAAACATAAGGAGCAAAGCTTATGATAAGTAATTTAAAAACATTTGAAAATAAGAATTTTGGGAAACTCACTGTTATAGAAAAAGACGGTGAGTTTTTCTTTATAGCAAATGAAGTAGCAACTATGTTGGGATATGTCAATCCAAGAAAAGCTGTTTATGACCATGTAGATGAGGAAGATAAGGGTGTAACGAAATGGAACACCCCGGGAGGAATACAGAATATTTCAATAATTAACGAATCAGGTTTGTATTCACTTATCCTCTCATCAAAATTACCACAAGCAAAAATATTCAAAGCTTGGGTAACGAGAGAAGTCTTACCAAGTATTAGAAAAAATGGAGGATATATAGCTGGTCAAGAAAAGAAAACTAACGAAGAGCTACTTGCAGATGCAATTCTGGTAGCCAATAGAATTATTGCCGAAAGAGAAGAAGAAATTGACGAATTAAGACCAAAGGCAGATTATTATGACAAATTAGTAGATTATAACCTACTTACAAACTTTAGAAATACTGCCAAAGAGTTAGGAATACCACAAAATCAATTTATAAGTTTTTTAATGGATAAGGGATTAATTTATAGAGATAAGAAAAAGAAACTCTTACCTTATGCAGATAAGAACAAGGGATATTTTGAAGTAAAAGAATGGGTTGATCCACTAGGTACACTTGTAGGCATACAAACATTTATAACACCAAAGGGAAGACACTACCTACTAATTTTATTAGATAGTGAAGGTTTCTACGATGAATAAGGTATTAGAAGCCATTCTTTCTGATATTAAAAACTTAATTAAAATAGACAACCCAAAGAAATTTATATTAGCAAACATTCCTTATTTATCATTTTGCTACATTGGAAATATCTTTTCTAAGCACATAAATTCTTATGTAGGAGGAGATATTATTGATAGATTAATGGTGGGAATTTCTGATATAGGAACTTTATCTTATATACCAAGTATTAATCCAAGGGACTTGTTAGTAGGTATTTCAGTTGCTGGTCTTGTTAAGCTAATTGTTTATAGTAAAGGTAAAAATAAAAAGAAATATAGGCAAGGCAAGGAATATGGATCTGCAAGATGGGGAGAAAGTAAGGATATTGCTCCATATATTGACCCTAAGTTTGAAAACAATGTTCTTATAACTAATACTGAAAGACTTACAATGAATTCAAGACCTAAAAATCCTAAATATGCTAGAAATAAAAATGTATTAGTAATAGGTGGTTCTGGATCAGGCAAGACAAGATTTTATGTAAAGCCAAATCTAATGCAAATGCACTCTTCTTATGTAGTAACAGACCCTAAAGGATTAACCTCTTAGGGACAGAGAAAATAATAAAAACTTGGAAAGGA
>NZ_KV803757.1:0-212 GCF_001811125.1 Anaerococcus sp. HMSC068A02 | reverse complement strand
CTCATGTCAAATACGAAAAGAACAGGACAAACGGCACTTTATGAGCGTTTAAGTCGTGATGATGAAATGCAAGGAGAAAGCAATTCCATCACCAATCAAAAACAGCTGCTTGAAAGCTATGCGAAAAGAAACGGTTTTGTAAATATCTATCACTATACCGATGATGGAGTAAGCGGAACGACCTTTGATAGAGAGGGATTTCAAAAGATGAT
>NZ_KV803756.1:31088-35763 GCF_001811125.1 Anaerococcus sp. HMSC068A02 | reverse complement strand
CAGTTAAATGATAGCAGAAAAAGGAAAGAGGCGATCCTTGAAGAAAAAATAACTTCTGATAATATTTATAAAATACTTGTTAATTTTAATAGCCTTTATACAGTCCTTTCAGATATCGACAAAAAGAGATTGCTCAATGAATTGATAGAAGAAATTCAGATTTATGATGAAAAACCTAAAAATGGAACTTGGATAAAATCGGTTGTTTTCAAGCTTCCGCTTATAGATTATGACATTGACTTTAGTTTGGACAATAAAGATAATGTTGAGACGGTAGCACTTTTGTCTAAACTTGATGTCGATAAACACATAAGTGTTAAAATATAGCTGGATTTGACAAGTGCTGAAAGTGAGGCAAAATATAAGCAAATCAAAAAGATGTACTGTTTGGATGATAGAAGTGCAGAATGAACAAAAAAATTACTAGCATTTATGATATATGTAGAAGATAAAATCAAGTAATATTGTTTGACGAAGAAATAAATCAACAATTTATTTATTTTGAAAAAGTGAGTGGATTATTGGAGAAATTTGTTTATTTTGCAATTATCATTATGACAATAATTACAAGAGAGTATACAAAGTCTTTAACTCGACGCGGATGAATTTAATGACCTATAACATATTAAGGGTATTGATCGTAGCATTTTTAATTAGATATATTTTTTGTATAGCATAAAAATAATATGTGGTAAAACTATAGTTATGGTCTGTTTGATGAAAGTACCATAAAAAGTAATATTTTAATTCCCCAACGGAGGAGGAAAATGCAAATGTTTAAGCGTGGCATAGGAATTGTAGCAATATTTATAATGATATTATGTTTAGGGGGGGGTGCAGAATGAGTGCGAATTACACAAACAATACGGAAACAAAGGACCAGAATGTGGTTTTAACCGACCAGCAGAAAGAGATATTAACAAAGGAAGAACTTCCGCTTGATTACAGCCAACTTACCGGCAAACAAAAGATTTATCTTAGTATGGCGGACTATATGCTGACATATGTAAATGAGAAATATGCGCCGTATGGAGTGCATTTTACATATATTGCCTATCATCATCCGGAACTGCTGGATAAGGAAGCGCGCATATTGATTGTTCCCGACGGATATGACCCGGAAATTGATACGGTTGAAGTGTCGAAAAAGGATGGAAATTATGAGGACGACTATTTGGATTTTGCAGTACGAATTGAATTTGAAAAGTTGCTTAATAAACATTGTGCGGAGTTTTTGCCGGAAGAACAGTTTCGTGTGTATGTATCGAGTCTTGATGTTGGAGATGTGAAGACGGAAGAACTTACAAAATTGAATGAAGATTTTTTAATGCAGCACACTATTTCAAGGATAGGGGCTTACATCCTTATCTCGGATGAGATTTGTAAAACGGATGATGAACTGATGAAATTTACGACAGAGTTTTTTACGTGGATGAAAGAAAATAAGTTTTATGGCGGTCCGTGGGTGGAAGTGTGTAGAAACGAAAGGTTTACATCTTCTGAACATAAGGATTTTTCGGAGGTAAGGGAAGGAAGAATAGCATTTGCGCTTGGAACTGTTCGCAAAGGTCAAGAATTTGATATTGAAATACGTGGCAGTGTTGAGCAAGGAGGAAAATAACAATGAATGGTAACGTATTAACAGATGAAGAATTGATGCTGTTAGAGCAAAATAGAAAGCTATAATCAGAGGAAAGTTAACACTGATAAATTTCTAAAAATTTTCTTAAAATAATCAATAATTCAAATTCCAGTTTGTAGAACTCAGTAAAACAAATTCTGAGTGATGTGGCAATAAAGGAGTGAAATAAAATGATTTACGAACCCGAAAATCTAAAAAATAAAAGAGCAATATATGAAAAAAGAGATAAATGGCTTATCCGATTGGCCTTGCTATTTTGGGCGGTACTGCTATTTATTTATGTGAACATAGCTCCATATGTAAAATCAACAATTAGTTTTTTAGTCATTATCGTTGGTGGTATTGCCGTTATTTCTATTGTTTATTTCTTTACTGTATTCTTTATTTTAATGCTTAGAGGACGTCAATTCAGAAAACTGAATAACGATATTGTAAAAGAATATCAAGAAAACAAAAACGGAGAAATCTTTTTAGAAAAACTTCTTGCAATAGATACGAAACCTAAAGAAATGCAGGATGAAATGATATGGTATCTCAATATTGCAACTGCATTTAATGTATTAGGTAAACGAAATGAATGTATTGCTTTATTTAAACAGTTAGAAGAAGTTGCAACAGAAAAGGAGAAAGAATATATTCAAAATAGCATCAAATTTGTGCAAGAACAATCAGAAAAAGACGATACTCATTAAGAGTTACAATAAAATTAAGAAAGATGGTAGATAGTCAGATGTTTTGTACTATTTCCTATGTTATTTTTAGTGTAATATCAAGGCTCATTCAATCGTGGTAAAATAAATGGTTTTCTATACTTTAAAACGCTTGAGAGTGTGGTATTGATGTCAATGAAATAGAATGACAAGATATAAAAGTGTTGAAACAGGTGGCTTTTAGGATATTTTAAAGAAATCTTAAAAGCTATTTTTCTATTATATCTAAAGAAATATTTATGCGAGTCCAAGAAGAAATGGATAGACGATCTAATATGGTAAATAGCAAAGGAAAGAGAAGAATTAATTCAAGCAAATACACACTTTCAAGTATTGTCTACAGCTCTAAATGCAGGGATATCTAAAAGCATTAAATTAAAAGAAATAATAAAAAAGAATATTTAAAAATCCATCACGGGTGATGGAAGTAGACAGATAGAAGAAATAGAAGAAATCACAAAAGATATTACAAAAAAATATCAAAATAGCCTAGAAGAAATCACAATAAGGCAAACGAAAAAGAAATACTTTTAAATATAAAAATAAAAGACGAAAAAATTATCCCATATATAAAAAATCAATACAAAGATTCAACTTACAACATTAACCTAATAAATAAAAAAGAAAAAATAAATATTTCAGGCAAAGATTATCTCATATATAATCTATTAGGAAAAAAATTCAAAATATCTATGAACGAATTTTACCAAGAACGAGAAAAATATTGAATTATCCAACTGAACTTATGCCTGAAATTGTTAGTGGTACAAAAAAAGAAAATGCAGCCTATGTGTTTTCTGATTTTTATATAAGCAATGAAGATATTGAAGATAGTGAATTATCATCAATATTTGAAACATTTGCAAAGGGCGGAATTTATAAAGATTGTTGTTTTGGGAACTCATGTACACATGCACTGGTTAGACAAAAAAAGCTTATGAATAGGAATATTGAAAAATCAGAAGGGATAACTTTCATTGTAGGAAAATTAAAAGAGCCATATATAGTGCAAGTAATAGGTTAAATAAATGATGAATTGCAAATAATATTGCGACACCTAAACCAAACTAAGTTCATGCATAAATAAATCAAATGAAGTTGGGTCTGTAAATAATTTTGTGTATCAACCTAAATCCTGACATGATATGTACCCTCTTTACTGGACAAACCAGTAAGGAGGGTATTTTTATGAAATATATCTATGGGTTTAGAAAGAACTGTATAGAATTATACAAACAAGGTAATGGTCTGATACACCTAGAGGTATCGACAAATATTACTTCCGTAACTACATAAGAAGATGGAATAATTTAGTAGAAACACATGGAATTGAGGTATTAAAGCATAAATCTCATATATATCCATAAATTTTGTAATTGTTAACCCATGAATAAAGTTATCCAGGATTAATACCGATTTCAATTGCTACAGACCTTATTGTTTTCCTGCTAGCACTTTGCTTACTATTTCTAATTTCTCATCAGTTGTCCACTTGATATTATTTCCATGTTTTAAAATTTCTGGACCATGAAGTTCTTCTCAAAGAGATAGTAGGTCTTTTTTATTAATTTTATATTACAATTAATTTTGATTAATTTACTACATTATTAATGGTATACTGTGAATATGACTATTAAAATTTAATTAAGAGGATAAGAATGAAAAATATTTTAATCATAGAAGATAATAAAGAGATAGCGTTACAAATGGAAAAGTATTTGGTTAATAATGGTTATGAGGTAGAGATTGCATCATCTTTTTACGAAGCGACCTATAAGATGAATGTAGATATGGACGTGGCACTATTAGACATAAATCTACCAGATAAAGACGGTCAGTATTTAATTGAAAAATTAAAAGATAAAGATATTAGAATTATAGTTACTACTGTTAAAAATGATGAAGATTTTATAGTTAAAGCCCTAGATCAAGGAGCAGATGACTATTTAACTAAACCATTTTCCCTTGCCATATTAAGGGCTAGAATTGATGCCGTTTTAAGGACAATACCTTTAACTCAAGACAAAATCCTTACTTACAAGGATATCAAAATAGATTTAAAAGAATCAAAAGTTTATTTTAAAGCTAATCAAATAGACCTAACTTCTCTTGAATATGAAATCCTAGTCTTATTTATCAAAAACCCCCACAGAGTTTATACCAGAAGTCAGCTGCTTGAAATGTTTTGGGAAGATAGGGATAAGTTTGTAAATGATAATACCCTTACATCAACTATTAAGAGAATCAGAGAAAAACTTGATAAAGAAGTAATTTCTACTGTTAGAGGAATTGGATATAGGATGGATTGAGATGCTATATATAT
>NZ_KV803756.1:27145-30988 GCF_001811125.1 Anaerococcus sp. HMSC068A02 | reverse complement strand
AAGCTTTTTATAGAAATAGTAGAAGCCAAAGAGACGACCACTAAAAATAGCGAAAAGCAAATTGAATACCTAGAAGATATCGCCCATCAAATAAAAACTCCCATCACATCTATGCTTTTTTCCATAGAAAATTTGGAGATGGACTTTTCAGATAATGATGATATAGGAATTTTAAAAAAGCAAACAATCAGATTAACCTCTCTATCAGATATTTTACTCAAACTATCAAGCCTTGATGCAAACAAAGATTTAATGAAAAAAGAACAAATTTGTTTAGATGAATTAGTAGATTATGCCTTAGATAGTTTGAATTTAAAGAAATCTATAAAGATAGAAAAGAGAACGGATTTAAAAGAAAATAGCATCATTGGAGATTTTTATTGGCTGGCAGAAGCTCTCATTAATATTATGAAAAATGCTGACAATAGACCGACTTGTGATAAAATCGTGGTCTCATCATATAAAAATCCCCTCTATACTAGCTTAATCATTGAAGACAATGGCGGAGGAATAGAAAAAGAGAATATGAAAAAAATCTTTAAACGCTTTTATAAAACGCCCGACTCAAATGGTTTTGGAATTGGCCTTGCTATGGCAAAGACAATTGTCGAAAAAAACAACGGAGAAATTTCTGTTTCAAATATTGGTGGTGGAGCAAGATTTGAAATTAAATTTTACAATGTCACCTAAAAATCACTTTACT
The DNA here is from genome assembly GCF_001811125.1 of Anaerococcus sp. HMSC068A02. Lineage (NCBI taxonomy): Bacteria > Bacillati > Bacillota > Tissierellia > Tissierellales > Peptoniphilaceae > Anaerococcus > Anaerococcus sp. HMSC068A02. Next base: position 30,285 of record NZ_KV803756.1, on the reverse strand, counting down.
TTTATATACTTACCTTAAATTAAGGAGGAAAGTATGGAAATTTTAAAAGTAGAAAACCTAAGAAAAGAATATGGCGATGGTAATTCTAAGGTCATTGCCTTAGACGGTGTTAACCTTGAAATTGAAAGAGGAGAATTTGTTGCCATTGTAGGGCCGAGTGGATCTGGTAAATCAACCCTCCTACATATCATAGGAGGAGTAGATAGCCCAGATGATGGCAAGGTTTATATAGATGGTAACGACATCTCAAAGTATTCCTCAAAAGAATTAGCCTACTTTAGAAGAAGAAAAGTCGGACTAATTTATCAATTTTATAATTTGATTCCCAACTTAACGGTTCGTCACAATATAGAACTTCCATTAAAACTTGATAAAAGAAAAATCAATCAAGATGAATTTTCAGATATAGTAAAAAAACTGGGTATAGAAAGTAAACTTGACTCTTTTCCAAGTGAATTATCAGGAGGTCAGCAACAGAGAGTTGCCATAGCTAGAAGTCTTATCTACAATCCATCTATAATATTAGCTGATGAACCAACAGGTAATTTGGACAGGAAAAATTCTAAGGAAATGATAGAAATCTTTAAATACTTCAATAGAAGCTTAAAACAGACGATTATCCTAATCACCCATGACGAAGAAATAGCCTTACAAGCAAATCGAATTGTTACAATAGTCGATGGAAAAATTGTGGGAGATGAAAGAAATGAATAAGAAGAATTTTCCTATTTTCATCTCATTATTTATTGTAAGTCTGTTTTTTACTGTAATTTTTTATTACGGATATACAGATATGAAGGCTAACTATGGTTATTACATGGCTTCAAGTTTTTATCATGGGGAGATTAAAGAAGAACTCTCAATTGAAGACCTTGAAAAATTAAAGTCCTTTGAAGATATAGATTTGGTCGGGAAAATGTCTCTTAATCCTGACAACGGAAAACTTGCTGACGATTTAGTGGTTATAAACTACCAAGACAAAGCAATCAATAAGATGAGAGAGTATTCAAGAATTGTTGACGGCAGATTTGCTACAAAGGAAGATGAAATTGTACTATCTGAAAGCCTCGTAAAGAAAAATAAACTTAAAATAGGCGACAAGCTAGAACTTGATTTAGGCAAAAGGTTTTTAAATGGCGAAGAGATAGGTCCCACAAGTGCAAATACTGGCAGGGAAAAATTTGAGAGCCAAGCTTCTAAAAGTTTTACTTTAGTCGGTGTTTACGGAGATGTCTACAACAAGTACAGTAAATTAAATTTTGCCTTAGGGCTACAAGATAAAATGTCTACTTTCAGAACATTTGTAAAATTTCATTCATTTGAAGAAGCTTACCAAAATAGAGATAAGATACAAAATGAAATAAATAAGATACTTGGTAAAGATGTTCATTTAGAATTTTCTAAAAGTCTTATAAACTATTATGGATTAGAAAACGAACTCTTACAAAACATAATGAAAAAGGCTGTTACTATTCTATCAGTTCTTGGATGTATAGCGATCTTTGTGTTTTTTATAAAAAACATCTTTTGGGTTTGGGGGCTTAGGAAGATTAGAGAGCTTTCCATTTACAAGTCTATAGGATCTACCAATGGACAAATTTATCTGTTACTTCTAAAAGAAGGACTTGTTACAACTGCAATTCCAATACTTTTAGGACATATTGCAGGATTTTTCTTTATGTATTGTTTGTATAAAAACATAACAAAAGGTGAAGTGATAAGTGCCTTTGAAGTTATAAAATTTAATCCCTTACTAAGTTTAGCAATACTTTTTGTTTCCTTTGTGATTGTAGCATTAGCCATTAAATCCCCTGCGAAAAAGATTTCAAAAATAAATATTATAGACGGTATAAGAGGAAATATAGATTTTTCAAAATCAAAGAAGAAAAGAGCAAAAGATTTTTGGAAGGAATTAAAACTCAACAACTTAGCTTCAATAAAATCACAGAGATATATTTCCGCAATAGGAATAATTATCATTTCGGTGTTTATAATCATCATAGGCATCTCAACATACTACAGAGATTTTTCTCGTTACGATGATGGCTATAATTTTTCCGTTGATTATTTTAGTGAAAAGAATCAAGTCCCAAAAATATTAAAAGAAATTGTAGATAAAATTCCTAACGACAAGTCTTATATTTCAAAAGATAAATATGTTCAAGTTGAAAACACTAACGAATTCTCAAAAAAAGCAAAGGCAGCTGGATTAGAGGATGAAGCGAAAAAGAATATAAAAAAATATAAGGCAGAGGGCATGGATGGATTTATCATCGCCTTAGAAGAAAAAGACTTAAAAGAACTTGGAGGAAAGAAGGGTGAATTTGTCCTCTATAATACAATTCAAGAAGATTCTTCTATTCCAATAGCTAAGGCAAAGAGAATTCCATATTTCAAAAATCCACAGATTTTAGATATTAACTTTGAAAATGATTATAATAAGACTATTAAAATTTCAAAGACAATAACAGATTTGGGAAAATATAAGTCGAGAACAATGCCCTTTGATGTAAAAGTTTATACAGATTTTGACACTTATTTTAAACTTATGGAAGAATCAGGTGATGAGAAATATACAGAATATGCCTATACTTTAAATATGAAGATAAAAGATTCTGATACCAAAGATGTAAAAGAATATGTAGAGGCCATGATAGGAGAACAAATTTCACCTGATGATAGATTTAATATCAAAATAGGTGAAGAAATCGCAAAAAATGAATATAAGGAAGTGAAAAGTTTCATAAAATTTGTAATAGGAATAGCATCGCTCATCTTTGTATTAAATATTACAAACGGCTACTCGTCCATTAATTTAAGTCTAATGAGCAGAAAAAAAGAAATCGGAAGTCTTTATTCTTGTGGTATGGATGTAGATGAGTTAAAGAACATCTATCAAAAGGAATTTATTGAAGAACAGGTAAAATCTTTTATAATTTCTATTATGGTGAGCTTAGGAGTTATGTTGGCAATATCATTAATAGTCCCTGATTTAAGAATGAGTACTTTAATAAAATATTATGACTACAAAAGCTTCCTAGGATTTTCACTAGTCGTCTATGGTATTAACCTAATCATCTATCACTTCTCCTTAAAGAGAATATTAGACAGACCGACTATAGATTTAATTCGAACAATAT